>NZ_LDUL01000009.1:0-304787 GCF_001043615.1 Burkholderia sp. LK4
GCTGCGTTTTCAGCAGCAGAGAAGTGAGATTATTAACCGTTTTTTAAAACTCGTCAACAACTTTTTTAACTACTTCGTTGCGACGACTGCGGTTTAATTTCGTATGCACTGGAGTTGTTAAAACCAACTTCAACAGCACCGCTTCCCTTCTTCCTCCCGCGCTGCGTTTCCGTTAGCGCGAAAGAGGCGTGATTCTAAGCACCTGCCCCAATCTACGCAACCCCTTTCGTGAAATATTTTTGACATGCTATGCCGGGAGCAGCCGAACCTGCCCAGTGGTCATATATAAGCGGCACGGCAAGAGCTGCCCCGGTCGCCCGTATACAGCCCCGCCGCCGCGAACTCGACCTTCCCGTCGGTTACCGCCCGACCATCGCCCTCACCACGCCGTCCCGCCGGATCAGTCCGTGATACAGCGCCGCCGCAAAGTGCGCGAGGAACGTCAAGAAGAACAGATACGCCAGCACGCGATGCGCGACCCTCAGCCAGGCGAACGTCACCGGATCAGCCGACACCAGCGCCGGCAGCTGCACGCCGCCGCCCAACGTCACCGGATACCCGCCCGCCGACAGCATCGCCCACCCGATCAGCGGCATCGCGACCATCAGCGCATACAGCACGAGATGCGATCCGTGCGCGGCCGCCTTCTGCCACCACGGCAGATCCTCGGGTAACGCCGGCGGCTTTGACAACACCCGCACCACGATCCGCACGCACACCAGCACCAGCACGGCCACACCCAGCGGCTTGTGAATCGCCACCAGAACCTCGTGCCGCCCGGAAACGGACGCCACCATCCCCACCCCGATGAACAGCATCGCGATGATCATCGCGGCCATCACCCAGTGCAGCACCCTCGCGGGCAAACCAAACGTCGCAGAAGTCTTCATCACCGTCCCTCCGAACTCAACCTGGCCACACCCGCCACGCCGGCCTCTTCACTCGTCCTGCGCAGATACGAATCCGCATAGGCAGCCGAGCGCGCCGCCAGCAACGGATCCCCCGACACCTGAATCCCCTGCGGCAGCACCGTCGGGTCGTAATTCACATCCCGGCACGGCCCGCTGTCCTGCGCCTCCACGCGGTCGAGCACGAGCGTGCCCGCGTCGATCGTCGTGCGCTGCGCGGGCCAGACCTTCGTCGCGTCGTCCACCGGATCGCCGGGCTCCGCCAACGTGACCAGCAGCTTCCACTTCTGCGCACCCGCCGCGATGCGCTGCGTCACGTCCTGCTGCAACACGTTCGGGTCCGCCGCCGTCGCGACGTCGCCGGCGCCGGCCGTCTGCTCCGGCACGACGCGCCACCGCACCGCCTGGCGCTTGCCGGCCGCGTCGACGAAGTAGAACGCGTTCAATCCGTAATAACTTTCGGTGACGTAGCTCGCGCTCGGCTTCGCACCCTTCACCCATTGCAGGAACGCGCCCGCCTCCGGGTGCGCGCCGAAAAACGCCTTTACCTTCGCCGGGTCGGGCTTGCCCGTCTTCGGATCGGGCCGGGTCGCCATCAATTGCGCGTAGAACGCCTGCGGCGTCGCCACCGGAAACACGGGCATCGCGTTCATCCCGGTTCGCCATTGCTCGCCATCGGGCGCGGTGAGCTTCAGCGCGAGGCTGCGGATCGGCACGCTGCTGTCGGGCGCGTACGGGTTCCCGCCCGGCAACGCGAAGCGCCCGACCACCGGCGTGCGCACCGCCTTGAAGAACGGCGCGACCGAATACGCGCTCGCGGCGCCGTTGCCTTCGAAGTAACCGGTCACGCACACGCCCTTCGCGTGATTGCGCCGGAAGCCCGGGTGAATGCCGCCGCCGGCCGTCTGCAATGCGTCGACGATCCGGTGCGGGGTCAGACGCGCCGGCGCAAGCCAGCCGCCCGCGTAGCCGAACGCCACGGCCACGCCGGCCACCGCGCCGCCGATCGCGGCCCAGCGCCACCACCCGCGCCCAGGCTCGCGCTGCGGCGAAGAAGAGGAAGAAGATCGCTCCATGAATGTGCTCCCGACCATCAGGTCATTGTCGAACCCGCGTAGGACGCCACCCGCGCCGCTTTATTCCACGAAAATTTTTTTCCTATGCTGGTGGAATACGCGGCGCCCACCGGCGTCTTACGCGGCATCTCTACCCATTCGGCAACCGGCCCGGCCATGCCCTCCACCGCCCTCGACGACGACGCATTGCGCGAACTCATCCCCAGGTTGCGACGCTTCGCGCTCTGGCTCGCGCGTGACGTCCACGCGGCCGACGATCTCGTCCAGTCGACGCTCGAGCGCGCACTGTCGCGCTGGACGAGCCGCCGCGACGACGCGTCGCTGCGCAGCTGGCTCTTCACGATCCTGTACCGGCAGTTTCTCGACGGGAAACGCAGCGCGAAGCGCTACGCGTGGCTGCTCGGGCGCATCCGCGACGACGACGAAGCGCACTGGCCGTCCGCCGAACGCGAATTCGCGGCGCGCGCGACGCTCGAAGCGTTCGGCCGGCTTTCCGACGAGCAGCGCAGCCTGCTGCTGCTCGTCGCGGTCGAGGGCTTCACCTATCAGGAAGTCGCCGACCTGCTCGACGTGCCGATCGGCACCGTGATGTCGCGGCTCTCCCGCGCGCGCCAGGCGCTGCGCCAGCTCAGCGACGGCGAGCTTCCTGCTCCTTCTTTGCGATTGATGAAAAAATGAACACGCCTCCGAACGAACACGACCTCCAGGCCTACGTCGACGGCCAGCTCGACGACGATGCGCGCGCCGCGGTCGAGCGTTATCTCGCGCTGCATCCGGAGCGCGCGGAACAGGTGAAGCAATGGCAGCAGGATGCGCAGCGGTTGCGGGCCGCGCTGGAAAGCGTGCGGATGCCGGCGGATAACCTTGCGCTGGATCCTGCCGCCATTCGCGGCAGGCAGGCGGAGCGCTCGCGGATGCGGTTCGCGATCGCGGCTTCGTTCGTGTTCTGCGTCGGGCTGGGGACATTCGGCGGATGGCAGGCGCGTGGATGGAACGCGGCGCCGCCCATCGCACCGATGAGCGATGCAGTCGAGGCTTACCGGATGATGGTGGTCGATCAGACGGCGAAGGTGGATTACCGGCCGACAGGTGCGGGCGATTTGCAGGGGTGGCTCACCCGGCGAGTGGGGGCATCGGCAAGGCTGCCGGATCTGAGCGCGGCGGGGTTCAGGCCGGTCGGCGGACGGCTGTTCACGACCGACAGCGGAGCTACTGCTGCGATGGTGCTCTACGAGGACGAGGCCGGGCGGACGCTCAGCTTCTATCTCCGGCCGGCGGAATCGAAACATCGGCTGCTGCCGGCCGGGCAACGTGTGGATGGCGCGTTGCTCGCACGGTACGGGTCGGTGAACGGGCTCAACTATGCGGTGGTCGGGCCGGCCGGGAGTCTCGCGGAGAAAGCGGTCGCGCAGGCGCTCGATCAGCAGACTTGAAGTAGCAGGATGCGCGCCCGGTTGGCGGTTGAGGGTGCCGCCGCGCCTTTTGTGGCGCAGCCCAGCGGGCTTGAACGGGCGCACGCTCACCACTCGCTTGCACAGTGTTTCGACTGACTTTCCCTGGCTGTTATGCACATCGAAGCCGCTCCGGTGCTCTCACCTTTGGAATCACAGGGTTTCGAGTCGCTGCGGAACGGGATGTCCACATCGATCACGGGTAAGCGATCCGGCCTCCAAGGATGGCTACGATCCTGTCCGTCCAGGTAGAGTCGCCACCGAGACCTGGCTGCCGGCAAGCATCTTGTTCGCTCGACGCACGAACACCCAGTGCCAAACCCAGAGAAAAACTGCAACGCCACCGGCGATGGAGCCAAGGGTATCGGGTATCAACGAAACAACCTACGCAAGACACCACCCGATGCCACTGATCCGGCCGAACGAGCGCAGGCCCGACAGCGCCGGATTGATACGAGACTCCGCTTCCAGGGACTTCGCAACGTTGGAAATAATGAAGAAGTCCTCGATGAAGTTGTACGGCAAGAGGAACATGAGCCAGACGCTGTTGGGTTCGGCCGCACGCGATCCTTGGTTGACCGACTTCAGGGTAGTCCTCAGGTCGCTCGCGTACGCATAGACCAGAGCCAGGAAAATCGTGATGACGACGATGCCGCCGATTGTCCCAAGCCGGTCCATTTCGCCGAGAACGCCACCGCCTTCTGAAGGATGGACAAGGGGATAGGCGAGCCCAAAAGCAATGGGAATGCTCAGCATGGCTTTGAGAATGATCCGTGCAGTTGCAGTTGCGCTCATGTGTATCCGATGGATAGGTGCGTTGTCACCGGCAGCATAGCGAACGATCGTCCTCACCGTGCGACTTTGTCCTGGTATATGCCGCCTTCTCTCGCGACGCCAGTCGAGTCGGTGTCCGAACCGCACCGGGAATCGTGGAGGCCGGTCAGCTTGATCGTGGTGACGCTACATGCTGATATCGTTCGGTTCGCTCACCTTGGGGCTGCACAGCGTTTCGAGTTGCGTGGAAGCGTGATATCCACAACCCGGTAGTTGACGCAAACATCCTCACCAACTTCGCGTACCCTCACCCGCTGAATGCACAGGATTTCGAGTGTCCTGGCTGCTCGATATCCACACGGCACTCAGTCACGGCGGATCGCGCGAACATTCTCCCCATCACCTGCTCCATTCCGGAAAATCCCTGTCCAGCAAGGCATTCGCGCTGTTTCACATGGTCGAGTACATGGCGCTCACCTGTCCGAGGCACAGCGATTCGACTGGCTGGGCGTGCAGGTTGTCCACATGCGGCACGTCGGCAAGCGCACGAACGTGATGCACATTCCCCCGCGCTCGCATCGTGGAGCCGGCATTTCTGCGCTCAGTCGCGGGCTCACGTATCCGGATCGGCTCGTCACGGTCAGAATTCGTCGGGATCCGCCCCCCGCCTGCGATCCGAGCGCATGCTCACCTGTTGCTCGCACAGCGTTTCACGTCGTTTGCGCCGCAGTTACCCACATACGAAGGCTGGCCACCTTCACCGCCGCCCAGGTCACTTGGTCAGATAAACCTTGAGAATCTCGCCTGTT
Source organism: Burkholderia sp. LK4 (assembly GCF_001043615.1). NCBI lineage: Bacteria > Pseudomonadati > Pseudomonadota > Betaproteobacteria > Burkholderiales > Burkholderiaceae > Burkholderia > Burkholderia sp. LK4. The sequence goes on from NZ_LDUL01000009.1 coordinate 5,019, forward strand.
TCCGGGGAGATCACGTATTTCATCGACGTCCCGAGCGGGCTTGCATTGCCGAGCCCGCGCATGCCGGGAGGCATCTTCGCCAGAAACGTCACGCCGATGACGTGGTCGTCCGGTTTCGGATCCACCGTCGCGGCACTTTCGTCCGTGATGCAGATCTCGAAGTTGCGCAGATCCTGCCCGGTCTTCGCGAAGTCTTCATAGGCCGCCTTCAGGCCGAGCAGCATCGCGGTATTGAGCCGGACGGAACATCGATCGACCTCGCCGAAATTCAGCTTGCTCATGGCGTTCTCCGGATATCACGGGTTCGGGTTCGTCTGCGGCGCTTGCCGTGGCTCGAGGAAATACTGCGATTCGTCGGGAATGACGCCGTTCACGTAACGCCGGTCTTCCCACAGCAATCGCCAGCACGTCGGGATGAACGATCCCGGGAAATCGTCCGTGATGTTCGGCGCACGCGTGCCCCGAACGAAATAATTGAAGCAACCTCCATTACACAAGCCGGGCATGACGATCGGCACGAGGCCCGGCCGCCTCGACCACTTGACGACGACAGGCTCCCAGATGCCGTCGCAAGGCACTTTCCGGCCGGTCCAGATGATCGGGCCAACCGCTTCTGGAACCGCAGGCAGCTCCTCCGGAAACACCGGGTACGAAACCGTGTGGAAGTTGCGCTCATAGGCATTCGGGGACAACAGCTGTCTCGCCGAGCGCAGACGTGCGAGGTTGCCGAATCGATCGTCCGAATCGAACGGCGCAGACTCCATCTGGTATTCCGATGCGTGCAGCAGCCGGGCCAGCGCGTCGATCTTCGGCGGGTACGGGGCAACCTGCCCACCGCGATCCCAGTAATCGGGATTAGGGTAGAAATACGCGTCCAGAAGGTGGTATTGCCGGTACACGTGCTTGAACGGCCCACCGCTCCGCCAGCCAATCCGGTTCCCTCGGGCCAGCTCGGTCAGCCCTCGATCGTAAGCCGCGAGAATGTCGGCAATGATCGGAAAGTGGGTGCGCTGGATGGCCTCCGGATCACCATCGGGCCACGTGTTCACTGCATGCTCGTACGCGTTCGCGAAGCGCTCGAATGCCTCGCGCTTGCGCGTCCAGAGCGACAGGCTCGTCAGGCGTTGCAGCAGCCAGAAAATCTTGCGCCGGGTAGCGTCGTCCGTCATGTCGTCCTGCTCGATCGCAAACGGCGCCGGTTGCCTGCCCGTCATGCCCTCTCCTTTGCGTTCACGCCGGCGCAGCGTCATCGCCCAGGCCGCTGCGTTTCAACACCTCCCGCAGGCACACCGGACACACATACTCACCGGCGTCCCGCAGCCGCACGAACATGGCCGGATCGTCGATCCTGAACGTCGAATCGACGATGTTGATATCCGGCCCGAGCACCTTGCGCAAAAACGCTTCGTCGAACCAATACTTGGGCTCGTGCTTCACACGGGCATCGATCACCCGCACGACGTGACAATCACGGATCACATCGATCGTGAGAATCGCCGTTTCGATATCCGGCGACGACCGCGTCGGCCGGATCAGCCCGTGAAGTTCGCATCGCGCGAAACCGCTCGGCCACTTTGCATTCGCCGCGACGACGGACGTATCGAACGCCTGCTCTTTCGTCGTCGGTTGATGAGGCACCTCGCCCGAACGCACGAGCAGTTCGTCCAGACACGCCAGACAGACATACGCGCGCAAGCGCTCCAATGCCGCGATCTTCGGAAATGCCTTCACGTGCGCGACCCGATCGACGAAGATCGCATCGACCTCGTGCTCGTCGAGCTCGGCGCGCAACACCCACATCTCCCGGCTGTATCTCGGCCGGTCGAGCGAGACCTTCACGAGTTCACCGGGCATACACTGTGCGCGCAGCCTGATGCGTGCGTCCACACCCTTCGACGTTGTCGCCGTGGAAGCGCGTCCATGTCGATGGCAAACGATCGGTCCCATTACTCACTCCAGTTGCGAGCGCCGCTTGCGTCGCCCTGTTCTTTCTTCGGTTTCGTCGCGCCGTGGAAGACATCGAGCGATCGCGCATTCCCCGCGACCGGATTGCCGAGCCAAGCCCAACCGTGCCAGCCCATCGGCGACGGCGACCACCTCGGTCACGACAACCGCAACACGGCCGGCAATCTCCGTCACCAGCATTTCGTCGACAGGTGCCTTCATCGATCGCTTTGTCCTTCGTCGTTCGTCGCGCGCCAGTCAATCCACTCGACCGCGAGCAAGAGGAGCTCCGGCAAATTGCCCGGGCCGCCGTAGCCGGTGAATTCAGCGCTAGTCGCACGCACGGATATCCAGTCCGACTCGTTGCGCTCGATCGACAGATCGATCACCTTGCCAGACGTCGCGCCGTCGAGCTTCACCTTCCATCCCGGATTGTCCAGCGTGACGACCTCGATGCCGTGCGCGTGTTCCCAGACGCCATCGCAACGCGATTCGTACCAGCGCTGCAGCGCAGTCAAGGAATCGATCATGTGCCTGTGCCTCCCGTCATCCGGTTCACATCGTTGCGAGCCATCTGATGATGTCTTCGATGTCTTGGCGAGACAGCTTTCCGACGCGATCGACAAATACCCCGTAGCCGAGATCGAACTTCACGTTGAATCGCTCACCTTTGTAGCGGCAGCACAGGAAGTCGGCTTCCGGGATCGACACGCGTTGCTCGAACACGATGTCGCCCGGATGTTGCTGCATTCGATGCACGACTGTGTCGATATCGAGCGTGTCGAGCCTGGGCAACGAAGAATCGGTCATGTGTCGTGAGCCTGTTCAACGGGCCTTTGCATCCTGGATGCCGGCGATTCTACAGACATAAGGGTCCGCACATCACCCACGCGCTTCACAGCTTCCCGATTCGTTCTTCTGTTCGCCGCACGCAGTGCATATCCCGGGCGGATCACAGTCGACGGACTGTGCTTATCCAAAGGTGTTAACAGGGTTCGTATATATACGTAGTGATAGTTAACAAGCGCTGTGCCTCACAGTGGATAACCTCCGTAACGCACTGAATTTTCAGCACGAAGCGGGATGCATAACCATGGGTGTCGCACGTGAACAGCTCCGCGCAGCACAGAACAACTTTTCGCCGATTCACAGACTCGCCGACATATCCTCAATCGTTCCACTGTGAATCCAGAGGCTTGCCGGACGGTTATCCAGAGGGCAATGTGGATAACATCACCGCGCATCGACGCGTTTTGCTGTGATGCGAAGCAGTGAGGGCGACGTGCCCGGCATCGCCAGGCATCATCGATCGTTTGCCCCCGCACGCGCCGATTCAAAAAATTTTCACGAAAGGGCTTGTGCTCCTCAAAAACCCTCTCTATAATTCGCGGCTTCTTAGGCTCGTAGCTCAGTTGGTTAGAGCACCACCTTGACATGGTGGGGGTCGTTGGTTCGAATCCAATCGAGCCTACCAACGAACAAAATGAAGGGGTCCGGCAGCGCAAATTGCCTACAGGCAACGCGGCTCGCCAAATATACAAACGCCACGCGGCAACCTCGCGTGGCGTTTTTCTTTTTCCGGCCGAAACAACGCGAAACGACGCATGTCGCCCCGATGCGTCGCGCGATCCACGGCATCGCATCTCCACCGACATCCTGGCCCGTGACGCTGCGACCTGCGCTGCACGGCAGGTAGAATCGTGTGCGACCGAAGCGGCTGCGCCGTTCGACTTTCACCGCATCCGACCACGTCAAAACAACAACGCGCGACCCGCGCGACCGAGAGCACCCGACCATGTCCGACGTCACGACCGCCGCATCGTCCGCGAGCAACGACGAAATCGCCGCTTATGTCGGCAAGAAGGCTGCCTGGTTCGAGCGGAAATGGACGATCGCCGCGTCGCGCAAGAACCGGCAGTCGTGGAACTGGGCAGCCTGTTTCCTGGGCCCGGTCTGGATGGCGTATCGATGCATGTACTGGCAGGCGGCGGCCGTCCTTGGCGCGTCGCTCGCGATCACGCTGGTCGAGCTGCTGTTCTTTCCGACATACTTCGAATCGAGCACGCTCGACCCGGTCACGATCGGGATCGCGGTGTCGCTCGGCTGGTACGGGAACGGCCTCTACAAGGCGCACGTCGAGCGCCGGATCGACAAGCTGCGCCCGAACGCGACGTCGCGCGAATCGTTTCTCGCGTTGCTGGAAGCGCAGGGCGGCACGAACTGGCTCGCGGCGACAGGTTTCGCGATCGCGACGCCGTTGCTCGGCTTCCTGATGATCGTGATCCGCAACGTCGTGGTCGGCACGTATTGATTGCACGAGCACAAGCACGAACCGGCGGCCGGTAAAGCAGGGCGGCAGGACGGTGAACAGCGCGCATCGCGGCCGTGCCTGCGCACGGCACCCGATGCGCGACTCCGCCACCCTCAGTGCAGATGCTTCAACTTGTCAGGATTGCGCACGACATAGATCGCGACGATCTTGCCGTCCTCGATCTCGAGCGCCGTGGTCTGCAGCTCGCCATCGGATTCCAGCGTGACGAAACCCGGCAGCCCGTTGATGAACCCGGCACGCACGAGCTTCGATGCATGTGTCGCAAACAGCTCGGCCAGATACTCGTGCACCTTCATCACGCGTTCGAAGCCGAACACCGGCTTGCCCGCCGCCGAGCGCTTGCCGCCACCGTCCGAATGCAGGCTCACGTCCTCGGCGAGCATCGCGCCGAGCGTGCGCATGTCGCCGCTGCGTGACGCGGCAAAAAACGCTTCCGCCAATTCGATCCCGCGCTGTTTCTCGACATGAAAGCGCGGCCGCGCCTCGCGCACATGCGTACGCGCTCGCGCGGCGAGCTGCCGGCACGCGGCCGGGTCGCGCTGGATCGTCGCGGCCACTTCGTCGAACTCGAGGCCGAACACGTCGTGCAGCAGGAACGCCGCGCGTTCGAGCGGCGAGAGCCGTTCGAGCGCGAGCAGCAGCGGCAGCGTGACGTCTTCCTGTTCGTCTTCCTCGACGACCGGCTCGGGCAGCCACGGGCCGATATAGGTCTCGCGCTGGTGCCGCGCAGACTTCAGCTGGTCGAGGCACATGCGCATCACCATGCGGCGCAGGAACGCCTCGGGCACGCGCACCTCGGTACGGTCGACGTCCATCCAGCGGATGAACGCTTCCTGCACCATGTCCTCGGCATCCGCGACGGAGCCGAGCATCCGATACGCGACGCGGATCAGCGTGCGACGCAGCGGGTCGAAGCTCGCGGCCGCGTCGGCCCGTTCTTCGGCGCTGCCCCTGGCCGGGTCGAGGGTCGGCATCAGGCCACCATCTTCGCGGCGGCGGCCTTCGCGTCGGCCGGGTCGATCCACAGCCCGAAGCCGACGGCGAGCCGGTTCCAGCCGTTGATCACGTTGATCATCAGCGTGAGCTTCACCTGTTCCTCCTGGCTGAAGTGGTCGTTCAGCGCCGCGTAGGCTGCCTCGTGTGCGGCGTGGCCCTCCGACAGCCGCGTGAGCGCATCGGTCCAGCCGAGCGCCGCGCGTTCGCGGTCGGTGTAGCAGGGCGCTTCGCGCCACGCGGCAAGCAGATAGATGCGCTGCTCGGTCTCGCCTTGCTCGCGGGCCTCGGCCGTGTGCATGTTAATGCAGTTCGCGCACGCGTTGATCTGCGATGCGCGGATCTTGACGAGCTCGATCAGCGTCGGCTCGAGGCTCCCGGCAGCGGCGACCGATACGGTCATCCAGTTCTTCATCAGTGCGGGTGCGGCGGCAAACGGATTGAGTTTCGCAGTCATGGTCCTTCTCCTTTCGTGTGGGTTCCGGTGACATGACGAGCGAGCCCCCCGCGTGTGTGACATCGGCTAGAAATTTTTTTGAAGCGCGTTTGGCCGCGGACCCGGACGAAGGGCGGGGCGGTTCATCGCCGTGCCGGTCGCGGCGCACGCATACGTTCGTCAGACAAATCCGGGCATCCCGGGGCATGCACTCACGATCGCCGCGCGGATGTCATGGGGTGTCAGCAGCCCGCCTGCGCGGCCCAGCGCGTCGTGCACGGCGTTCACGCCCGAACCGGCAGGCCTGCCCGGCGTGTCACGCGTGCGACACGCGCGCAGCCGACACTTTCATTTCTCTTTCGTTCGCGTTTCACCGGCATCCCGATTCGCAGCATTCACATTTCTGGACCATACTGTTCTGCACGGGCAGATGAAGTGACGCCGCATTCGCGGCCCGGCGCGCGCCGGCTGCCCGTCGACGCAGCAGCAGGTCGCACGTCAGCCGCGCGCATCACGCGCAAGGCTTTCCCTTTTCCGGCAACGCAACGCAGCGAATCGCGACGTGGACGGTAAACCGATGAGCCTCCTTGCATCAAAGCTTCAGCGCCGTTACCAGGACGTGCGCACCCATAGCGTCGCGTTGACCGCGACGTTGTCCGCCGAAGACCAGGCCGTGCAGTCGATGCCCGACGCGAGTCCGACGAAATGGCATCTCGCGCATACGACCTGGTTCTTCGAAACCGTCGTGCTGATGCGCCGCGTGCCCGGCTACGCGCCGTTCGACGACGCATTCCAGTTCCTCTTCAATTCCTATTACGAAGCGCTCGGCCCGCGCCATCCGCGGCCGCAGCGCGGGCTGCTCACGCGCCCGTCGCTCGACGAGGTGCATGCGTACCGGCAATACGTCGACGACGCGATGCTGCGCGCGCTGGCCGGCGCCGATGCGGCGCTGCTCGACGCAATCGCGCCCGAGGTCGTGCTCGGTCTGCATCACGAGCAGCAGCACCAGGAATTGATCGTGACCGACATGCTGCACGCGTTCTCGTGCAACCCGCTGAAGCCGGCGTTCCGGCCGCGCAACGGGATGGACGGCGGTGCGATGGCCGCGGGCGATGCGGGCGCGCTGCACTGGCTTCACCAGCCGGGCGGGCTCGTCGAGATCGGCCACGACGGCGATGCGTTCTCGTTCGACAACGAACGGCCGCGCCACACGGCACTCGTGCGGCCGTACGAGATCGCGAACCGTCTCGTGACGAATGCGGAATATGCGGCGTTCGTCGCAGACGGCGGCTACACACGCCCCGAGTTCTGGCTGTCCGACGGCTGGGCCACGGTGCAGCGGGAAGGGTGGCAAGGGCCCGCGTACTGGATGCCCGACGACGACGATGCGGCCGCCACGCGCGTACGTCGCACGTTCGGCCTGCACGGCGTCGAGCCGCTCGCGCCCGACGCACCGGTGTGCCACGTGAGCTTCTACGAAGCGGCCGCGTACGCGGAATGGGCCGGCGCCCGCCTGCCGACCGAATTCGAATGGGAAGCCGCGTTCTCCTCCGAAGGCATCCGGCAGATGCTCGGGCATGTGTGGCAATGGACGCGCTCGTCCTACGAGCCGTACCCGGGCTTTCGGCCGCTCGCGGGTGTCGCGGCCGAATACAACGGCAAGTTCATGGTCGGCCAGCAGGTCCTGCGCGGCAGCAGCATCGCGACGCCGCCGGGGCACGAACGGCCGACGTACCGCAATTTCTTTCCGCCGGCGGCACGCTGGCAATTCACGGGAGTGCGACTTGCGCGAGACGTCTGACCAGACGGCCACGAGCGGTGGCCAGCAACCCGCCCGCGATTCGCGGCCGAGCGCGTTCGAGCGCGACCTGATCGACGGACTGTCGCGCACGCCGCGCAGCATTCCGCCGAAATACTTCTACGATGCGGCCGGCTCCGCGCTGTTCGATCGCATCTGCGAACTGCCCGAGTATTACCCGACCCGCACCGAGCTCGGCATCCTGCGCGATCGCGCGGCCGAGATCGTGCGGCGCGTCGGCCCGCATGCGGAACTCGTCGAATTCGGCGCCGGCTCGCTCGAGAAGATCCGCGTGCTGCTCGACGCGTTCGCGGGCAACTATGCGAACGCGCCGGCGCGCTACGTGCCGGTCGACATCTCGGCCGACTACCTGCACGGCGCGGCCGCGCGACTGCGTTCGGCCTATCCGTGGCTCGACGTCGCGCCGCTCGCGGCCGACTACACGAAGGCCGAGCAACTGGCCGCGCTGACCGCGACACCGGCGCGGCGCATCGGTTTCTTTCCCGGCTCGACGATCGGCAATTTCTCGCGGGAAGAGGCCGACGCATTCCTGCGCGATGCCGCACGGCTGCTGCGCGGCGGCGGCCTGCTGGTCGGTGCCGACCTCGTGAAGGACGCGCGCACGCTGCACGACGCGTACAACGATGCACCGGGCGTAACCGCGCGGTTCAACCTGAACCTGCTGGTGCGCGCGAACGCGGAGCTCGGCGCGGATTTCGACGTCGACGCGTTCTCGCATTACGCGTTCTACGACAGCGAGCGGCAGCGCATCGAGATGCATCTCGTCAGCGATGTCGCGCAGACGGTGCACGTGCGCGGCCACGCGTTCCGCTTCGAAGCCGGCGAGCGCATCCACACGGAGAACTCGCACAAGTTCACGATCGACGGCTTCCAAGCGATCGCGCGCCGCGCGGGATTCGAGCCCGATACCGTGTGGACCGACGCGGACAACCTGTTCAGCGTGCACTGGCTGCGCAGCGTCGACGATATCCGCGCGTAACGCCTGCTGTTGCGAACCGCTCGCGCCGCGCGGGCGGTTCGCTTCCCGCGCACGCCGGCGAGCGCGATCGAATCGCCCGGTTTCGTGCCGAAACGCCTTTTTTACCGGCCCGATGCATCGCCGCAACGGTGTTTCGAGCACGGCCTCTCCCTTGTCCCGCAAGGCTTTTCGGGCATCCGTAAACGTCCGTTACCGGTCTCGCATACCCGTTTCACCTGTGTCTGTGTCCGGTGCCTAGACTCCGAACCGTATTCACATGACGCACGACACGTGCAGGGAGTCGCGAGATGAGCAAGAAACTTATTCTCGGTGCAGTTCTCGGTGTAGCGGCGCTGGCAGCTTCGGGCGTCGCGTCGGCCCACGTCGACCTGTCGGTCGGCATCGGTGTGCCGGGCGTCTATGCGGCGCCCGCACCGGTCTACGTCGCGCCGCCGCCGCCCGTCATGTACGCGCCGGTCGGCTACCGCGATGACGGCTGGCGTGGCGATGGCTGGCGTCAGCGCGAATGGCGCGAACACGAATGGCGCCGCCGTGAATGGCGCGAGCACGAGCGGCGCGACCGCGGCGGCTGGCGCGGCGGCCGCTGGGACTAAGCGGCCCGGCTGATCACCACGAGAGGAGAGTGACAACATGATGCCCATTCGTCACATCAGGCTGTGCGCCGCCGCCGCTGTCGTCGCGCTCGCAACGATCGGCAGCGCGCACGCGGCGGGCTGCATGAAGGGTGCGGTGGTCGGCGGGGTCGCCGGCCACTACGCGGGGCACCACGCGGTCGTCGGTGCGGTCGGTGGCTGTATCGTCGGCCACCACATGGCGAAGAAGCAGGCGCAGGAGCAGGCCGCTCAACACAAGGCCGCCGCGCAGGGCATGCAGCCGGCGCAGTAAGCACTTCATCACCGGGGCGGCGCCAACGCGCCGCCGCCGCCTGCTTCGCTCCCCGTTCATGCAACACCCGGATCGATCCGACGAATGCGCACCGCGCGCATCGTTACGATCATTTACAACGTCGTGTGGCGCGAATTTTGTGCGTTCATAGAATGCAGTCACACGAACGCGCTCCAGGGAGCACAAGATGAAACAGCAACGATATCTGTCCGTATTGACGGCCGCGCTGCTCGCACTCGGCTCGGTGTCCGCGTACGCGGCGGCCGGCGGCAATGGCGGTGGCAACGGTGGCGGTCATGGCGCAGGCGGCTCGGGCGGCAACGCGGGCGGCATGTCCGGCGGCCACATGAGCGGCCAGGCGCTGAGCAACTCGAACGGCATGCACGCGGGGGACCGCGACAAGGGCCTGTCGCGCGCAGCCGACCGCTCGGATACGATCGCCGATCGCGCCGGCGTGCAGCCGGGTCATGGTCACACGCACGGGCATGCGCATGGTCATACCACGCATGCGTCGACGTCCACGCATCGTTCGCATCACAACGCATTCGGCCGCACGCTGTAAGCGCGGCGCACGCATGCGGGAGAAGGGCGCTTCGGCGCCCTTTTTTCATCGAGGCAACGCATTGCCGCCGTCGCGCGGAAACGTCGTGCCGACCCGATTTGCAACCAGCCGTAACCGCGTCGTACTCATGCAGGAATAGGAATCGCCTTCACGCGGATGACGGAAGAGAAACCGGCGCATGAAGAAGGCGCCGTGAGCGTATCCGGCACGCTCACCAACGCAGAAAAAAGGGCGGCTCATCGCCGCCCTTCGTATCACCGCCCGGCGCCTGCCAGCGGCACCGCAGGTTCGAACAACGCATCGGCCTGCCTGACGCGCACGAAGCGCGCCGCGCCGTCGCCGTCCACCAGTGCACGGAAATGCGCTTCGCCGCACGCGAGCTTCGCACGCTCGTGCTCGCTCGGCACATGGCCGTCGGTATTCGGCGTATCGACGACGAAGTACAGCCGCTCGCCGCCGTCCTGCTCCGCGAGCACGGCCCAGTCGGGGTGATAGCTGCCGAGCGGTGTCTGCACGCGGAACCACGCGGGCAGCTTCGCGTACAGCTTCACGCCGTCGTGCGCCTCGAGCGCATCGGCGAACGCGCGCTCCGCGTCCGTCTCGCACACGACCGCTTCGTGGATCGACTTCCGCGCGTCGGGCCGCAGGTTGCGCAGGTAACCCGTCAGCGCCTCGCTTTCGAACGATTCGAGCGCATGCACATGGCGCTCGCCGAGCTTGCGATACGCGATGCCCGCGACGAGCGCGAGCCGCTTGCAGCGGTTGATCGCATCGGCCGCGACCGCGATGAACTGCTGCGGATTCACGCGAAAATCGTCGAGCCGGCCGCTGTCGGCCAGGATCGTCGCAAGCGAACGGCGCGTGAGCTGCGTGCGGTCCTGCAGCTCGGTGAGCAGGTCGGGCAGCGGCAGCTCGCCTTCGTCGAGCAGCACCGTGCCGGCGCCGCCCACCTCGATCGCCTCGATGCCGGCCTTGCCGATATCGATCTCGGCCTTGCGCCACTGCAAGCGTGCGCGCGCGATGTCCGGCGCGTCGTGCAGCGCGGCCGCGCAGTCGCGCACGAGCTTCGCGTTGTCGAACTCGACGCGGTACACGGTGCGATGGCGGATGCGGTCCCACAACGCGCGGAAATCCTCGCCGAACACGACGGCCTTGCCCGACGCATCGCGCCGCAGCGCGATTGCACGGCGCTCATCCGCGTTGCGCACGGCAAAACGGCCCGACAGCTTGCGCAGCGTCGCGACGATCGGCGCGCGCAGCATCTCGAACGCCTCGGGCAGCACCAGCGCGCTCTGGCGCAGCGCATCCTTCAGCCGGTCGAGCACCTTGCCCTGCGCATCGACGTAACCCTGCTCGTGCAGATGATTCCACAGCACGCGCGACAGCTCGATGCCGAGCGCATGCGCGGGTGCGTCGCCTTCCTGTACGGGCAGCGCCGCGAACTGGTGTTCCTCGACGATCCCGAAACGGATGCCCGTATCGGCCTCGATTTCCTTCTGCAGGTTCTCCGCGAACGACTCGTAGCGCTCGGTCGCGATCACGGTGAGCGTATTCACGCCCGGGTCGCGCACGCGTTCGCCGTCCTGGTCGACGGCGAGGCGCAGCCCGCGGCCGAGCGTCTGGCGGCGCTCGCGTTCGGTCTGGATGTCGCGCAGCGTGCAGATCTGGAACACGTTCGGGTTGTCCCAGCCTTCCTTCAGCGCCGAGTGCGAGAAGATGAACTTCAGCGGTGTGTCGAACGACAGCAATGCTTCCTTCTCGCGCATGATCAGGCCGTATGCGCGCTCCGCGTTCTCGCGGGCTGCGGCGCTGCTTTCGCTCGTGTCGGTCCAGCCGCCCTTGCGGTCGATCGAGAAGTAGCCGTTGTGTGCGCGCCCGACTTCGAGCGCCAGGTCGACGCCGTCGAACAGCGCGCGATAGGCCGGCACGCGTGCAGCACGTGCGTATTCCTCTTCGAAGATCAGCGCGTAGTCGCCCTTCACGGGCATCCCGTTCTCGTCATAGCGGCGGTAACGCTCGACCGAATCGACGAAGAACAGCGACAGCACCTTCACGCCGCGTTCGGCCAGGCGCAGCTCCTTGTCGAGATGCTCGCGAATCGTGCGGCGGATCATCTCGCGCTGCACGGCGAGCGTGTCGATGTCGCCGAACGCCTCGCCGAGCGACAGGAACGCCTCGCCTTCCGGATGGCGCAGCTCGACGTATTCGGCGCCCTTCACCGCATGGACCTCGCCGATCCGCAGCCCCGCGTACAGCGCACGCTTGGTCAGGCGTTCGAGATCGTCGCCGTCGGTGGCCGTCACGATCTGGCGCTTCACGCCGGCCGCCGTCGCGACGTCGAGCTCGACACGCGCGCTGATCGCGCCGCGCCGGTTCGACACGCCGACGAGCCGCACGTACGGCTTGTTGTGCGCGTCCTCGACGATCGCCGACGCGATCTCGATCTGCTTCACGAGCTTGCGTTCGTAGGCGTCGACCGCGTCGAGCCGGTACACCATGTGGTGACGGTCGACGTGCGTGGCCGAATAGCGCAGCGTGCAGAGCGGCGCCATCGCGGCGAGCGCTTCGCGCCCGCGCCCCTCGAGGCCGCCGTCGACGCTTTGCGGCTCGTCGACGATCACGATCGGCCGCGTCGCGCGGATCAGGTCGATCGGCTTCTCGCCGCCGGTCTTCTCGCTGTCCTTGTAGAGGTTGTTGATTTCCTTCTTGTTGATCGCGGCGACCGTCATCACCATGATCTGGATCGCCGCGCTCGCCGCGAAGTGACGCACCTGGCCGAGCTTCGCGGAGTCGTACAGGAAGTAGTCGTACGGCACGCCTGCGTACAGCGCGCGGAAGTGATCCTCGGTGATGGAAAGCGTCTTGTGCACGCCTTCCTTGATCGCAATCGACGGCACGACGATCACGAACTTCGTGAAGCCGTAACGGCGGTTCAGCTCGAAGATCGTGCGCAGGTACACGTAGGTCTTGCCGGTGCCGGTCTCCATCTCGACGGTGAAGTCGCGCGAGCCGGGCAGGCCGGACGGCGGCAGCCCGCCGCGCAGCTGCACGTCGGCGAGATTGCGCGCGAGCGCGTCGTCGGTCAGCGACAGCCGGTTGCCGACGCCCTGTTCCGACACCGCGAAGCCGAGCGAGCCCTGCGCGGCGGCCGTCGTGCCGGGCGCGGCGTTCGCGAGCACGCTGAAGTCGCCGCGATACGATTCCTGCCCGCGAAACAGGTCGCAGACGGCGTCGATCGCCTCGCGCTGGTAGTCGAGATCCGCTTCGAAATGCAGCCGCATCACAGGCTCCGCACGCGCTTCACGCCGTGCTGTTCGAGCAGCGCGGCGAGATTGAGCTTCGCGACGTCGTCGACGAAGCCGCTGTCGCGGAACAGGCACGTGACGTCGTGCGTCGTGCCGGTCGCATCGAGCAGGTCGACGATGCCGTCGGCGAGCGGGCCCGCGTCGTCGCGCGAGATGCGCGCATCGAAGCACGCGACGATCGAGCGGCCGATCAGGTGCACGGTCTTGCCCGCCACCTGGTGATGCTCGACCGGCGTGCACAGGTCGAGGCCGAGCTTCAGCGTCAATTCGGCGAGCAGGTCGTCCTCGGTGCGGCCGGTCTTCACGTGCTCGACGGACGCGAACAGCGCATGGTCGAAGTCGTCGCGGCGCGGGTCCCACTCGATCACGTTGGTCGTGTCGAGCCGGTACACGCGGAAGCCGAGGTCGCCGTAGCTTTCCGGGTAGTCGCGCGCGACCTGCTGCGCGGCGCGGCGCAGGCGTTCCTTGGTGATTTCGGCGAGCGTCAGCGGCTTCTTCAGCTTCGCGCAGAAATCGGCGGCCGCGAGCTGCGTCTTGTCGCGGCGGTCGAGCGCCTCGGGCAATTGCACGAGCACGTAGCGGCGCGCGCCGCCATCGGTCGCGTTCACCTGCATCACCGCGTGGCCGGTCGAGCCGGAGCCCGCGAAGCAGTCGAGCACGATGTCGTCGCCGCGCGTGCACCAGCCGATCACGGCCGCCGCGAAATCGACCGGCTTCGGCAGGTCGAACGGGATGCCGAGCGTCTTCAGCAGCGCGTCGTCGGAGCCGGCGAACGGCAGCACCGACGGCACGTTCTCGTACATGTTTTCGTCGAGGTAATAGATGCGCTGCGGCTGCGTGCTTTCATCCGCGCCGAATTCGATCTGGCCGCGCTCGATCAGCGCCTGCATCGTCGCGGGCGGGTTGCGCCAGCCGCGGGCGGGCATCGCGCACGGCTTGCCGGTGACCGGGTGGATCAGCGGCGTGAAATACTCTTCCGGCGCCTTCTTCTTGTTCGGCCAGGCCATCGACACGAGACGGTACACGCGGCCTTCTTCCGACAGCCGGTCGTACATCACCTCGCCGCCGGACAGGTTGGTCTGCGCCTTCATCCACGCGCGGTACGCCTTCTGCGCGTCCTTCGGGTTGCCGCTGCGGTACACGGCGTCGTGCGCGGCGTCGAGCATGCGCTGCGCATTGCGCTTCGGGCGCTTCAGCGGCGCCTGTTCGAGCAGCGTCTCGGCGTTGCGCGCGAACAGCACCAGCGATTCGTGCTGGTACGCGACGCCGCGCGCGTCACCCTTCGGGTTGCGCTTGTCCCACACGGCGACGCCGAGCTCGTTCTCCTCGCCGAAGATCTCGCGCAGCATCAGCACCAGCGCGTGCACTTCATGCTCGTCGATGTGCACGGCGATCAGCCCTTCGTCGGACAGCAGCGCGTGCGCGAGCTTCAGGCGCGGGTACATCATGTTCAGCCAGTCGGTGTGGAACCGGCCGTTCGCCTCGGTGTTGGTGCTGCGCTTCACGCCGCCCTGGGTCTGCCCGGTCATCGCCAGGTAATGGCGGATGCTGTCGCTGAAATCGTCCGGATAGACGAAATCGCTGCCTGTGTTGTACGGCGGATCGATGTAGACGAGCTTCACCTTGCCTGCGTAGCTCTTGTGCAGCAGCTTCATCACGTCGAGGTTGTCGCCCTCGATCACGAGATGGCGCGTGTCGTCCCACGCGACGCTGTCGTCGGGGCAGGGCCGCAGCGTGCCCGTCGACGGCGTGAGCGCGGCCTGGCGCGCGCTGCGCTTGCCATGCCAGTGGAAGCCGTAGCGCTCGTCGGCGTCGCCGACCGTGCGTTCGCCGACCAGCGCCTTCAGCACGTCGACGTCGACCGACGCGCCGCCGGGGCCTTCGGTCACGAGTTCGGGGAACAGCGCCTTCAGGCGCGCGACGTTGTCGGCGGTGAAATCCGTCGACATCGCCTGCGGGCTGGCCGCATCGAGTTTCTGCATCGTCTTTTCCATCGGAGCCCGGCCGCGCGCGCCAGGACGTCGGGCGCGCTCACGGCACCGGCGGCAATGGCCACCCGGGCAAACCCGAAACGCTATCGAGTCGCCCGGCCGAGGTCAAGCGCCGATGTGAGCCGATCGTGCGGACATCGGCCGCGATCGCCCGCCGGACGGGCCGCAAGCGGCTTCGGGCCGGTT
The DNA here is from genome assembly GCF_001043615.1 of Burkholderia sp. LK4. Taxonomy (NCBI): domain Bacteria; kingdom Pseudomonadati; phylum Pseudomonadota; class Betaproteobacteria; order Burkholderiales; family Burkholderiaceae; genus Burkholderia; species Burkholderia sp. LK4. The sequence continues at coordinate 20,451 of NZ_LDUL01000009.1, forward strand.
GTCGCCCGGGCGGCCCGCAGCCGTTTTCCGGGCACCCCGGGGCGCCGCGGAAAGGACGAAAAAAAGGGCACGGTCGGCGCAAAGCGCCGGCGTGCCCGCATGGAGAAATCCCGGATGGAGGGAAAGGCGGGGCGACGCGCCCCGCCCGGATGGCCGAACCTCGGGTCAGAAACGCGTGCGGATGCCCGACGTCAGTTCGAGCTGGTTCTTCGCGCCGAACGTCGACGACACCGTGTAGCCGCCGTGCAGCTTCATGTAGTCGCCGGCCAGGTACACTTCGGTGCGCTTGCTCAGGTGATAGAACACCGACCCGTAGATCGTTTCCTTGAAGCCGTTGCTGACGCCGTTGGTCAGGCTGAACGCGCCGAGGTTCGCGTTCGGCGTGAAGCCGTCCGAGTTGTTCGCGGCGTTCTTGATGCGCATCTGCTGGTAGCCGAGCTCGTAGTCGAGCGCGCCCTTCGGCGCGATCTTCATCGACACCGTCCACGAATCGTCGTGGCGCTGGCCGAGCGGGCCCTGGTCGCCGTTGTAGCGGAAGTAGCCGGCATTCAGGCGCACGATGTCGAACGTGTAGTTGCCGCCGACCGAGAACGTCTGGTTCGTGAAACCGCCGTTGTTCACGTGGTTGTAGAAGCCCGACACGTTGAACGGCCCGCCGTTGTAGCCGAGCGCGACCTGGTATGCGGAGCCGGTCGCGAACTGGGTCGAGTTGCTGAACTGGTAGCCGGCGCTCGCGAAGATGCCGTTGCTGAACAGCTTCTTCCACGCGATGCCGTTGTTGTAGCGCGTGCCGGTCGGGCCGGCCGCGTAGAAAATCATCTGCTTGAAGTTGTTCGAGTTGGTCCAGCCGCCTTCCTCGGTCGACAGCTTCGCCGTGCCGTACGGATCGCCGTAGATCGCGGCCGCGTCGCGCGCGATGGTGTTCTGGAAGCCGGCCGTCAGCTTGCCGAAGCGCTCGTCCTCGACGCCGACCCACGCGTCGCGGTCGAAGATCTGGCCGCTGTCTTCCATCTGGCCGTTCGCGACCACGAATTCGCTTTCGAGGCGGAAGATGATCTTCGTGCCGCCGCCGATGTCTTCGGCACCGCGCAGGCCCCAGCGGCTGCCGCTGAACCACGGCTCGCCTTCGTTGCCCATCCCGATCACGTGATTGCCGTTCGCGTCGGCGTGGGTCCGGTAGGTCGGAAAGCTCAGGTCCATCAGCCCATAGAGCTGCACGCTCGACTGCGCGTGCGCCTGGGTGCCGGCGCACAGGCCAGCCGCCGCGATGGAAAGGGCAAGGGTTTTTCGTTTCAAGATCGTCTCCTCCGAGCTGCCGCATTGGAATCTGGTCGTTGGCAGTACGTAATGTATGCCGATTCTTGCCGGCCACAGCGAGAGGGCCGACGCGTAGCATCGTAGAGGGTGTAATCCTTCACGACGCTTTCCCGGACGCAAGAATCGGATCGGTGAAAACACCGAACGCGCAACAATCGCGGACCGGAGAGGCGTGCGAAGGCGGGCCTGCCGGGCATCCGGCTGGCGTCGAATACGTTTCGTGCTACGAATCGGCGTGCCGTTCCGGGCGACGGTCGAGCGCCCGTCAGTCCTGCGCGCTCTTCATGCGCAGGATGTAACCCAGCCCGCGCAGCGTGATGATCTCGGCCGTGCTGCCCGCGAGATGCTTGCGCAGCCGGTGGATGTAGATGTCGATCGCATCGGCGCTCGGCTCGTCGTCGAGCGCGAACACGCTGTCCATCAGCCGCGCCTTCGAGACCGTCTTGTTCTGCTGCAGCATCAGCGTCTCGAGGATCGCGTGCTCGCGGCGGCGCAGCGCGAGCACCGTTTCGCCGCAGCGGAATTCGCGCGTGCCGAACGCATAAACGAGATCGCCGCACACGAGCTGCGTGGTACCGACGCCGGCCTGCCGGCGGATCAGCGCGCGAATCCGTGCGACCAGCTCGCGTGATTCGAACGGCTTCACGACGTAATCGTCGGCGCCGGCGCCGAAGCAGTCGACCTTGTCGTCGACCGAGCCGTGCGCGGTCAGCATCAGCACCGGCACGTTGTCGTTGCGGCGCCGCAGCCGCGCGAGCACTTCCTTGCCGCTGATGCCGGGCAGGCGCATGTCGAGCAGCACCGCGTCGTAGCGTTCGGTTTTCAGCACCGTGTCGGCACGCTCGCCGTCGCCGACGGAATCGACCGCGAAATCCTCGCCGCGCAGCAGGTTCACGATCCAGTGCGCGAGTTCGGCGTTGTCTTCAACCAGCAGGAGTTTCATGGCCCCATCTCTTCAGTCGTATGCGGGCAGCCGCACGGTTACGACGATACCGCGATTGCCGGCCCCCGGCGCGAGCGACGCGTTGCCGCCGTGCGCCTGCGCGATCTCGCGGACGATCGCGAGCCCGAGGCCCGAGCCTTCGGTGTCGGCCGACACGCGGTAGAACCGCTTGAACACGTGCGGCCGCGCTTCGGCCGGGATGCCGGGGCCGTTGTCGACCACGTCGAGCACGATCGCGTCGCCGTCGCGGCGTGCGGCCACCGTCACGCAGCCGCCGGGCTGCGTGTAGCGCACCGCGTTGTCGACGAGATTCATCACCAGCGCGGTCAGCAGGCTGTCGCTGCCCGCGACGTCGAGCCGCTCGCCGAGATCGGCGCCGAGATCGATATTGCGCTGCTGCGCGAGCACGATCGTTTCCTCGAGCACGCTCGACACCACGGCCGCGAGATCGACGCGATGGGTCAGCAGCGTCGACGGCGTGGCCTCCGCATGCGCGAGCAGCAGCAGCTTGTCGGTCACGGCGGCCATCTTGCGGCTGCTGCGCTGCATGCTGTCGAGCACCGCGGCCAGTTCCGGATCGTCGTGCCCGCGCCGCTGCGCGTACTGGATCTGTGTGTCGAGCACCGCGATCGGCGTGCGCAGCTGGTGCGCGGCATCCGCGATGAAGCGGCGCTGCGTGGCCGTGTGCATGTTCAGCCGCGCGATGCACTGGTTGATCGCATCGACGATCGGCCGCAGCTCGTTCTGCAGCCGCTCGGGGCGGATCGGCTCCAGCTCCATCGGCCCGCGGTCGGCCACGTCGTCCTTCAGCTTCATCAGCGGGCGCATCTCGAAGGTGAGGCCGAGGTACACGAGCCCCATCGCGAGCATCAGCATCAGCGACAGGCGCACGAGCTGCGGCCGCCAGATCGTGGCGACCATCGTGCGGTGCGAGCGCGTCGTCTTCGCGACGACCACCGTGACCGTTTCGACCTGACCCTCGTCGTAAAGCTGGCGATCGTAGGCCACCGCGCGCAGCGGCACGCCGTCGAGCGACGTGTCGTACAGCGTCGGCTCGACGCCGTGCCGCGCCGGCACGTCGAGCACCGGCGTGCCCGCAAGCAGGCGCTCGTGGCCGTCGATCACCTTGTAGAACACCGAATCGCGCGACGGCGATTCGAAGATCTCCAGCGCGGCCGGCGGCACGTCGGCGACCGGCAGCCCGTTGCGCCATTCGATGTCCTCGCCGATCGTGCGCGCGGACGCGACGAGCGCGCTGTCCTGCACGAGCGCGGCCGTGGTCCGCGCGGTGTCGTACGACATCGCGCCGGCGATCAGCACGAACACCGCGAGCGGCAGCAGCAGCCACCACAGCAATCGCCCGCGCAGGCTGTGCGCCATCCTGTTGCGCTCCTTCTCCGAAATGCCGAACCGCGCCGGGAGCACCGGCGCGGTCGGGAATGTCATGTCAGGCGTCCGTCTGCGGCGTTCAGAACGCCGCGGGGCGCCACTTCAGCAGCCGCTTCTCGAGCCACGTCAGCAGGTAGTCGGCGGCCAGCGCGACCACCGCCAGCACGATCATCGCCGCGAACACGCCGCTCGCGTTGAACGCGCCCTGGGCGGTGGAGATTAGCAAACCGATGCCCTGCTTGGAACCCAGGAATTCGCCGACGACCGCACCGACCAGCGCGAAGCCGAAGCTCACGTGCAGGCTCGCGAGAATCCACGAGAGCGCGGACGGAATCACGACCGACGTGGTGATCTGCCGGCGCGATGCGCCGAGGATCTGCGCATTCGCGATCAGGTAGCGGTCGGCTTCGCGCACACCCTGGAACGCGTTGCCGAACACGACGAAGAACACCATCACCACGGCCAGCGCGATCTTCGACGCCATCCCGAGGCCGAGCGCGATCACGAAGATCGAGCCGAGCACGACGCGCGGAATCGAGTTCGCGATCTGGATGTACAGGCCGAACACGTCGGCCATCAGCTTGTTGCGGCCGAGCACGATCCCGCAGATCACGCCGGCCACCGAGCCGATCAGGAAGCCGATCGTGGTTTCCTCGAGCGTCACCCACACCTGCGTGAGCAGCGGCCCCTGCGACGTGCCGTTGATCATCCAGTCCTGGATCTGCGCGAAGATCAGCGTCGGCTGCGAGAAGAAGAACGAATCGATCCACTTGAGCCGCGCGGCGAGTTCCCAGCCGCCCAGCACGATGACGAGCACGGCGATCCGCAGGCCGATGATCAGTTGCCGGCGGCGGCGCAGCCGGGTTTGCGCAGCGCGCGACTCGTCGTCGAGCGACTTCGCCGGAATGGCGGTGGGGGGAAGCGTCATGTCGGTCATGCTCCTGTCCTATCCTGTCCTTGCTGCTGTCAGCCGATCTGCACTTCTTCGCGCAGGTCGTGCCAGATGTCCTTGGAAATTTCGATGAAGCGCGCGTCGTAGCGGATTTCCGACGTGACGCGCGGGCGCGGCAGGTCGATCTCGTACACGCGCTTGAGCGTCGCGGGGCGAGCGGTCAGCACGAACACGCGGTCGGCGAGTGCGATCGCCTCCTCGAGATCGTGCGTGACGAACACGACCGAACCCTTGTTCGCGGACCAGAGCTGCAGCAGCTCGTCCTGCATCAGCGTGCGCGTCTGCATGTCGAGCGCGGAGAACGGCTCGTCCATCAGCAGGATTTCCGGCTGGTTGATGAAGGTCTGCGCCAGCGCGACGCGCTTCCTCATCCCGCCGGAGAGCTGGTGCGGGTAGTGCTTCGTGAACTTGTCGAGGCCGACCTTGCGGATCCATTCCTCGGCCTGCGCATACGCGACGTCCTTCGAGCGGCCGCGGAACAGCGGGCCCGCCGCGACGTTGTCGATCACGTTGCGCCACGGGAACACGGCGTCGGCCTGGAACACGAAGCCGATGCGCGGATCGATCCCGTCGACCGGGCGGCCCATCACGCGCACTTCGCCCGACGCGGGCTTGAGCAGCCCGGTGATCAGGTTCAGCGTCGTCGACTTGCCGCAGCCGGTCGGCCCGACGATCGCGATGAACTCGCCGCGCGCGACGCTCATGCTGAAGTCGCGCAGCGCGACGGTGGCCTTGCCTTCCGGCGAAATGAAGCGGCACGACACGTTGCGAAACTCGATCGCCGGTGTGCTCGGGGAGACTGCCTGGTTCATCGCATTCGTCCTGCGGGTGAGGAGAGCGTCGCATCGTGACGCGACGCCGGGCCGGTCAAACGGGCCGGAACGGGGAACGCACGGCGGCGGGATCGCCGCCGCCGGCGCCGCTGCTTATTTCGCGTTCACGAAATCGTTCGTGTAGGTACGCGTCAGGTCGATGTGCTTGCCCTTCACCGACGGGTTGAACGCCGACAGCACCTTCAGCACGGTCGCCGGGCCGTCGGCCGGCATCTTCGCGTCGGCGGTGAACATCGGCAGCGACGCCTTCAGCGCGCTCACGTACAGCGCCTTGTCCTTCTGGTAGTCGGCCGGCATCTTCGCGGCGATTTCGTCGGCGCTGTGCGTGTGGATGAACTGCATCGTCTTCGCGAACGCGTGCGCGAGCTTGGTCGCTTCAGCCTTGTGCGAATCGGCCCAGGCCGACTGCACGTACAGGCTCGCGGCCGGGTAGGTGCCGCCGAGCGCCGCGCGCGTGCCTTCCAGCGTGCGCAGGTCGACCAGCACCTTCGCGTCGCCCATCTTCTCGAGCGCGGACACCGTCGGTTCGGTCGTCATCCCGGCGTCGATGCGCCCCTGCTTGATCGCGGCGATGAAGCTCGCGTCGGCGCCGACCGGCAGCATCGTGTACTGCGTCGACGGCACGCCGTGCGCGAGCGCGAGGTATTGGGTGAGGAAGCTGGTCGACGAGCCGAGGCCCGTCACGCCGAGCGTCTTGCCTTTCGCGTCGGCCATCGACTTGAACGTCGGCGCGGCCTTGGTCGACACCATCTCGACTTCGCCCGGCACCTGGCCGAACACGGCGATCGCCTTCACGTCCTTGCCCTTGCTCTGCAGGTCGATCGTGTGGTCGTAGAAGCCGACGACGCCCTGCACGGCGCCCGCGAGCAGCTCGTTCTCGGCGTCGACGCCGGCCGGCTGCGACAGCAGCTCGACATCGAGCCCTTCGGCCTTGAAGTAGCCGAGCTCCTGCGTGAGCCGCGCGGGCAGGTAGATCAGCTTCGCGATCCCGCCGACCATGATCGTGATCTTGCCGCCGTCGTCGGCGAAGGCGGGGTGAGCGGCGAGCGCGCAGCTCAGGCTGGCTGCCACGGCGAGGGTGCGCAGGATGGGTCGCATCGGGTCGTCTCCGTTCGTTGTATTCGTCTGGCGCGATGCTTGCTGCATCGTCACGACGAGTATAGGGAGGCGAAACCTTCTGCAACCTTTCGCGAGACAGTGGAACCTTTAGGGGTTTTCCAGCAACGGAGGGCCGGAACAGGCCGGGAACGGGGGAGGGCGGCGCTCACCGCCAGCCGATCAGCACCCGCCCCATCGCGTCGACCCCCATGTCGAACAGGTGCGACACGAACGGCACGAGGTTCGGCACCATCAGCTGCACGAGCAACAGCCCGACGAGCATCGTGACGGGAAAGCCGATCTGGAACACGCCGATCTGCGGCGCCGCGCGGTTCAGGATGCCGAGCGCGAGGTTCGTGATCAGGAGCGCCGCGACCACCGGCAGCGAGAGCAGCAGCCCCATCCCGAACACCGTCGTGCCGAACGCGGCGAGCGTGCGCCAGCCGGGCGCGTGCAGCAGGTCGGCCGACACCGGCAGCGACTGGAACGACGCGGTGAGCGCGGCGAACACCTGCAGGTGGCCGTCCACCGCGAGGAACGCGAGCATCGCGACCGCATTCAGGAAGCGGCCCATCACGGGCGTCGCGCCGCTCGTGTGCGGATCGAAGAAGGTGGCGAAGCCGAGCCCCATCGACAACCCGATGAAGTCGCCGGCCGCCTCGACGGCCGCGAACACGATCTGCATCGTGAAGCCCATCGCGGCGCCGATCAGGAACTGCGTGACGAGGATCCAGATGCCCTGCGCGGAAAACACGGTGACGTCCGGCATCGCGCCGAGCGTCGGCGCGACGACCAGCGCCATGAACGCGGCCAGGCCGATCTTCACGCGCGCGGGCACCGATGCGTGGCCCACGACGGGCGCGGTCGCGACGAGCGCGAGCATCCGCACGAACGGCCACAGGAACGCCGTGAGCCAGCCGTTGAGCTGCGCGTAGGTAACCGAGAACATCGCCGCCGGATCGTGCGCGGGCGGCTCAGCCGACGCCGAGCGTCGCGACGTGCAGCAGCGTCTGCCGCAGGTAGTCGAGCATCGTCGTCATCATCCACGGGCCGGCGATCACGAGCGTCGCGGCCACCGCGAGCAGCTTCGGGATGAACGACAACGTCGCTTCGTTGATCTGCGTCGCGGCCTGGAACAGGCTCACGACGAGGCCGACCGCGAGCGCGACCAGCAGCAGCGGGGCGGAGAGCAGCAGGCCGACCATCATGGCCTGGTGCGCGAGGGTCATCACCTGTTCGGGCGTCATCGTGCGTTTCCTCCGCGGCTTACGTGAAGCTCTGCGCGAGCGAGCCGATCAGCAGCTGCCAGCCGTCGACCAGCACGAACAGCATCAGCTTGAACGGCAGCGACACAGTGGACGGCGACACCATCATCATCCCCATCGACATCAGTACGCTCGCGACGACCATGTCGATGATCAGGAACGGGATGAAGACCGTGAAGCCGATCTGGAAGCCGGTCTTCAGCTCGCTCGTGACGAACGCCGGCACCAGCAGCGACAGCGGCACGTCTTCCGGGCCCTGCATCGGCGCGGCCTTCGAGATCTTCGCGAACAGCGCGAGATCGGTCTCGCGGGTCTGCTTCAGCATGAAGGTCTTGAACGGGGCGACGCCGCGCTGCACGGCCTGCTCCATCGGCATCGAGCCGTCGGAAAACGGCTTGTAGCCGTCGTTGTAGGCCCGGTCGAGCACCGGCGACATCACGAAGAAGGTGAGGAACATCGCGAGGCCGACGAGCACCTGGTTCGGCGGCGTCGTCGCGGTGCCGAGCGCCTGGCGCAGCAGCGACAGCACGATGATGATGCGCGTGAAGCTCGTCATCATCAGCAGCATCGCCGGCAGGAACGACAGCATCGTGAGCAGCAGCATCGTCTGCACGCTCAGCGAATAGGTGGTGCCGCCGTGCGGGCCCGGGCTCGCGTTGAACGCGGGCAGGCCGTTCGCCTGCGCGCAGGCGAGCGCGGGGGCGAGGCAGAGGATCAGCACGGGCGCGAAGCGCGCCGCGCGATGCAGGAATGCGTGTTTCATCGAAATGCGGAGTCGGAAAGAGGGCGCGGTGCCATGTCAGCGGTCCTTGCCGCGACCGAGGCGCTTCGCGGCTTCGCCCGCGAGCGCGTCGCGAAACCGCGAGCCGAACGTACCGGGCAGGCCGCCTTCGGACGGTGCGGCGCCGGAAGGTGCGCCGGTCGAGGCGGTCGTCGCGCCGGCCGCCGCCGAACCGGCCGGCAGCGCATGCAGCAGCCGCACGTTGCCCGGCGCGACGCCGAGCACGAGCCAGGTGTCGCCGATCTCGACGATCGTCGCGCTTTCCTTGGCGCCCACCGCGACGCTCGACACGACCTTCAGCGGGCCGCCGCGGCGCACGTGCTGGAAGCCGAAGCGACGCGCGAGCCACGCGCACGCGAACACGAGACCGATCACGACCGCGAGCCCGACGAGGGTCTGCAGCACCGCGCCGATGCCCAGCGACGGCGCGGCCGAACCGACGGTCACGCTCGACGCGATCGCCCCGGCGTGGTTCACCGCGTTCATGTCGGCGGCACCGGCCGGTGCGCACGCGAGCGACGCCGCGATGGCCGCGACAGCCGCCACCGCGCTCGCGACGCGCGCACGGCGGCCGGGCTTCGCCACGTTCATCGATTCAGCTTCCGGATGCGTTCGGCCGGCGTGATGATGTCGGTCAGGCGGATGCCGAACTTGTCGTTGACGACCACCACCTCGCCCTGCGCGATCAGGCAGCCGTTCACGAGCACGTCCATCGGCTCGCCGGCCATGCCGTCCAGCTCGACGACCGAACCCTGCGCGAGCTGCAGCAGGTTGCGGATCGCGATCTTCGTGCGGCCGAGCTCCACGGTCATCTTGACCGGGATGTCGAGGATCATCTCGATGTCGTTGTGCGTCGAGCTGGCCGCGGCCTTCGACAGCGGCTGGAACACGCCGGCGCCCGTCGCGCCCGGCTGCACCGGCTGCTGGTTCTGCTCGGCGAGCGCGGCGGCCCAGTCGTCCATGCCCGGATCTTCCTCCGCTGCGGCCGGTGCCGCCTGCGCGGCGGCGGCCGAGGCCGCGAGGGCCGCGTCGGCCATTGCTTGCGCGTCGTCCTCGGGCGTCTGGTTCAGCTCACTCATATCCACCTTCCTTCATCGCGTCGCCCGCGCTGATCATCTTCTGCACGCGCAACGCATATTGACCATTGAAAATTCCGTAGCCGCATTCCATCACCGGCACGCCGTCGACCTTCGCGGTGATCGTGTCCTCGATCTCCAGCGGCAGCACGTCGCCCGCGCGCAGGTTCAGGATCTTCTCGAAGGTCGACGAGATCTCGGCGAGATTCGCGGTCAGCTCGACCTCGGCGGCCTGCACCTGCTGCGACAGCACGCGCACCCAGCGGCGGTCGACTTCGAGCGCCTCGCCCTGAATCGGCGACGCGAGCACGTCGCGGATCGGCTCGACCATCGAGTACGGCATGCAGATGTGCAGCGTGCCGCCCGTCGGCCCGAACTCGATCGAGAACTGCGTGACGATCACGATCTCGTTCGGCGTCGCGACGTTCGCGAACTGCGTGTGCATCTCCGAGCGCACGAATTCGAACTGCAGCGGCCGCACGCTCTTCCACGCGGTCGTGTAGTGCTCGAACACGAGGTTCAGCAGCTTGCCGATGATCCGCTGCTCGGTGGCCGTGAAATCGCGGCCCTCGACGCGCGTGTGGAAGCGCCCGTCGCCGCCGAACAGGTTGTCGACGACGAAGAACACGAGGTTCGGGTCGAACACGAACAGCGACGTGCCGCGCAGCGGCTTCACGTGCACGAGGTTCAGGTTCGTCGGGATCGGCAGGTTGCGGGTGAACTCGCTGTACTTCTGCACCTTCACCTGGCTGACGGAGATTTCCGCCGTGCGCCGCATGAAGTTGAAGATGCCGATCCGCAACAGGCGCGCGAAGCGGTCGTTGATGATCTCGAGGCCGGGCATCCGGCCGCGGACGATCCGCTCCTGCGTCGCGATGTTGTAGGGGCGGACGCCCGACGTGTCGCGCTGCTCGTCGACCGAATCGGTTTCGCCCGTGACGCCCTTGAGGAGGGCATCGACCTCCTCCTGGGACATGAACTCCTGGTGGCCCATACGCGCTCCTTTCGCGGCCGCGTTACTGGACGACGAATTCGGTGAACAGCACGTCGTCGACCTTCGCGCGCTGGTTGCCCGGCTGCGTCGGCTGTTCGATCAGTTCCCGCAGTTCCTTCGCGAGCGAACGTTTGCCGTCCGGCGTCGCCAGATCCTCGGGATGCTTGTTCGACAGCGCGAGCAGGATCCGGCTGCGGATCTCCGGCATCCGCGCGGTCAGTTGCTCCTGCGCCTTCGGGTCGGTGAGCTTCAGCGACAGGCCGACACGCAGGTAGTGCTGCGCGCCGTCGTCGGACTGCAGGTTCACGGTCAACGGGTCGAGCGGGAAGAACACCGGCGCGGCCAGCGGCGCCGGCTCGGCGGGCGCGCTCGCATGGCCGACGCCTGCCTTGCTCAGGAACACGTACATGCCGCCGGCTGCGGCGGCCGCCGCGCCCAGCGCGATGACGGCGATGAGCGCGATGCGCTTGAACTTGCCGGACGAAGCCGGCTTGTCGGCGGTCGGGTTTGCGGTCGTGGAGGCCATGTGGATGCGTGCGTGATGTCTCGTAGCATGCATTGTTCGGCATCCGGGCCGAGCCTGATGGGCGGAAAAGAGGGGGGATTTGCGGCTATCTCAGCCGATTGTCGGCCGGCGCGGCTCGATGCAGGGCAGGAACGGCGGGGGAAACCGGCCGGGCCGGCGCTCCGTCAGGCGGGAAAGGCGAGGAACGGTGGGAGGGCGAGCCGTGGCGCCCGCCCGAACGACGTCAGATCGGCAACAGTGACAGCAGCGGCGCGATCAGCACCATTGCGACGCCCGCGATCATCATCGTGAGGCTCGACACGACGCCTTCCTCGCTGCCGATCTCGCGCGCCTTCGCGGTGCCCACGCCGTGGGCGGCCGCGCCGAACAGCGCACCGCGCGCGAGCCGCGTGCGCATCGGCACCAGCGCGAGCACGATCTCGCCGAGCAGCATCCCGCAGATGCCGGTCGCGATCACGAAGAGGGCGGTGAGGTCCTTCGGCGCATGGATCTTGTCGGAGACGGCGAGCGCGAACGGGGTCGAGACCGAGCGCGTCATCAGCGAGCGCTGCAGCTCGGGCGACAGGTGCAGCAGCTTCGCGAGCAGCAGCGAGCCGCACACGCCCGCGCCGATCCCGACCGCGACGCCGACCGACAGCGACAGCCAGTGGCGGCGGATCAGGTCGCGATAGTCGTAGATCGGCACCGCGAACGCGATCGTCGCCGGGCCGAGCAGCCACATCAGCCAGCGCGTGTCGCGGAAGTAGACCGAATACGGGATGCCGGTCAGCAGCACGAGCAGCACCAGCACGCCCGGCACGAACACGAGCGGCGAGAACAGCAGTGTCTTCCTGTACGCGTAGAGCCGCTTCGACGCGAAATACAGCGCGACCGTCAGCACGAAGCAGCCGACCGAGATCGCGGTATTCACCTGGTCGGCGGAGAGGCTCGACAGCAGCGGCAACATGGCAGGCTCCGGCTCAGTGGGCGGACACGGTGGCGAGGCGCGCGCGGCGGCGTTCGGCGAACGCGCGCTGCGCGGCGAGCCGGCGCTCGAGCTTTGCGGCGAGGTCGACCGCGACGGCCACCGCGACCATCACGAACGCGGTGCCGGCGAGCATCACCAGCGCGATGCGCCAGCCGTCCTCGCGGAACAACCCGCCGTATTGCACGGCCGCGACGGCGGCCGGCACGAAGAACAGCAGCATGTCGGACAACAGCCAGTTCGCGCCGTCCTTCACCCACGCAGGTGCGACGCGGCCCGAGAACAGCAGCACGAGGAGTACCGCGAGGCCGATCACGCCGGACGGAATCGGCAGCCCGATCCTGCGCACGGCCCAGTCGACCGCCATCCACAGCACGCCGAGCGCGGCGGCCTGCAGCACGATCCGGCCCGTGTGCGCAATGCTGCCCGAAGCGGCGGGGCGGGCGGCGGCAGTAGCGGTCGGCTTGGTCATGGCAGGCTCCATACAGATATTGCGTTGATGGGAGGAGTATAGGGTTTCCCCTAACCATAAATAAAATGACTTGTCTCTATCCTTATCATTCCAATTCGGAATTCTGATTGTGTTCGTTGCACCAATCTGGGGAGTGATCGATGGAATTGCGCGCACTGCGGTACTTCGTCGAGGTGGTTCGCCAGCAGAGCTTCACGGCGGCCGCCGACAGGCTGTTCGTGACCCAGCCGACCATCAGCAAGATGGTGAAGGCGCTGGAGGACGAGATCGGTTCGCCGCTGCTGCTGCGGGACGGTCGGCAGATGGTGCTGACCGACGCGGGGCGGATCGTGTTCCAGCGCGGCCAGGACGTGCTCGCCGCACAGGCGCAGCTGCAGTCGGAGCTGAACGATCTCGGCACGCTCGGGCGCGGCGAGCTGACGATCGGCATCCCGCCGCTCGGCGGCTCGCTGTTCACGCCGATCATCGCCGCGTACAAGCAGCGCTACCCGAACATCGAGCTGAAGCTGTTCGAGCAGGGCGCGCGGATGATCGAGGCCGCGCTGACGTCGGGTGAACTGGAACTCGGCGGGCTGCTGGAGCCGGTGGATCCCGGCATCTTCGAGCGGCTGCCGATGGTGCGTGCGCCGTTGTGGCTCGTCGCGCCGCGCGAGTCGCGCTGGGAGGATCACGCGGCCGTGCCGCTCGCGGATCTCGCGCGCGAGTCGTTCGTGTTCTACGCGGAAAGCCTCGCGCTGCACGACGCGGTGCTGGACGCGTGCCGGCAGGCCGGCTTCACGCCGTCGATCGTGAGCCGCAGCGGCCACTGGGATTTCATGGCCGCGCTCGTGCATGCGGGGGTCGGCATCGCGCTGCTGCCCGAGCCGTATTGCCGGCGGCTCGACGCGGGCCAGTTCACGTGCCGGCCGATCGTCGAGCCGGAAATCACGTGGGCGATCGCGCTCGGCTGGCTGAAGAAGGGGTATCTGTCGCACGCGGCGCGCGCGTGGCTCGACGTCGCGCGGGCGACGCTGCCCATCGCACCCGGCGACGATCTGGCGTTCGGCGGGTTGCGGGCGAGGGCGTGACGGCCGGGCGATGCCCGGCGCACTCAGACGTGCCTGATCGGGCCCGGATAGCGGGCGACGGTAGGGTCGTGCGCAAGCAGCGTAATGCCTTTCGAGATCGCCTGCGCGACCAGGAGACGGTCAAACGGATCTCGATGGATCGACGGCAGTTGTTCGACTGCAAGTGCGTGTGCGCTCGTGATCGGCAATTCCACGTAGCCGACATCGAGGAGATTGCGACGGAGCACGTTTGGGTCCACCTGGAAATCGTCGCGATCCAGACCACGCGTGATGACGATCTCCCAGAGGCTCGCGACGCTGAAAAGCGGTGTACAGGCGGGATCCTCGATGAGCGCACCGGCACGGGCGGGCAGTTCGGCCGCACCGGCTGCCGCCCAAAGAAGCAGGCGTGTATCGAGCAGCAACTTCATGCGTCACCCTCGAACAGCTTGCCGATTTCAATGCCCCATCGCCGGCCCCGCCCCCTTCCTCGGCTTCGTGATCCACACGAGCGCCGCGAGCGCGCCGAACATGAAGGCCGACAACAGGAAGAAGTCGTTGGTCGCCATCATGAAGCCCTGCTGCGTGACGAGCTGGTTGAGCTGCGCGTTGGCCGGCTGGCCGACGATGCCGAGCTGCGACAGCGCGCCCTGGTAGTCGGTCGTGCTCTGCGCATACACGCTCACCGATTCCGACAGCCGCGCGTGGTGGTAGATCGCGTCGTTCTCCCAGAACGTCGAGCTGGCCGCGGTGCCGATCGCGCCCGACAGCGTGCGCAGGAAGTTCGACAGCCCCGACGCGCTCGCGAGCCGCTCGTCGGAGATGCTCGACAGCGTGATCGTCGTCATCGGCACGAAGAAGCACGCGACGCCGATCCCCTGCACGAGACGCGGCAGGATCACATGGTTGAACGGCACGTCGAGCGTAAACGTCGAGTTCCAGATCGACACGCCGGCGAACACGATGAACGCGAAGCTCGCGACCATCCGCAGGTCGAGCCGGTGCATGTTGCGGCCGATCAGCGGCGACAGCACGAGCGCGAGCAGGCCGACCGGCGCGGTCGCGAGGCCGGCCTTGCCCGCCGTGTAGCCCATCACCGTCTGCAGCCACAGCGGGAAGATCACGACCGAGCCGAAGAACGCCATGAAGCCGAACGAGATGATCATCGCGCCGAGCGCGAAGTTGCGGTCCTTGAAGAGCGACAGGTCGACCACCGGTTCCTTCTCGGTCGCCTCCCACACGAGCATGAACGCGAGCGACACGACCGCGATCAGCGCGAGCGCGACGATGAACGTCGAGTTGAACCAGTCGCGGTCCTTGCCGAGGTCGAGCATCATCTGCAGGCACGACACGCCGATCACGAGCAGCGCGAGGCCGATCGCGTCGATCCGCTGCTTCGTCGTCTTCGTCTCGCGGCCGCGCAGCAGGAAATACGCGCAGGTCGCCGAGAAGATGCCGATCGGCAGGTTGATGTAGAAGATCCACGGCCACGTGTAGTTGTCGCTGATCCAGCCGCCCAGCAGCGGGCCGAAGATCGGCGCGACGATCACCGTCATCGCCCATAACCCGAGTGCGAGCCCGCGCTTCGCGGGCGGGTAGCTGCGCATCAGGATCGTCTGCGACAGCGGCACCATCGGCCCCGACACGAGGCCCTGCAGCAGCCGGAACGCGATCAGCGTCTCGAAGTTGGTCGCCAGGCCGCACAGCGCCGACGCGATCGTGAACGCGAGCACCGACAGCGTGAACAGCCGCACCTCGCCGACGCGCCGCGCGAGCCAGCCGGTAAGCGGCACCGCGATCGCGGACGCGACCGAGTACGACGAGATCACCCAGGTGCCTTCGCTCGTCGCGACGCCGAGGCTGCCCGAGATGGTCGGCACCGCGACGTTCGCGATCGACGTGTCGAGCACTTCCATGAAGGTGCCGAGCGCCAGCCCGACGGTGAGCAGCGCGAGGGCGCCGCCGGACAGCGGCGCGGGTTCGGCGGCGGGGGAGGCGGCGGATGCCGTGGTGGCGGACATCGAAATCTCCTAGACGCGGCGCGCGCGACGCGCCGGCACAACGCACGGGTGTGCGCCGCAGCGCAGCCCGGCCGGGTGGAACGGATAAAGGGAAAAGGGGAGCGCGTGCCCTGTCATCTTCTGCCCAGACAGATAAATAAGCGAACGCTTAACCTAGACATGGGGGCCTCCGCGCACATCAGCAGTCCGCTTCGTCGTCGGGTTTCGGGCAACCGGCGGTGCCGGGCCCGTTGGCGATGAAGCGTTGCAGCAGGCCGGTGAGCGTCGCAAGCTCGTCGGCCGAGAAACCGTCGAGCTGCGCGTTGAGCGCGGTCGCGATCAGCGACGGCAGCGCACGGGCAGCTTCGGCGCCGCGTTCGGTCAGCGTCAGCTCGATCATCCGGCGGTCCTGCTCGCTGCGCGAGCGGGCAATCAGCCCCTTGCGTTCGAGCCGGTCGAGCATTCGGGTCATCGAGCCGCTGTCGTACGACATCTTGCGGGACAACTCGAACGGTGTACGCGCATAACCGCGCGCCAGCAGCAGGATCACGCCGATCTGCTGCGCGGTGAGGTCGAGCGGCTCGAGCGCGCGATCCATCCGCTCGACGAGCGCCTGCTTCGCCTTCGACAGGTAATAGCCGAGGCTCGTTTCCAGCGTGATGTTCTCGGGATCGTAGAGGCCGCCGGTCATGCGATTGCGCGCGCAGCAATAGTGCGTTTCGGATTTGAACGCGCCCAGTATCTTGAAAATTGATTGCTTAGTCAATATTATTCGAGACTACCAGTTACGACGTGCATGTTGCACTGCCGGAGACTATGTTCTGACCGATTCGCCCGCGCTGCCGGGCACCCGAGGACGTTCGCGATGCTGTTCCTGAAAAATGCCGCCGGCGCGCTGCGCCGCAACCTGACCGATACCGCTCACCATGTGTTTTCCGGGCCGCACCGCGGCTGGAAGATCGCGCTGTACGTGACGATGCTGGTGGTGCCGGGCGGCTCGCTCGCGGCGCTCGGGGTGGCATGGTTCGATCATCGCCGGCAGCGCAACGCGAAAGACGGTGCGCGCCGCACGGGCCAGCCGGCCGCGACGGAGCCGTCGACATGGCGGCCCGCCGCCGAACCGCTCCCGCTGCCCGCGCGCTGCCACTGACGGCGCGCGCCTTCCGCCTGCCTTCCCGACTGTTTCGTCCGGGTTCCGTCCCGAACCCCGGCCGCGCCCCGCACGGCCGGCACCGCCCGCCCGTCTTCCGGCCCGCGAGCCGTAATGGCCGGTAAACCGGCCGCTCGCGCCGGTAACACATTCCTGTCGCCGCGCACCGTACCCTTTGGGCTGCGCAGCTATCCCGCCGTCAGTTACCATTTGTCCGCCAGCGGCACGACGACCGCATCGCGCGACGCCGCTCGCCGGACGTCGCGCCCAGACAGGAAAATCACCATGCCGTACGCCTCCCTCCCGCGCGCCCTTCGCCCGCTGAGCGCCGCCGTCGCCGTCGCGACGGCCGTGCTGCTCGCCGGCTGCGCCGTCGGGCCCGACTATCACCGGCCCGACACGTCGATCCCCGCCGCATACAAGGAAGCGCCGGCCGGCTGGAAGGTCGCGCAACCCGCCGACCGCACCGATCGCGGCCCGTGGTGGACGGTCTACAACGATCCGCAGCTCGATGCGCTGATCGGCAAGCTCAATGCATCGAACCAGACCATCGCGCAATCGGCGGCCGCTTACCGGCAGGCGCGCGCGCTCGTCACCGAGGCGCGTGCCGCGTACTTCCCGACCGTCGGGCTGACCGCGTCGGGCTCGCGCGCCCGCACGCCGCGCACGTCGGTATCGTCGGGTTCGTCGTCGGGTTTCGGCAGCGGCTCGTCCGGTTCGATCAACAACAGCTACAGCGTCGGTCTCGACGCGAGCTGGGAACCCGACCTGTGGGGCAAGGTGAGCCGTACCGTCAGCGCGCAACGCGCCGGCGAAGCGGCGGCCGCGGCCGATCTCGCGAACGCGCGGCTGTCGCAGCAGGCGCTGCTCGCGCAAACCTATTACCAGCTGCGCACGTCCGATGCGCTGCAGAAGCTGCTCGACGACACCGTGAAGTCGTACCAGCGATCGCTGACGCTCACGCAGAACCAGTACGCGCAGGGCGTCGCCGCGCGCGCGGACGTGATCCAGGCGCAGACGCAACTGCAAAGCGCGCAGGCGGCGTCGATCGACAATGGCGTCGCACGCGCGCAGTACGAGCATGCGATCGCGACGCTGATCGGCGAACCGGCGTCGACCTTCTCGCTGCCGCCGAATCCGCTCGCGGCCGAGCCGCCGATCACGCCGGTCGACGTGCCGTCCGCGATCCTCGAACGCCGGCCCGACATCGCGGCGGCCGAGCGCCGTGCGGCGGCTGCGAACGAGCAGATCGGCGTCGCGATCTCGGCGTTCTTCCCGACCCTGACGCTGTCGGCCACCGGCGGCTTCCAGAGCTCGGTGTGGTCGCAGCTGTTCACGCTGCCGGCGCGTTTCTGGACGGTCGGCCCGCAGCTCGCGGCCACGCTGTTCGACGCAGGGCTGCGCGCCGCGCAGACCGACGCCGCGCGTGCGACCTACGACCAGGACGTCGCCGCGTACCGCCTCGCGGTGCTCACCGCATTCCAGGACGTCGAGGACAACCTCGCGTCGCAACGCATCCTCGCGCAGGAAATCGACGTGCAGCGGCAGGCCGTCGACAGCGCCGAGCACGCGCTCGCGATCGTCACGAACCAGTACAAGGCCGGCACGGTCGCGTACCTGAACGTGCTGACCGCGCAGACCACCGCGTTCACCGCGCAGCAGAAGCTCGCGACGATCGCCGGCCAGCGGATGGTGTCGTCGGTCGGGCTCGTGAAGGCGCTCGGCGGCGGGTGGAACGTCGCGGAGATGGCGCGCGAGAACGGCGACATGGCGGCGCCCGCACCCGTGCCGGCGTCCGGTGCGGCCGCGCCGGCGGCCACCGCACCGTCGGTCGCCGCGCCGCTCGCGCAGAAGTAGGAAGGAAAGGGCGACGCGCGCGTCAGCGCTGCGCGTCGCCGAAGATCAGCGAAACCTCGTTGTTCCCGATCGGGTGGCCGAGCAGGTTCAGGAGCCCGGCGAGGTTCGCCTGCTGCTCGGGCGCCGAATGCGCGGTGCCGCGGAACGATCCCTGGCCGGGGCCGAAGTTGCCGTGGCCGTCGAGAAACAGCGGGCCATGCGTCGTCGACAGGTCGAGATCGGCGCCGGCCCCCTTCGCCTGCAGCACCGCGCGGTACGAACCGAGCGGCTTCACGCGCGAGATGCGCGAACTCATCGAGTCGATCGTCACCGTCAGCTGGCCGAACGCGTTGTTGCCGAGCAGGCGCCAGTCGCTCCAGCCGAGCCGCACGTCGCCTTGCAGGTCGAGCGTGTTGAACGGCGTGCCGAGCCCCGCGAGCAGCGACGCCGGCACGGCCATCGTGCCCGCCGACAACACCGCGCCGCGCCACGTCGCATCGAGCGTGACCGCATCCGGCATCGCGTCGGTCTGCCGCATGCGCATCTGCACGCGCCCGGTCAGGAGCGGCCAGAAGCCCGTGGTCCATTCGACCCGGCCCGGCAGCAGCGTCGCCGCGCTCTGGTCGGCCCCCGGCGCGAGCATCAGCGTGCCCGAACCATGCCACAGCGACCCGTCCGGATCGACGAGATTCACGTGCCCGCCGGTCGCGCGCGCGAACTGCGGCGCGATCCACGCGGCCGGCGCGAGCGCGACGAGCGTCACCGCCGTCGCCAGTCCGCCCGCCAGTACCCACGGCAATGCGGTGGCGAGCCGCCTGATCCCCGGCCTCATCGGCCGACCGCCACTTGCGTCATCCACTGCGTCATTTCTGCGTAGACGGTTGCATCACGGCCGTCAGGTCGACCTGGCCGTCGTCCTTCAGCGCAGTGGCATGCGCCTCGCCGACCTGCACCTTGAACTGCCGGCGCGCATCGTCGAGCCACTGCGTCCACGCCGGGAACGACACGTTCTTCATCTGGATCTGCACGCCGTTGCCGACGATCTGTACCTGCGCACCCTGCATCCCGTGATCGGACAGCGACGCGGTCAGCGCGTCCTTCAGCGCGAGGCCGGTCGGTGCCACGCCTTGCGCGGCGGCCGCCAGCGACTTCGCCTCGTTCGCCTGCGCGGTCATCTGCGCGAGCTCGCGGCGCATCGTCGGCAGCTCGCGCTGGATCCGCGCGCGGCCTTCCTGCGCGGGCGACCACAGCACCGAATACGCGATCGCGACCACCAGCACGGCGCCGCCCCAGCCGAGCAGCATTTTTTCGCGCGGCGAGCGCTCGCCCCAAAACTGGGCCAGCGTCTGGTTCAGTTGTTCCGTCTTCATGAGCGGCTCCGGATCGTCCATTTGCCCGTATTGCTGTCGACTTCGCCGGACAGTCCGTTACGCGCGAGGCGCTGCGTGAAATCGGGATCGACCTTGACCTCCGGCTTGAAGCCGACGTCGAGCCGCCGGTCGTGATAGTCGAGCGACGCGATGCCGTTCAGCGGCAGCGCACCCATCGATCGCGACAGCCCGCTCGACAGCGCGAGGAAATCGTTCGGCGACAGCTCGCCGGCCGCCACGCGCAGCTGATCGAGCTGGCGCTGCATCTGCGCGGGCGGATCGAGCACCGTCGTCGTCTTCGGGAATGCGGACAGCAGCGTCTCGGTGATCTGCGCCGACAGCGCATCGCGTTCGCGCGACAGCTTCCACCAGTGCAGGTTCATCCCGATCACCGCCACGCCGAGCGTCGCCGCGGCGAGTGCGAGCGGCACGCGCAGGCGCTTCACCGTCGCGCGATCGAAGCGCCACGGCTGCGATTCGAATTCGAACTGGCACAGGTCGAACTTCTCGGTCAGCGCGCGCCGCGCGAACGCGTCGAACGACAGCGGCGCGGCACCCGGCAGCAGCGGGCCGTCGGCGCGGCCGACCGACGCGAGCCGCGGCTCCGCGCCCGGCTCGCCGAGTTCGTACAGTTCGACGTCGCCGCCGCCCGCGAGCGCGGCCAGCGTGCCGGCCGCGCGCGACGCGGGCGCCGCGAAGCCTTCGCCGAGCGCACCGCGCGCGACCGCGAGTTCGAGGCGCGGTGCACCGGCCGCGGCCGGCAGCGCGCCGGCCTCGACGAGCACCGGTTCGACCGCCGTCGCGAGGCCGAGCACCGCGGCTACCGTCGCCGGGCGGGCCGGCGGCATGTCGACGGCGTCCGCGGCAACCGCCGCGACATCGACCTCGCCGTCGGCCGGCGCGGCGGGTGCGTGCGGCGCCGGCAGGCAGCGTGTCGCGGGCACCGCGCTCAGGTGCCGGTGGCCGGCCGCCGTGAACGCTTCGCAGATCGTGCGGAACCACGCGCGATCGACGACGGCCAGCACGCGGCGCCCGTCGGGCAGCGCGTCCGGATCGAGCGCGATGTGACAGCCGAGCGGATCCTGGATCAGCTGATCCTCGACGATGTTGGGCAGCGCCTGGCGCAGCTTCGGGCCCTTGAGCGGCGGCACGGTCGCGGCCAGCAGCAGCACGTCGCGCGCGGCGACGATCAGCACCGTCGCATTCGCGCGCGGCAGCAGCGCCAGCGCGGCGCGGCCGGCGCGCTGCACGTGGCCGGCCTTGTCGACGAGCGTGAACGGCAGCTCGGGCCACTGCCATTCCTGCAACGGCACGGCAGGCTCGCGCGGCGGCAAAGAAACAATCAACGTGCTCACAAGAGCTCCTCTCCCGAATGGCGTCGTTATAGCTGGTCGCGAATGCGCACGACCCGTGTCGAGTGCGTGGTCGGATCACGATACACGAGCGAGGTGCGATCGACCTCCGCGCGTTCGTGCTGGATCCGGCCATGCACGATGAAATAGCTCGAATTGACGTCGACGAGGCTCGAGTCGAGCGTCACGTTCGGCGGCGCACCGGCGCCGCGCAGCGCGAGCTGCACATCGGCGACGTTGCGGAAAAACACGGTCTCGCGGCGCGACACGAGCGCCTGCGCGGACGACACGCTCATCCCCGGAATCAGCGCCGCGATCACCTCGGCCGGCGCGGTGTTCATGTTCACGGGCGTCGTGGTCGGCAGCACGGTGACGAACGGGCGCAGCCGCGCGACCATCTCGGGCGTCACGCCGTCGACGTCGAGCAGGCTGTCGACACCCGTCATCATCAGCGGCGCGGGCCCGCGGTCGCCGCCCGTCATGCCGGGATCGTCGGTGAAGCCGCCGCCGCCCTGCTGATCGGTCGTCACCGGCGCGGTGACCGGCGGCGCCGTGCCGCCGCCCGGCAGCGTGGGCATCTGGAAACGCGTCGCCGAGTGCAGCAGGCCCGCGCGCACCTGCAGCGCGACGCGTTTCGCGAACGCGCCGTCGTAGCCGAGTGTCGTCAGCAGGCGCTGGAACGCCTGGACCTGCGTGACGTTCAACTGCAGCACGCCGGGCGCCGGCGACGCCACGAGGTTGCGCAGGTTGAACTTCGCCTGGGCGTCCTCGATCGAGCCGGAGATATAGGTGTCTTCGCCGCCGGTGTCGTTGGGCGCGCCGATCCGCCCGAGGAAGTCCGACAGTTTCGTCTTCGCGATCGGCACGCCCCAGATGCCGCCGAGGTACGTGATGCCGGGCGCCGTATCGCCTTCGGAGCGCAGGATCATCCGCGTCCAGTCGAGCGCGCCGCGCGCGACCCACTGCGCCTGCGCGATCTCGCGCTGGTTCTCGATGCGGCGGATCTGCACCTGCTGGCGCCACAGCATCCCCGAGACGAGGATCGCCGACAGCGCGACGACGAGCAGCGCGGTGATGATCGCCGCGCCGCGCTGGCGGCCGCGTGCCCGTGCGTGGCTGGCAGCACGGGCGGCAGGCAATGAACGGGGAGGGCGCGCGCGCATCGTCATTCCCCGACGAGGAAGATGCGCGTGACCGGCACGCGCAGCGACGTCGCACCGATGCTGACCTGCAGCCCCGTCACCGCGCGCGTCGGCGGCGCGTTGCCGAGCTGCGGCACCTTGAGCGCGTCGTTGTTCTGCGCGAGCGCGTCGTCGGCCGTCTGCAGGTTGGTGGTCCAGCCCACGCGCGGCACGTACAGCTTCGCGTCGATCGCGCCGACGCCGCCCATCAGCGCGACCCAGCTCCAGCCTTCGACGCTGCTGTCCTTCAGCATGCCGCGCAGCCGGTTCGCGTCGTCGATCGGCGGCGACGCGTAGCGCACGACCCGCCCGCCGGCGATCCGGTAACGGACCGCCTGCAGCCGCGGCGCGACGCCCGGCACGTCGAGTTCGCGGACGATCTGCAGCGTGTTGCCGGCGACGCCGATCGCCGGCTGGCCGGCTTCGTCGTCGGTCGCGGCGAGCCGCGCGTCGATGCGCATCTGGTCGAACATCTGCGCGAACACGCGTTCGTCTTCCATCGCGGCCGCGACCTTGTCGCGACCGCGCATGATCTGGTCGAGCCCGCGCCACGCGAGGATCGCGACCACCGCGAGGATCGCGATCGCGATCATCAGCTCGATCAGCGTGAAGCCGCGGGCGGGGCGGGCGAACGGGCGTCGCATCGGCGCGTCAGAGCGGACGGCTGGTTTCATTCGCGACCACCGTCACCATCTGCGCGAGCACGCCGGCATGCCCGGGCGAGCTCACCGAAATCCGGACGCGCCGGAACACCGGGTTGGGCGTGGTGCTCACGCGCTGCGTGCAGACGAGCTGCACGTTGCCTTGCGAGCAGTCGAAACTCTGCTCGCCGATCTCCGGCCACGCATGCGTGAGCCGCATCTGCGCGAGCGCGTTGTCGGCGCTCCAGCCGGCGAGCAGCCGGCGATGAAGATCGGAGGCGTTGGTCGCCATCGTCCCGACCGCGCGGATCGACGCGGCGAGCGCGACCGCGATGATCGCGAGCGCGACCAGCACCTCGATCATCGTGAAACCGCGCCGCGCATGAAGTCCCGTCGGGGCATGGCGGTGCGATGAAGCAACGGGGAAGGGCAGGCGACGACGCATCGTCATTGCACCTCGTAGCGGCCGTTGCCGGTGCCGACGATCGTCGCGCTGCCGGCGGCCGAATGCAGCGTCACGCGCACCGGCGTGTCGATGCTCTCGGTGCCGAACACGACGCGGCTCGCGCGCGTGTCGGACCCCGGATAGTCGATGTCGGCGCCCGTGACGCCGCCGTCCCAGTCACGCGGGCGCAGCAGGTCGTCGCGCAGCGTGCGCCAGCCGTCGGGCGAGCTCACGTCGAAACGGAAGCCGTGTTCGGTCGGCTGCCATGCGATCGGCCGGGCACGCACCTGCGCCTCGTCGCCGGCGGTCTCGAACAGCAGCGCGATGCGCTGCGCTTCCTCGCGCAGGTCGGTACGCGGATTGCGCGTGAGCGACAGCGACGCGAGCGACACGAGCAGGCCCGCGATCACGAGCACGACCAGCATTTCGAGCAGCGTGAAGCCGCGCGTGCGCCGCCGCCGCGCACCGTGCTTCGTCGGCCCGCCGTCGGCATGCGCCGGCACGGACGAAGCCGCGCCGCGACGCGCACGGCGGTCGCGACCGCAGCGGGAGGTCGTGCGAATGGCGAGCATGAAGAACGGGAACGAAGCGTCGGGCCGGTCAGTGAGCGCTTATTGCCACGAACCGATGTCGGTATCGTTGCCTTCGCCGCCTTCCTTGCCGTCGGCGCCGTAGCTGAACACGTCGATCTCGCCGTGCACGCCCGGGTTCAGGTACTTGTACCCGTTGCCCCACGGATCGTTCGGCAGGCGCTCGAGATAACCGCCGTCCTTCCAGTTGTTCGGGATCGGATCGGTGGACGGCTTCTGGATCAGTGCGTTCAGGCCCTGATCCTGGGTCGGGTAGCGGCCGTTGTCGAGACGGTACAGCTTGAGCGCCTGCATGATCGTGCCGATGTCCTGTTTCGCGGCGATGCGGCGCGCCTCGTCCGGGCGGCTCATGATCTTCGGCACGATCAGCGCCGCCAGGATCCCGAGGATCGCGACCACCACCATGATCTCGATCAGCGTGAAACCGCGCTGACGACGCACGGCCGCGTTGCGGCGAGTGATCCACGTTTGCATGACTGACTACCTCTTTCCAAAAAATGTCGTTGGTTGGGTGACGCGCCCGGTGCACCGGACGATTGCCTGACAGCAACCTTCCGGACCCGCGGGCGCGGAGCACGCATTGTAAGGCGCGCATTGCCGAGGGCTTTCACCCAACGCAAATTTCACATAGATCCGTACAATAGCGCGCATGAACGCGCTCTCGATCCGGATCCTCTCCCTAGCCCTCTTCGCGGGTTTGTGCGCGACGGCCACCTACTGGGTCGTCACGCTGTCAGCCCGTGAAGCGCCGCTGCCCGCCGCCGCCGCGCGGCTGCCGATCCGTACCGAGGACGCCGCGGCGCTCTTCGGCGGTCAGCTCGACAAGAATCCCGTGCAGGACATCCACCTGTTCGGCATCCTCTCGCTCGATCGCGGTGCCGCCGCGATCGTCGGCGTCGGCGGCGAACCGCCGCGCGCCGTGTCGCTCGGCGCGGAGGTCACGCCCGGCGCGAAGCTCGCCGAAGTCCGCCCCCGTTCGATCGTCGTCGACCGCAACGGCGCCCGCGCCGAAATCCAGCTGCCGGCGAACACGCCGTCCCCCGCGATCTACATGCGCTGAACGGTAGCGGCCTGATCGACTGTCGGGCCGTTACTGCACCATGTTGTTCAGCTCGATGATCGGCAGCATCACGGCCAGCACGATCACGAGCACGATCCCGCCCATCGCCAGGATCAGGAGCGGCTCGAGCAGGCTCGTCAGGAACATCGTGCGGCGCTCGAGCTCGCGCGCTTCGCCTTCGGCCGCGCGATCCAGCATCGTCGTCACGTCGCCCGTCGCTTCGCCGGAACGGATCAGGTGCACGAGCACCGGCGGAAACGTCTTCACGTTGTTCAGCGCGCGCGACAGCGCGGAGCCTTCGCGCACGCGCACGATCGCGTCGTCGATGTTCGCGCGCATCGCGCGGTTCGACAGCGTCTCGCCGGCCGCCTGCAACGCGCGCAGGATCGGCACGCCCGCCGCGGTCAGGATGCCGAGCGTGCTCGCGAACCGCACCGTGTTGTAGCCGCGCACGAGCTTGCCCGCGAGCGGCGCGGTTAGCACCCAGCGGTCGAAGCGCAGCCGCGGGCCGTCACGCGACAGCGTCGCCTTCACGAACCACACGACGAGCACGACCGCGATCAGGATCGCCCACCACCAGTGCCGCACGAAATCCGACAGCGCCATCATCACGATCGTCAGCACGGGCAGCTGCTGCTTCGTACTCGCGAACACGTTGACGACCTGGGGCACGACATAGCTCAGCAGGAACGTGACGATGCCGAATGCGATCAGCGTGACGATTCCCGGGTACGTGAACGCGAGCAGGATCTTCTGCTTCAGCGCGTTGCTTTGCTCGATGTAGTCGGCGAGGCGCGACAGCACGATGCCGAGCTTGCCGGTGTGCTCGCCGGCCGCGACGAGCGCGCGATAGATTTCGGGGAAGTCGCGCGGATGCTGGCCCAGCGCGTTCGCGAGCGAATGGCCGCCCAGCACTTCCGCGCGGATCGCGGCCATCAGTTCGCGGATGTAGTCGCGCTCGGCCTGCTCGGTCAGCACGCCGAGCGCCTCGTCGAGCGGCAGCCCCGCGATCAGCAGGCTGGCGAGCTGGCGCGTGAGGATCGCCTGTTCGCGCTGCGACAGCTTGCGGCCGAACGCGAGCCGCTGCGACCGCGCCCCGCGCGTTGCGCTGGCGGCCGGCTCGACGACGAGCGGCGTCAGCCCCTGCGTACGCAGCTGGCCGCGCGCGGCACGCGCGCTGTCGGCGTCGATGACGCCCTTCTGCGCGCGTCCCGCCGAATCGATTGCTTCGAAACGGAATGCCGGCATCGCGCTATGCGCCTCCCGTCACGCGCAACACTTCCTCGAGCGACGTCGCGCCGGACGCGAGCCAGCGCTCGGCGTCGTCGCGCAGCGTGCGCATCCCTTCCGCACGACCGGCGGCGAGAATCTCCGCGTCGGCCGCGTTGCGGTGGATCAGCGAGCGGATCGACTCGTCGACCAGCAGCAGTTCGTATACCCCGCGCCGGCCCGCATAACCCGAATGCCCGCACTTGTCGCAGCCGACCGGATGCCACACGGTGCGGCCTTCTTCCTGGCGTTCTTCCTTGCAGACGGGGCAGAGCTGGCGCACGAGCCGCTGCGCGAGCACGCCGAGCAGCGACGACGCGAGCAGGTAGGGTTCGACGCCCATGTCGGTCAGACGCGTGACGGCCGATGCCGCATCGTTCGTGTGCAGCGTCGCGAGCACGAGGTGGCCCGTCAGCGACGCCTGCACCGCGATCTGCGCGGTTTCGAGGTCGCGGATCTCGCCGATCATGATCACGTCCGGATCCTGGCGCAGGATCGAACGCAGCGCGCGGGCGAAGGTCATCCCGATCCGCTCGTTCACCTGCGTCTGGCCGATGCCGCCGAGGTCGTATTCGATCGGGTCCTCGACGGTCATGATGTTGGTCGTCGCGGTTTCGAGCCGCGACATCGACGCATACAGCGTGGTCGTCTTGCCCGAACCGGTCGGGCCCGTGACGAGCACGATGCCGTGCGGGCGCGCGATCAGCTTGTCGAACTGGACGAGCGTGTCGCGGCCCATCCCGAGCGCTTCGAGGTTCAGCCGCTGCGCATCCTTTTCCAGCAGACGCAGCACCGCACGCTCGCCGTGGCCCGTCGGCAGCGTCGACACGCGCACGTCCACCGGCCGGCCGCCGACACGCAGCGTGATGCGGCCGTCCTGCGGCAGGCGCTTCTCCGCGATGTCGAGCTGCGCCATGATCTTGATCCGCGAGATCAGCGCACCGTGCAGCGCCTTCTTCGGCCGCACGACGTCACGCAGCGTGCCGTCGACGCGAAAGCGCACGACCGACGCATTCTCGAACGGCTCGATGTGGATGTCCGACGCCTGTTCGCGCGCCGCTTGCGTGAGCAGCGCGTTGATCATCCGGATGATCGGCGCATCGTCTTCCGATTCGAGCAGATCCTCGACTTCGGGGATATCCTGCATCAGCCGCGACAGGTCGACTTCGCCTTCGACCTCGCCGACCACCTGCGCGGCGCTGCCGTCCTGGCGCGCGTACGCGTGGTTGATCGCCTGCGCGAGCTCGTCGGCCGGCACGCGATGCACGGAGATCGAGCCGAAGTTGCGCGCGATCTCCGCGAGCGCGGCATCGCTCGTGCGTTCGCTGATCCACACCTCGAGCGTATCGTCGAGCTGGTGCGCGATCAGCACCTGGCCGCTCTTCGCGAAGCCGTACGGCAGCAGCCGCGCGGCGAGCGGCGACGGCGGCTGGCGGTCGCCCGGCGCGCCGTCGTGGGCGGAAGAGGCGTGCACGTCACTCACTGCGACGCTCCCGGCGTGGCGGTCAGCGGCTGTTGCGGCACCGCCTGCTGCGGCACGCTCTGCGGCTGCGCGGGCGTCGCTTCCGGCAACGGCTGGGCCGGCACCGGGGCGACCTGGCGCTGCAGCTGCTGGCGACGCATCTTGTCGAGATCGAACAGGTTGCCCGCGGCCGTGCCGCCCTGGCTCGGGCCGATCGGCATCGGCGGGACGACCGGATCGTCCTTGTCGCGCATCACGTTGTTGTCGGACTTGTACGCGCCCGTCACGCCCTGGATGTAGTCGTAGCGGTTGGACGTGACTTCCTGCGCGGTACTGCGATCGGAGATGATCACCGGGCGCAGGAATACCATCAGGTTGGTTTTCGAGCGAAGCTTCGTTTCGGAGCGGAACAGCTGGCCAATCCACGGGATGTCGCCGAGCAGCGGCACCTTGCTGTTCGACACCTGGTAGTTGTCCTGCATCAAGCCGCCGAGCACGATGATCTCGCCGTTGTCCGCGAGGATCGTCGACTGGATCGAGCGCTTCGTGAAGGTCGGGCCGGTCTGCGCGCTGGTCGTGCCGGCGACCACCGCCGAATCCTCGGTATAGAGCTGCAGCTTGAGGATCCCGCCGTCGGTGATCTGCGGCTTCACGTGCAGCGTCAGGCCGACGTCGCGACGGTCGTAGGTGTTGAACGCGTTGTTCGTGTTGCCGCTCGTCAGGTTCGAATACGAACCCGTCGCGATCGGCACGTTCTGGCCGACGACGATCTTCGCTTCCTCGTTGTCGAGCGTGATCAGGTTCGGTGTCGACAGCACGTTCGCGTCGCTCACGCCCGCGAAATACTGCAGCAATGCGCCGAGCCCCTGCACGCCGAACATGTTGTGCAGCCAGCCGATGTTGAGCCCCTGGCTCAGCGCCCCGAGATTGTTGACCAGCCCGCCGCCGGTGATGCCGCCGGCGGCGTTGGCCACGCCGCCCGCCGTCAGGTTGACGATGCTGTTGCCCAGACCGCCAGTGGGGTTCAGGTTCGTGCCGCCGAGAAACTGGCCGCTCGCGACCTGCCACTGGATACCGAGGTTGCCGGACGTATTCGAGTTCAGCTCGACGATCAGCGCTTCGATATAGACCTGCGCGCGCCGCGCGTCGAGCTGGTCGATCACCGAGCGCAGGTTCCGGTACACCGGATCCGACGCGGTGATGATCAGCGAGTTGGTCGCCGCGTCGGCCTGGATCATGCCGCCCGGCTGGTTGTCGTCGCCTTTGTCCTTGTCGCCGCCGAGCAGGCCGGCGCTGCCGAGACCGCCGCCGCTGCCCGACGAACCGCCGTACCCCGACGAGGACGACGAACCGCCGAGGCCGCCCGACGGCAGCGGCGGGGTGCCCGACGTGCCGGTCGAGAAGTTGCCGCTCGACGACGAGCCGCCGTTCTGGTTGAAGCTGTTCGCATCGTTGGACGATGCCGACGAGCCGCTGTCGCTGCCGCTCCCCTTGCCGAGCATGCCGCGCAGCGTCTTCGCCAGCTTCACCGCATCGGCATTGCGCAGCGGCACGACATGCATGTTGCCGGGCACCCCGCTCGGCGCGTCGAGCTGCTGCACGAGCCGCTTCGCGGCCGCGAGGCGCGACGCGCTCGACGCACGCAGCAGCAGCGAGTTGGTGCGCGGGTCGGCCGTGACCGACACCTTCAGCGTCGCGTCGCTGTTGCCGATCGCGCCCGGGTCGAGCATTTTCTGCAGCTGCGCGGCGAGGTCGATCGCGTTCGCGTTGCGCAGCGGAACGACCTGCACCTGCGCGCCCGCGGCGCTGTCGACGCCCGCGATGATCTGCGCGATGCGCCGCACGTTGTCCGCGTAGTCGGTGACGACGATCGTGTTGTTCGCCGGGTAGGCCGTCACCGTGTTGTTCGGCGAGATCAGCGGCCGCAGCACGGGCAGCAGGTTGTTCGCCGATTCGTTGTGCAGCTCGAACACCTGCGTGATCACCTGGTCGCCGCGCGCCTGCGGCGCGTTGCCGACGTAGGTCGGCACGCCCTGCAGCTTCGCGTCGGCCTCGGGCACGACCTTCAGCACGCCGTGATCCTGCACGAGCGCGAAGCCCTGCATCCGCAGCGCAGACTGCAGCGTCTTCAGCGCCTGGTCTTCCGGCACCGGCCGTTCGGCCACGAGGTTGAGCTGCCCCTTCACGCGGGGGTCGACGATGATGGTCTTGCCGGTTGCGGCGCCGATCGCCTTGGCGACCTGGTCGATATCCGCATTCACGAAGTTGAGCGTGACCTGAGCGTAGGCGGCCTGCGAAACGATGAGGCCGGCGACGATCAGGGTCGTGGCGACACGCCGCATAACGAAGCGATTTCTTGTCATGGATGAATGGGTCGATGCCGGCTCAGGCCACTTCCGGCGGTAGTGCTGGGATCCAAGTCCTAAAGAGGCGACATTAGCAGTTTTTCATGTCCGAAATATCACATTGACCCGAGGACTGTCTCACATACGACATGTATTCTGCGAGCCGTATGCAATATGTAATGTTCGGCGCTATGCTCTGCATCCCGGCCATCGCCCCCGTTTCACGATGAACCGACACGGAAATGCGGTATAACCGGGCTGCCGTATTCCTGTATGTCGCAAGCTGACGGACTGTCGGTATGATACGGGCGGCGCGTTTCTCATCGCACGAATAACAGGCACGGGTTTTCCCGACCTTCGCGCAATTTATTATCGATTCCGCACCATGAACAGACGGTTCGCCTCGATTGCGTTGATCGCCGCCGGCGCGTGTTTCGCCAGCGCGAACGCTCGCGCGGACTGTTTCGACGAGGCGGCAAGATATCAACAGGTCAATCCGCTGATCCTGCGCGCGATCGCGTGGCAGGAGTCGCGCAACCGGCCCGGCGCGCTGAACAAGAACACGAACGGCTCGGTCGACTACGGCCTGATGCAGATCAATTCGATCCACCTGCCGACGCTGTCGCGCTACGGGATCGGCCGCGACACGCTGATGGAGCCGTGCAAGAACGTCTACATCGCCGCGTGGCATCTCAAGCAGAAGATGAACCGCTACGGCAACACGTGGCAGGCGGTCGGCGCCTATCATTCGGAAACACCGTCGCTGCGCGACAAGTACGCGCGGCAGATCGCCGCCATCCTGACGCAGTGGAAGCTGTTGCCGCCCGTGCAATGACGCTGCGGCCCGGCGCGGCCTGACGCCGTACCGGCCGGCCGGCGCGCGTTTGATGCACAATGCGGATCTCACGCCGCAGTTTCGCCCGTCCGCGGGACGATCGCGCCCCGGAAGGGCGCCGCGGCCGCTTTTTCAATTTTTCCGTTGGTGCGTATCGCTATGAATCCGGCTATGAACCAGCCGTTGCCCGTCACCGTGCTGTCCGGTTTCCTCGGCGCCGGCAAGACCACGCTGCTCAACCATGTCCTCGCGAACCGCGCGGGCCTGAAAGTCGCCGTGATCGTCAACGATCTCGCAGCGGTCAACGTCGACGCATCGCTCGTGCGCGACGCGCAGGCGCTGTCGCACGTCGAGGAACGCCTCGTCGAGATGTCGAACGGCTGCATCTGCTGCACGCTGCGCGACGACCTCCTCGTCGAGATCCGCAACCTCGCATCCGAAGGCCGCTTCGATGCGATCATGATCGAATCGACCGGTATCGCGGAGCCGATGCCGATCGCCGAAACCTTCACGTTCGTCGACGACGACGGCACGTCGCTGTCCGCGATCGCGCGGCTCGACACGCTCGTCACCGTGGTCGACGCGTACAACTTCCTCCGCGACTACGGCTCGGACGACGCGCTCGCAACCCGCGGCATCGCCGCCTCGGAAGAGGACGACCGCACGCTCGTCGAGCTGCTGATCGAGCAGATCGAATTCTGCGACGTGCTGGTGATCAACAAGGCCGACCTCGTCGGCGCCGACGAACTCGCACGCCTGCAGCACATCCTCGCGCGCCTCAACCCGCGCGCGCACCAGGTGGTGTCGACGTTCGGCAACGTGCCGCTCGACGAAGTGCTGAACACGGGCCGTTTCGATTTCGACGAGGCCGCGAACGCGCCGGGCTGGCTCGCATCGCTCGATCACGATCACACGCATTGCGACGACCCGGACTGCCATGACGAACATCATGCGCACGTGCACGGCGAAGCCGACGAATTCGGCATCGGCAATTTTGTTTACCGCGCGCGCCGGCCGTTTCATCCGGCACGGCTCTGGGCGCTGCTGCACCAGGAGTGGCCGGGCGTGCTGCGCAGCAAGGGCTTCTTCTGGCTCGCGACGCGCAACGACATCGCAGGCTCGCTGTCGCAGGCGGGCGGCGTATGCCGGCATGGCCCGGCGGGTCTGTGGTGGGCTGCGCAGGATCGCGCGGAATGGCCGGACGACGACGAACTGCTCGCGGAAATCCGCGCCGAATGGCACGGCGATCTCGACGATCGCGCGGTGGGCGATCGCCGGCAGGAACTCGTGCTGATCGGCATCGCGCTCGACGCGGATGCATGGCGCGAGAAACTCGATGCGTGCCTGCTGACCGATGCGGAATTCGCGCTCGGCGCGGCGGGATGGCACGCGTTCGACGATCCGTTCCCGGCGTGGGACATCGATTCGCACGACGACGACGATCACGGCGACACGCAGATCGTGCACGTGTAACGCGTTGTAAAAACAACCGTTAAATCTTGCAAGAGGGGCGCGGACTGTGGCGAAAATGCCGCGCGCGCCCAACAAAAAACCCGCCGAAAGGCGGGTTTTTCTTGGAACAGGCGCTGGATTAACGCTTGTTGACGGCGTCCTTGAACGCCTTGCCAGCCGTGAACTTGACCGTCTTGGCTGCCGGGATCTTGATGGTTTCGCCCGTCTTCGGGTTGCGGCCCGTACGTGCTGCGCGCTTGCCCGAACCGAAGCTGCCGAAGCCGATCAGCTGAACCGCATCACCCTTCGACACGGCCTTCTTGATGACTTCGAGCAGCGTGTCCAGCGTTTCGCCGGTTTGAGCCTTGCTGGCGCCCGTTTGGGCGGCGACGGCGTCGATCAGTTCCTGTTTGTTCATTAAGGTTCCTTTATCAGGTTAGGTTGACACGAACAGCGCGAACGCGCCGATTATACGTGCGCGAACCGTGCCGTCGAGAGTCAGACTCCGACGACACAGCGCCGAATCCTGGCCCGCGCGACGCGCCCTCCGGTATGCCGGCGGCCACCCCGCGGTACGGCGTTGCTATGATAGCGCAGCGCAAACCCAATAACGACAAGGGTTTCAAAGATTTTCATCGGTATTTCGCCGAATGAATCACGGACTGCCCATTTTTTGACCAGCGCCAACCGGACAGGATACGCAGCGCGGTCCGCCCGTGCGCCGCCCCGTTGGCTTTTTCCAACGGCCGGACGGACGGCCCCGCGCAATCCCTTGCCAGGCTTGGCTGCCACGTTTTTTGTTTCGCATGACCGACCGACTTGTTCCCGCCACGCTCGCCATCCGCGACGACGGCACGCTCGTGTCGCCCGAGTTCGGCGACATCTATCACAACGTCGCGGGCGCGCTCGCGCAGGCGAACTACGTGTCCGTCGCGGGCAACCGGCTGCCGGCGCGCTGGCAAGGCCGCCGCACGTTCACGATCGTCGAGACGGGGTTCGGCACGGGCGCCAACTTCCTCGCGACCTGGGCCGCATGGCGCGAGGATCCCGCACGCTGCGAGCGGCTGCATTTCGTGTCGGTCGAGAAGCACCCGTTCTCGCGCGACGACTTGCGCAAGGCGCTTTCCCATATCGTTGCGAACACAACCATATCGGCCGAAGCCGCGATGCTTGCCGATGCGTGGCCGACGCTCGTGCCGGGTTTGCACCGGCTCGAATTCGACGACGGGCGGGTCGTGCTCACGCTTGCATTCGGCGACGCGCGCGAGATGCTGCCGAAACTCGTCGCACGTGCCGATGCGTTTTATCTGGACGGTTTTGCGCCGGCGAAAAACCCGGACATTTGGTCGGCCGACGTGTTCCGCGCGCTCGGACGCCTCGCTGCCGAAGGCGCGACCTTCTCGACGTATTCGAGTTCGGGCGTCGTGAAACAGGCGCTCACCGACGCGGGTTTCACGTATCGCAAGATCGACGGGTTTGCCGGCAAGTTCGTGATGCTCGTCGGCGAATACGCGCCGCGCTGGCGCGCGCGCCGGCACGAGCCGCCGCTCGCATTGCCCGTTGCGGCACGCCGCGCGATCGTGATCGGTGCGGGCCTGGCGGGCTGCGCGGTCGTCGAACGTCTCGCTGCGCGCGGCTGGGAGGTCACGCTGATCGAACGGCACGACCGGATCGCGAGCGAGGCGTCGGGCAATCCGGCCGGCGTGTTCCATCCGCTGATGACGCGCGACGACAACGTCGCGAGCCGGCTCACGCGCGGCGGCTTCCTGCACGCGATCGCACGCTGGCGCGCACTCGAACGCGCGGGCCATGCATTCGCGCGCAGCACGCACGGGATGATTCATCTCGCCGAATCGGCCGACGACTTCGCGCGGATGCGTGATGCTTTCGATGCGTTCGGCGCACCGTCCGACTATGTATCGCTGCTCGACGCCGATGCCGCGCGCGCCCATCTGAACCTGCCGGTCGCGCACGGCGGCCTGCTGTTTCCGCACGGCGGCGCCGTCTGGCCGGCCGGCCTTTGCGCGGCCCAGTGCGAGGCGGCCGGCGAGCGCGTGCGCTTGCTCGCGTCCACCGCCGTGGCCCGACTCGAACGGCGGGGCGATACATGGCATGCGCTCGACGATGCGGGCGGCACACTGGCCGAAGCGCCCGTCGTCGTGCTCGCGAATGCCGGCGATGCCGCGCGCCTCGCCGGGCTGCAGCATGTCGCGCTGCAACCGGTGCGTGGCCAGCTCACGCTGCTGCCCCCCGGCAGCACGGCACCGCTGCCGTGCCCGGCGATCGGCGACGGTTACGCGGTACCGCTCGATGACGGCACGCTGCTGATCGGCGCGACGTTCGAGCCCGACGACGTCGATCCCGCGATGCGCGCGGCCGGTCACGCGGAAAACCTCGAGCGCGTGCGCCATCTGCTGCCGGGCCTGATTGGCGACGTGCCGGACCCAGGCACGCTGCGCGGCCGCGTTGCGTTTCGCTGGGTCGTCGGCGATCGTCTGCCGCTCATCGGCCCGCTCGCGGACGAAGCGGGAGCCGTCGCCAAGGCACGCGCGCTGAGCGGCGCGCAGGCGCGCGACCTGCCGCGCATGCCCGGACTCTACGGCGCATTCGGTTTCGGTTCGCGCGGCCTCGTATGGGCCGCACTCGGCGCCGAACTGATCGCATCGCAACTCGAAGGCGAGCCGTGGCCGCTCGAACGCGAACTCGCCGATGCCGTCGATCCCGCACGCTTCCTGATCCGCGCATTGCGCGCGCGCCGCGTCAGCCAGGCCGGCTGACCGGCCACTCCGGCCGATCACAGTTTCCCGATTTTTTCGCGCAAGGTTATCCACTCGACGCTGTGGATAACCGCGCGGAATCCGCGCGCACTTCGTGTGCAATCACAGTGGACGTAAACTGGGCAACTCGGCACAGCTGTGAAGCGGCCCGAAAGTTGCTCAATCGAAACTTCTGTGCACGAACAGCCTGTGCAACGGGTTATGGGCTCTCCAACGCCTTGATCCGTCGACGTAAACCGAAGTTATCCACAGAACTGTGTGCGCCTTGTTAACTTCTACTACGTATATATACAGGTAAACCTTTGAAACCAAAGACCTGAGGTGCCGCACAGCGCCGCGAGTCGAGTCAATGGGTTCCAGACCGAAAAAGCTGTGGCACAATCGGTTTCCTTCGCGTTCATCCGGCCAGGCGCCGGACATGCTTCAATGGAACGGTCGGCACGATTTCGAATCTGAATCTTCGAGACTGCGCAGTCCGTTCACACACCAGGCCGACAATCCAGATCGGCAACCTGAGCGACTTTCCGCCCTGTGGCGGAACAGGCGGATCCCATGTCCCGCCGTCGTCGACACAACAATCACATTCGGGGCGATACCCAGCCGGCGCGCATCCATTTCTGACGCTTGATCCTGTGTCGCTGGCGGTCGCTTCCAAAGGAGAAGTCACCACGATGAAGTCGGCGTTCTCATTCCTGCCCAACTGGCCGCTTACGCCGGATGCCGTGTTCTGGGCCGGGCTCGCGCTGTTCGCGGCCGGCCTGTGCGGCGAGCTGTGCTATCGCGCATGGCGGCTGCCGCGCATCACCGGTTATGCGGTGATCGGTCTTATCGCCGGATCGTTCGGATTCGGCGTGATCGATGCAAGCACCGACGAAACCTCTCGGCTGCTGATCGACGTCGCGCTCGGCCTGTTGCTGTTCGAGCTCGGCAGCCGTCTCGACCTGCGCTGGATCCGGCGCAATCCGTGGCTCGTCGCGTCGAGCCTCGCCGAAGCCACGCTGACGTTCGTGCTGGTGCTGTTCGTGATGCTGGCGCTCGGCGTATCGGGGATGGTCGCGCTCGTGCTGTCGGCGATCGCGATCGCGACATCGCCATCGATGGTGATCCAGCTGAAGACCGAACTGCGCGCGGAAGGGCAGGTGTCGCAACGCCTCATCACGCTCACCGCGCTCAACAGCGTCTATGCGATCGTGCTGACCAAGCTCGTGACGAGCTGGCTCCACCAGGAAGCGTACGGCAACGTTTTCGCGACGATCCTGCAGCCGCTCTACCTGCTCGCCGGTTCGTTCATCGTCGCGTATCTCGTCGCGCGTTCGTGCAATTTCCTGTTCCGCCACATGACGTCGACGATGCGCGACGAGCATTCGTTCGTCGCGCTGTTCGGGCTCGTGATGCTCGCGATCGCGGTGGCCCAGGCACTGAAGCTGTCGACGCTGCTCACGCTGCTGCTCGCCGGCATCATCGTGAAGAATCTCGAGGCCCGCCCGCAGCTGTGGCCCGAGCATTTCGGCACGGCCGGCTGGCTGCTGACGGTGGTCCTGTTCGTGCTCACGCTCACGTCGTTCACGTGGGGCGACATCGCGCTCGGCGGGTTGCTCGCGATCGTGCTGATCGTCACGCGGCTCGTCGCGAAGCTGGCCGGTGTCGTCGCGTTCGCGAAACCGAGCGGCATCGGGATGAAGCAGGGCATCGCGCTCGGCATCGCGCTCACGCCGATGTCCGCGCTGTCGTACCTGCTCGTCGACGACACCTACCAGCTCTATCCGAATTTCGACCCGCACCTGCGCGCGATCGTGATGTGCACGATCGTGATCCTGCAGCTCGTCAGCCCGTTCATCGTCTACCGCTGCCTGTCGGCGGTCGGTGAGCGCAGCGACAGCAACTGATTCCGGAACCTGCCATGGCACTCGAAACCTTCGTCAATTCCGAGCCGTTCACGTTCGGCGTCGAACTGGAGATCCAGGTCGTCAACACGCACAACTACGACCTGACCAAAGCGGCATCCGACCTGATGCGCCTGATCCAGGGCGAGACCTTTCCGGGCAACATCACGCCGGAAATCACCGAGAGCATGATCGAGCTGTCGACCGGCATCTGCCATTCGCACGAGCAGGCGGTGAGCGAGCTGCACGCGATCCGCGACGTGCTCGTGAAGGCGGCCGACCAGCTCAACGTCGGGCTGGCCGGCGGCGGCACGCATGCGTTCCAGCAATGGAGCGACCGGCAGATCTACGATGCGCCGCGCTTCCAGTACATCTCCGAACTGTACGGTTACCTGGCCAAACAGTTCACCGTGTTCGGCCAGCACGTGCACATCGGCTGCCCCGATCCCGACAGTGCGCTGTTCCTGCTGCACTCGATGTCGCGCTTCATTCCGCACTTCATCGCGCTGTCCGCGTCGTCGCCGTTCGTGCAGAACGTCGACACCGGTTTCCATTCGGCACGCCTGAATTCGGTGTTCGCGTTCCCGCTGTCGGGCCGCGCGCCGTTCGTGCTGACCTGGGACAGCTTCGAGGAGTACTTCACGAAGATGGTGAACACGGGTGTCGTCAACTCGATGAAGGACTTCTACTGGGACATCCGCCCGAAGCCCGGCTACGGGACGATCGAGGTGCGCGTGATGGACACGCCGCTGTCGGTCGACCGCGCGGCGGCGATCGCCTGCTACATCCAGACGCTCGCGCGCTACCTGCTGACCGACCGGCCGCTGAAGCTGTCGGAGGACGACTACCTCGTCTACACGTTCAACCGTTTCGAAGCGTGCCGCTTCGGGCTCGAGGGCACCTGCGTGAATCCTCAGACGGGTGAGCGCCGTACCATCGCCGAAGACATCCTCGATACGCTCGACCGGATCGCGCCGCACGCGGCCGCGCTCGGTTCGCGCGCGGCCCTCGACGAGATCGGCGCACTGGCCCAGGCGCGCGTGAACGACGCCTCGTGGTTGAGAACCGTTTTCAAACAGGAAAAATCGCTCAACGAGACGGTCCGCCAGCAGTGCTTACGTTGGCGCGAGTGAAAAAATGTTTTGCAGATTACGGGGTCGACCGAGTCGCGATTCACTGAATGGCTGGCGGCCTCGATTGACGCCGAAATCGTTGCCGGTTGTCCTGAAAATCTGTGGATAACCCGATATTCCGCTGCAAAGTCAACGATCTGTACACGGGATAACCCGGTGGATCATAGCGGTCGGCCCGATGGCCGATCCGAACAGGAAAATGTCCCGACACCCCGCCGCGCGGGCGTTCGGCATTGCAGGCACAACGAAAAATTTTGGTTATCCAGTGATTTTCCACAGAATGAAGGGGATAACTTAGCTGTGCGATTTTCCGCTCTCGCTTAGAATGTCGGCTTTGCGGACACCGGAACGATGCGTGTCTTACCGGTCGCCGCGAACGCGACCGCCGCGTGTGCCCTCGCGACGGCCGTGCTGACGCACTCGCAAGAGCGTGTCTGTTTTGAGATAGACATTCGATCTCCACACTACGGCCGCTCGGCAAACCGGGCGGCGGCAAAGCGAAAAGACTATGAGCGAAGGCGTTTACGGGAATCAGGCTTCGGGACGTGTGACCCACAGCCTGCTGCGGTTGAGTACGGCCATGCGAAGCCAGGCATGGGATTGGGCGGAAGGCGCTGGCCTCACGCCGACGCAGGGCGAGATTCTCGTGCTGCTGCTGCAACGCAAGGGCCCGATGCGGCTCGGCGAGATCGCGCGCGAGACGCAGCTGACCGCGGCGACCACGAGCGATGCGGTCAGCACGCTCGAGACGAAGGGTCTCGTCGAGAAGCGCCGCGCGCTGGACGACGGCCGTGCACTGGCCGTGCGCCTGTCGGCCCGTGGCCGCACGGCCGCGAAGAAGGCGCTGCAATGGCCTGAATTCCTGACGAAAGCCGTCGGCAAGCTTGGCGCGGACGAGCAGGGCGCACTGTATCGCGCGCTGCTGAAGACGCTGCGCGAACTGCAGGTGGCCGGTGCGACGCCGCCGCAGCGCATGTGCCTGACGTGCGCCCACTTCCAGCCGGGCAAGCTGTCGAAGAAGACCGTGCATCACTGCGCGGCGCTCGACATCTCGATGTCCGACAGCGATCTGCGTCTCGACTGCTCGGTGCAGGAAGAAGCCGACGCGGCAACGCAGAAGAAGACCTGGAAGATTTTCGCCGGCTGACGTCCGTCGATCGACCGGGAGGCCGATGATGAACGCTGAAGTCGTGGCGATCCGCCACGTGCACTTCGAGGATCTCGGGAGCTTCGAGCAGGTGCTCGGCGAACGGGGGCGGCGGGTGCGCTACGTCGACGTCGGGTCATCGCGCTTCGAGGTGCTCGACGTACTCGAACCGTCGCTCCTCGTCGTGCTCGGCGGGCCGCTCAGCGTGTACGACGACGCGCAGTATCCGACGATCGCGCCGCTCGCGGCGCTCGTGCGCACGCGCATCGACGCCGGGCTGCCGATCCTCGGCATCTGCCTGGGCGCGCAGTTCATCGCCCGGGCGCTCGGCGCGCGCATCTACCCGGCCGCTCAGCACGAACTCGGCTGGGCGCCGCTGACGCTCACCGATGCCGGCCGCGCATCGCCGCTGCGCCATCTCGATGGCGCGGCGACGTCGATGCTGCACTGGCATGGCGACACGTTCGACCTGCCGGGCGGTGCGATTCATCTCGCGTCGACACCGGCCTGCCGCCACCAGGCATTCGCGTGGGGCCAGCACGTGCTGGCGCTGCAATGCCATCCGGAAATCCGCACCGACCGCTTCGAACCGTGGCTGATCGCCAACGCCGGCGAAATCGCGGCCACGCCCGGCATCGACGCGCGCCAGTTGCGCGCCGATACCGCGCAGCACGGCCCCGCGCTCGAGGCGGCCGCGCGACGGATGTTCGCGGAGTGGCTCGACGGCGTCGGGCTCTGACGCGGCAAGCGGCGCCGCCGTTTGCCGCGAAGCGGTTGCCCGGCCCGCGTCCGTTGCAGGCCGGCGCATCGCCGTATGCGCGCGGTTTGCCGCGTCGCCGGCAACCCGCCTCGGGCCGTACCTGACCATCCGCTTACTGCCGCACGCGCCGTCAGCACGCTTGCGGCCTGCGTGCTACGCTCGTTCGCTCTTTCCTTTCCTGGCGAGCGGCCTCCATGACTGCGCTGTTTTCCCCGTTCACGCTGCGCGGCGTGACTCTTCCGAACCGGATCGTGATCTCCCCGATGTGCCAGTATTCGGCCGAGCGCGGTGAAGCGACCGACTGGCACATGATTCACCTCGGCCATCTCGCGCTGTCGGGCGCGGGGCTGCTCTGCATCGAGGCGACCGCGGTGGAACCCGACGGGCGCATCACGCATGGCGACCTCGGCCTCTGGGACGACGTGACCGAAGCCGCGCTGAAGCCCGTGCTGGCCGCGATCCGCAAGCATTCGCCGATCCGCGTCGCGATGCAGTTGTCGCACGCGGGGCGCAAGGCGTCGAGCAACGTGCCGTGGCAGGGCGGTCAGCTCGTGCCGGTCGCCGACGGCGGCTGGTTGCCGCACGCGCCGTCGGCGGTGCCGCACAAGGACGGCGAGACGCCGCCCCTCGCCCTCGATGCCGCCGGCCTTAACCGGATCCGTGAAGCGTTCGCGGCCTCGGCGAAGCGTGCCGCTCGGCTCGGCATCGACGCGATCGAGGTGCATGCGGCACATGGCTACCTGCTGCACCAGTTCCTGTCGCCGCTCGCGAACCAGCGCACCGACGAATACGGCGGCTCGCTCGAAAACCGGATGCGCTTTCCGCTCGAGATCTTCGAGATCGTGCGCTCGGCGTTTCCGGAAGACCGGCCGGTCGGCGTGCGCGTGTCGGCCACCGACTGGGTCGAAGGCGGCTGGGAGCTCGACGATACGATCGCGTTCGCGCACGAACTGAAGCGCCGCGGCTGCGACTGGATCGACGTGTCGTCCGGCGGCGTGTCGCCGTTGCAGAAAATTCCGCTGTCGCCCGGTTACCAGGTGCCGTTCGCGCAGGCGGTGAAGCGTGCGGTCGGTATGCCGACGGTTGCCGTCGGGCTGATCAACGAGCCCGCGCATGCGAACCGGCTGATCGAGGCCGGCGATGCCGATTTCGTCGCGATGGCGCGTGCGATGCTGTACGACCCGCGCTGGCCGTGGCACGCGGCGGCCGAGCTCGGTGCGCAGGTGACGGCGCCGCCGCAGTACTGGCGTTCGCAGCCGCGCGAGCACAAGGCGTTGTTCGGCGACGTCGCTTTCGGCCAGCGTTGAGCATCGCACGCGCAATATTGCGTGTGATGTTGAACGAAGCAATCGTGAACGTGTAGGATGCGGGTGATTCGCCGCATGCCCCGACGCGGCACCGACCGGTGCCGCGTTTTCGTTTTGCGCGGCGCGAGGCCGCGATCGCGGCCGCCCCCATTCAAGTCGTTTTCACAAGGATTCGGTCGATGAGTTCACGCAGGATCGCGGTGCGCCGCTCGGGAGTACACGGCAAGGGCGTGTTCGCCGTGGCGCCGATCAAGGCCGGCGAGCGCGTAGTGGAATACAAGGGCGAACGAATTTCGTGGAAGGAAGCGCTGCGTCGCCATCCGCACGACCCGAGCGAACCGAACCATACGTTCTACTTCGCACTGGACGAGGGCGGGGTGATCGACGGCAAGATCGACGGCAACAGCGCGCGCTGGATCAACCACTCGTGCGCACCGAACTGCGAAGCCGAGGAAGTCAAAGGCCGCGTGTACATCCACGCGCTGCGCGACATCGGGCCGGAAGAG
Organism: Burkholderia sp. LK4; assembly: GCF_001043615.1. Lineage (NCBI taxonomy): Bacteria > Pseudomonadati > Pseudomonadota > Betaproteobacteria > Burkholderiales > Burkholderiaceae > Burkholderia > Burkholderia sp. LK4. Next base: position 62,608 of record NZ_LDUL01000009.1, read on the forward strand.
GAGCTGTTCTACGACTACGGCCTCGTGATCGACGCGAAGCTGACGAAGTCGCTCAAGCGTGAATACGCGTGCCATTGCGGCGCAACGTCGTGCCGCGGCACGCTGCTCGCGACGCCCGACGACGGCGGCAAGAAGAAAAAGAAGAAGGACAAGAAGGACGGCAAGTCCGAGTCCCGTTCGAAGGACAAGAAAAACAGGAAGTGACGCAGGCGGCGGCGCATCGTGCGTTGCCGTTGCCGTTTCAGCGCCCGGCTGCCGCATCATGCGGCTTGCTGCCGGGTTTTCCGCCTTCGTCATCCGGCGCGCGGCCCGGCCAGGGGCCGCCCGCCGCGAATCGCTCAGTGCGTCGACTCGGCGGCCGGGGTTTCGCTGGCCGGCTTGTCCGTGCGTGCAGCCAGCGGCACCCTCACCACGAAGCGCGAGCCGCCTTCCGACGCATCCTCGTACGATACGGTGCCGCCGTGCATCGCGATGATGTCGTGCACGATCGCGAGGCCGAGCCCGGCGCCCGTCTCGACGCCGTTGCCGTTTTGCGCGTCGCCGCGGAAGAATCTCTTGAACAGGTCGGCCTGCTGGTTGGCGGGCACGCCGGGGCCGTTGTCCTCGACGACGATCTCGGCGGCCGGCTGGCCGCCCTCGAGCGCACCGCGCGCGACATTCACCGTGATCCGCGCACCGTCCGGCCGCGCGAGCGGCACGTACTTCAGCGCATTGTCGAGCAGGTTCGCGATCACCTCGCGCAACAGCACGGGGTTGCCGCGCACGACCAGCTTCTCGTCGTCACCCGGATCGTCGGTACGCTGGAAGCCGAGGTCGACGTGCGACGCGAGTGCGCGCGGCACCCATTCGGCGCCCGTCTCGAATGCCATCGCCGCGAGGTCGACGTCGACGAACCGCGCGGCCTGTTCGCCCGGTTCCGCGCGAGCGAGCGACAGCAACTGGTTCGACAGTCGCACCGCGCGGTCGGCGGCCGCGCGCAGCTCGCGCACCGCGGCGAAGGTCTGGTGCGGGTCGCGTGCAACGGCCGCTTGCTCCGCGTGCAGCTTCACGGCCGTGAGCGGCGTGCGCAACTGGTGCGCGGCGTCGGCGATGAACTTGCGTTGCGCGTCGAGCGCGGTTTTCAGGCGGCCGAGCAGGGCGTTCATCGCGCTCGTCAGCGGCCGGATTTCCAGCGGCACCTCGGTTTCGTCGACCGGTTCCAGCGACGTGTGGGTCTGCCGGTTCAGCGAATCGGCCAGATGCGTGAGCGGGCCGAGCTGCTGGTTGACGACGCGCCACACGATGCCCCAGCCCGCGAGCAGCAGCAGCAGCAGCGGCATCATGATCGCGACGAGGAATTCGGCCGCGATCCGGTAGCGGTGCCGCACCGGCTGCGCGACCTCGACGACCATCGGCTTGCCCCCCTCGACGTTGTCGACGCGCACCTGTGCGACCCGTACCGCGCGGTTGTCGTATTCGGCCTCGAACACGTATGCGTGATGCATGCGGCGCACGTTGATGCCCCGCAGCGGCAGCTTCGGATCGCCGGCGAGTTCCTGTTCGCCGTCGCTGATCCGGTAGATCAGCGCTTCGGCGGGATCGGAGAACATCGCCTGCGCGAGCGGCGGCACCGTGAACGGCGCGTCGGGGCCGGCGATCTGGATCTGTTTGGAAATGGCGGTCGCGAGATCGGCGAGCGAGCGGTCGATCACGTGCTGCGTGTATTGCCACGCGAGCCAGTAGGCGATCAGGCCGCTCATCAGTGCGAGCATCGACAACGGGGCGGCGAGGCGCCGAAGCAGCGAGCGGCGCAGGCTGGTGGTCACAGCCGGATCAGGTGACATTTCGACGGGCAAATGGATAAGCGCCGCTCACGGGGAGCGGCGCGGTCGTACGCCGGGCGGCGATGCGGGCAGGGTGGGCGCGCCGGCGGGCGAGGCCGGCCGGTGCGCCGCACCGCCGTTCAGACGCTCGCCGTCTGGCGGATTTCCTGCAGCAGGTAGCCGAAGCCGCGCACCGTGACGATTTCGACGCGGCACTGCTCGAGTTTCTTGCGCACGCGGTGCACGTAGACTTCGATCGCGGTGTCGCCGAGATCGCCGCCGAAGTGCGTGAGGTGATCCTGCAGCTGGGCCTTGCTGACGACGCGGCCGTGACGCAGCAGCAGCATTTCGAGCACCGCGAATTCACGCGGCGACAGTTCGAGCGGCTTGTCGTCGTTGAAGATGCGGCGATCGACGCCCGACAGGCGGACGCCGCCGAGCGACACTTCCGGGCGCGGCATGTCGCTGTGCGGGCCGCTGCGGCGCATCACCGCGCGGATGCGCGCTTCGAGCTCGGCCGGCTCGAACGGCTTGAGCATGTAGTCGTCGGCGCCGGAGTTCAGGCCCTGGATCCGGTCGTTCAGCTCGTCGCGTGCGGTCAGCACGATGACGGGCGTGTGGCGGTTGGTCTGGCGGAAGCGCGTGAGCAGCGTCATCCCGTCGATGCCCGGCAGGCCGAGGTCGAGGATCACGAGTTCGTGGCGGTTTTGTGCCAGCGCCTGTTCGGCAAAGATGCCGTCATGCACCATGTCGACGGTGAAGCCAGCCTGCTCGAGGCTGCTCTGGATACCGCGTGCGATGGGGCGGTCGTCTTCGATCAGAAGGAGTCGCATGAAGTTCGCTCAAGTACAATGGGTTGGCGGTTCAGGCACGCGGACAGCACGACGCCGTTTCCACAGGGGTGCCGCGACACCTGACATCAAGCATGGCGGCCAGCGAACGATTAAATCCAATCATGTCCGATATTTCGATCAACGACCTAGAAGCCGCGATCAATTTCTGGCGCGCCCGCTCGCCGTCGAGCGGCGACGAACTCAAACTCTGCGAAGAGGCCAGCGCGCTTTCCAAGCCGTATGCGCTGCTGATTGTACAGCGCCAAGGCGCGCTGCAACTGGAAGGTTTGGACCCCAAGGCACGGAATGCGTACGAGACTTACGTGCGCCTTAAGGATGGCTTGGAAAGCTGAAGGCTTTCGCTGACTACATCCTAGAAAACGTTCATCGAAATGAAAAGTTGACGCGCCGCGCATCGAAGGACGCGCGGCGGTAGAGGAAAGTGTCAGGCGGCCGGTTTCGCGTGCGCGCCGGCAAGGTCGATGAAAAGCGCCAGTTCGATGTCGCGTTCGGTCAGGCCGTCGGCGTCGTGGGTCGACAACGTGATGTCGACGCGGTTGTACACGTTGAACCATTCCGGATGGTGGTTCATTTCCTGCGCCTTGATCGCGACGCGCGTCATGAAGCCGAAGGCTTCGTTGAAATCGGCGAAGCGCAGGCTGCGCTGGATCGCGTCGCGGCCCGGTACGGCCGACCAGAGCGGCAGGCCTTCGAGCCGGGTCTTGCGTTCTTCTGATGTGAGCTTGTGGATCATCTTGCACCTCTCGTTCGGTAACGGCGCCCGCGCGCGGCTGCGCCGCGCGACGAAGCCGGCACCGGTCATTGTTTCATAGTTGTGGGACGGCCATCCGGCGACGGGCATCCGGGGACGGCCATCCGGGGACGGCCATCCGGCGACCATCGGCGCCCGCTCGCGGGTCACGCGTCGGCGTCGTCGGGCCAGCCTTCGCCGGTGCCGAGATGCAGTACGCGATCGGTATCGAGCACCGCGCCGGCCGCGAACTCGGGCAGCGCCGCCAGCCGGTCGGCCAGCGCGCGGCCGTCGACGTCGGCGAGCGCAAACAGCTGCGCGAAATCGTCGATCACGAAGTAGGTCTTCTGGAACGTGTCGATCCGGTACTTCGTACGCATCACGCGCACGAGGTCGAAGCCGAGCCGGTTCGGCGCCGCGCTTTCGAGGCTGTACAGGCTTTCGCCCTTGCTCGACACGATCCCGGCGCCGTAGATCGACAGGCCGTTCGTGCCGCGCGGATCGCGGATCAACCCGAATTCCACCGTATACCAGTAGAGTCGCGCGAGCCGCGCCAGCGCTGCTTCGTCGTCGGCGACCGCGAGCGCGGTGCGGCCGTACGCCTGCATGTAGTCGGCGAACACCGGGTCGATCAGCAGCGGCACGTGGCCGAAGAGATCGTGGAAGCAGTCGGGTTCCTGCAGGTAGTCGAGCTGGTCGGGGCGGCGCATCCACCAGGTGACCGGGAAGCGCCGGTTCGCGAGATGCTCGAAGAACACGCGGTCGGGCACGAGGCCCGGCACGGCGACGATCTCCCAGCCCGTTGCCGGCTTCAACTGGCGGTTCACGTCGGCGAACGACGGAACGCGATCGGCCGGCAGGTCGATCTTCCCGAGCCCCGCGACGAACGCGTCGCACGCGCGCCCGCGCAGCAGCGCCGACTGGCGTGCATAGAGCTGCTTCCACACCGCGTGGTCGACCTGGCCGTATCGCGCGAGCGGCTGGTCGATGGTGAAATCGGCGCGGGTTTCGAGGCCCGCATCGAACTGCTCCTGCAGTTTCGCGGTGACGACGGTGGACATGATCTGGCTCTGCACGTGGCGGTTGTGAACCATGCAAGTGTAGAGCGGGCTGCGCGCGGAATGGGCGCAATATTGGCGTCGATTCGCGTGATGATGCGATAATCGCGCATAAAATCAGGAATCAATGCGGAGAATGCTCATGCTGGAACTCGATCACTTCGATCTCGCGCTGCTGGACGTGCTGCAGCGCTTCGGCCGCGCGACGCATCAGCAGCTCGGCGAGGAGGTGCCGCTGTCGCCGTCGCAGATCGGCCGGCGGCTGCAGCGGCTCGAGGCGGCCGGCGTGATCGAAGGCTACCGCGTGATGCTCCGGCCCGAAAAGCTCGGGCTCGGCGTCACCGCGTTCACGAGCCTCAAGCTCAAGCACCACGGCGATTCGATCATCGAGCAGTTCCAGCAGCAGATCGACGTGCTGCCCGAAGTGCTCGAATGTCACGCGGTGGTGGGCGACGCGGACTACCTGCTGCGAATCGTCGCGCCCGACCTGAACGCGCTGTCGCAGTTCGTGATGAAGAAGCTGATGCGCGTGCCGGGCGTCGACAGCGTGCGCTCGAACATCGTGCTGACGACCTTCAAGCGCAACGGCGCGCTGCCACTCGCGCACCTGGCGCCCGGCGCGGCCTGACACGGCGACAGGACGGCGGCGGGGCGGCAGGGTCGAAGGCGGCGCGGGTTGCGCCGCCCCGGCGCAGGGCCGGATCAGGCCGCTTCGGGCTGCGTGTCGGCGTTCAGCAGGTCGACGTATGCGACCGCGACGAGATCGTCCGGCGACACGCCGAGCTTCGCGAACACGGCGTGCGCTTCGGCTTCGCCGCCGGCTTCGTCGTCGTCGGGGCCGAGCACGACTTCCAGTTCGATGAAATCGCCGAGGCCGTCGACGCGATCGAGATGGATGCGCGTGCGGCCCGCCAGGTACACGTGCCGTTCCTTCGTCACGATTCCGCGCGTGGTCAGCGCGGTGGCGAGCAGCGCGTGCATCGCGTCGGGGTTCGTCACCGGGCTGCGCGTGTAGTACGACGCCTTCGGGCCGTCGCGGTCGTCGCGCTGGTAGAAGATCAGTTCGGCCGGCGTGCCGTCCTCGAAGCGGCGCAGCTTCAGCCGGCCGCGCGGCACGTCATAGAAGAAATCCTGCTGCCGATAGAAGAGCGGCGCTTCGGTCGCGAGTTTGGCCGCCTGTTCGCGCAGCTGGTCGAATTCGCGGGCGCGGGCTTTGATCTCGATGTTGCGGGCCATGCGGGTCTCCTTCAATCGGGGTCTCGCGGTGTGCGAACGCACAATCTAGCAAAAACGCGGAGACGGTGGCGTGACGGCAGGGGCGGGGTGCGGCGCGATGACGCGTGTCGTGCCCGGCAGCGGGATGCCCGACGCCCGATGCCCGACGCTCGGCACGCGCACTTTCATCAGCGCCGCTCATATCGCCCATTGCGCTTCGATCAGCCGCAGCGCCGCCGCGATCGCCGGTTCGTCGCGCCGCTCGGCGAGCGTCACGAACGTCAGTTCGGTCGGCACCGTCACGCGTTCGACGATCGTCAGCGCATGCGCGTGCGCTTCGGCCAGCGCGGTCGAGTCGCGCGCGAGCGTCAATCCGATGCCCGATTTGACGAGATCGAGCATCGACTGCTCCTGGTCGACCTCGGCAACCTTGAGCGGCTGCGCGCCGGCGTCGGCGAAGCGCCGCGACAGCAGCCGGTGGTGCGCGGATGCCGGCGGCGTCCAGATCCACGGCAGCGTGGCCAGCGAGCGCCAGTCGTTTACGCGCTGGACGCGCTCCTTCCAGCCGGCCGGCGCGAGCACGCGGTACTCGAACTGCGTGAGCGTGACGGTGTGGAACAGTGCGCCGTCGAGCGGATCGTCCTCGCCCGGCCGGCCGATGTAGTAGCCGACGTCGAGCGCCTGCGTGCGCACCTGTTCGATGACCCACCCCGACATCCCGTGCCGCAGCGCGGTTTCGATCTGCGGATGGGTCTCGACGAGCGCGCGCAGGAAGCCGCCGAGCCGCAGGAAGCCCGGATCGAGGATCGTGCCGATCCGCAGCCGGCCGCGCACCTCGTGCCGCAGCGCAGCAGCGGCGCGCTGTACGTCGGCGGCCGCGGCGAGCGCGCGTTCCGCATGCGGCAGCAGGGTCTGGCCGTCGCGCGTCAGCGCGAGCCCGCGCGACGTGCGCGTAAACAGCGTGACGCCGAGCGTTTCCTGCAGATGCTTGATCTGCAGGCTGACGGCCGGCTGCGTCAGGTGCAGCTGCACGGCGGCGCGTGTCAGGTTGCCTTCGCGTGCGACCGTCGCGAACGCACGGAGCAGGGTGAGATCCATCGTCGTGATATGAGCGCGGCTTATAACGCAGTTCAGCATAACTCATTGGATCGCCAGCCGGCGGCGGGAGTACGCTTCATCGGTCGTGTCGGGCGGCCGCCAGCGCGGGCCGCGACGCACTATGCTGAAAATGCGCGCGGCACCGCGCCGCGCGGCGCACAACAACGAAGAAGGGGACACGCCGTGAGTACTCCACGCACGCTCGAAGGCGAATTCGACTACGTGATCGTCGGCGCGGGCACCGCGGGCTGCGTGCTCGCGAACCGCCTGACCGAGGATCCCGACATCCGCGTGCTGCTGCTCGAAGCGGGCGGCAAGGACGACTATCACTGGATCCACATCCCGGTCGGCTACCTGTATTGCATCGGCAACCCGCGCACCGACTGGCTGTACAAGACCCAACCCGAAGCGGCGCTCAACGGCCGGGCACTGTCGTATCCGCGCGGCCGCGTGCTCGGCGGCTGCTCGTCGATCAACGGGATGATCTACATGCGCGGCCAGCGCGAGGATTACGACAGCTGGGCGCAGGAAACCGGCGACGCCGGCTGGTCGTGGGACAGCGTGCTGCCGATCTTCAAGCGCAGCGAGGATCACCATGCGGGCGCGAGCGACGCACACGGCGCGGGCGGTTACTGGCGTGTCGAGAAGCAGCGGCTGCGCTGGGAGATCCTCGAATCGTTCGCGCAGGCCGCGCAGCAGACGGGCATCCCGGCAACCGACGACTTCAACCGCGGCGACAATTCCGGGGTCGGTTATTTCGAGGTGAACCAGAAGCGCGGCGTGCGCTGGAATACGTCGAAGGCGTTCCTGCGCCCCGCGATGGCGCGCCCGAACCTGACCGTGATCACCGGCGCGCACGCGCAGCGCGTGATTTTCGACGGGCGGCGCGCGGTCGGCGTCGAATATCGCGGCGGCGGCACCGATTACGTTGCGCGGGCGCGCGCGGAGGTGCTGCTGACGTCCGGCGCCGTGAATTCGCCGCAGCTGCTCGAACTGTCGGGCATCGGCGACGGCCGGCGGCTGCAGGCGCTCGGCATCGACGTCGTGCAGGATCTGCCGGGCGTCGGCGAAAACCTGCAGGATCACCTGCAATTGCGGATGGCGTTTCGCGTCGAAGGCGTGCGCACGCTCAACACGCTGTCCGCGCACTGGTGGGGCAAGCTGATGATCGGCGCGGAATATGCGTTGCTGCAGCGCGGGCCGATGTCGATGGCGCCGTCGCAGCTCGGCGCATTCGCGAAATCCGATCCCGACGATCCGGCACTCACGCGCCCCGATCTCGAATACCACGTGCAGCCGCTGTCGCTCGAACGTTTCGGCGAGCCGCTGCACAGCTTCAATGCATTTACGGCGTCCGTGTGCCATCTGCGGCCGACGTCGCGCGGCAGCGTGCATGTCGCGAGCGCCGATCCGGGTGTCGCACCCGCAATCGCGCCGAACTATCTGGCGACCGACCACGATCGCCACGTCGCCGCGAACGCGTTGCGCCTCACGCGCCGGATCGCGTCCGCGCCGGCGCTCGCGCGTTATCGGCCTGAGGAGATCCTGCCCGGCACGCAGTACCGCAGCGAAGCCGAGCTGATCGACGCGGCGGGCGCCGTCGGCACGACGATCTTCCACCCGGTCGGCACCTGCCGGATGGGGCGGGCCGACGACGAGCGTGCGGTCGTCGACAGCCGGCTGCGCGTACGAGGGATCGCCGGGCTGCGGATCGTCGATGCGTCGGTGATGCCCTTCATTACATCGGGCAATACCAATTCGCCGACGCTGATGATCGCCGAGCGCGCGAGCGACATGATCCGTGCCGATCGCCGCGCGGCGCGCGAAGCGACGACGGTGCGAACGGAGCCCGCGGCGACGGCCGCGTGACGGAACGCTGACACGCACGACAGCGGGCCGTCATGATGACGCCCGCTGATTCGATATGCGAAACAAGCTGCCGGTGCCGATCGTGTCGATTGCGTCGCTTCACCGGCAAGATCCATGCAAGCCGTGCAGTCGCACGGCTTTCGTGTTGAGTGCCTGCCGCGCCGCGCGAAGAGGCAACGGTCGATGATGCACGTGTCAAAAAAACGTGGCGAAAAACCGTGCACAGCCGCGTGCGACATGGCGGCCAGCCCTATAAGTGCAAATCCCGATGATTGCACTGCACCAACGGCGAGACAATGTGGCGCAGTGTGCATACGCGTCGGCGCGGGAGACCACCCTCGAGGCGTAACACGGCGCCCGGGGCAGCCTGCTCATCCGCTGACGTGTTTCGCGGCCGCTTCGCGCGAATCTTCCCGGTGCTTCGCCTGACTTCGTACGGAAGGGAACATGATTCTCGGCGACACGATTCTGGAAACACGCGGACTGACCAAGGAATTCAGGGGTTTCACGGCCGTCAACGGCGTGAACCTGCGTGTGCGTCGCGGTGCGATCCATGCGTTGATCGGACCGAACGGCGCGGGCAAGACGACCTGCTTCAACCTCCTCACCAAATTCCTGACGCCGACGGCCGGCCAGATCGTCTTCAACGGGATCGACATCACCGACGAGCGGCCCGCGCAGGTCGCGCGGCGCGGCATCATCCGTTCGTTCCAGATCTCGGCCGTCTTTCCGCACCTGACCGCACTGCAGAACGTGCGCATCGGCCTGCAGCGCGCGCTCGGCACCGAATTCCATTTCTGGCGCAGCGAACGCACGCTCAAGCGGCTCGACGACCGTGCGATGGATCTGCTCACGCAGGTCGGCCTCACCGATTTCGCGCAGGTGCCGACCGTCGAACTCGCATACGGCCGCAAGCGCGCGCTGGAGATCGCGACCACGCTCGCGATGGAGCCCGAGCTGATGCTGCTCGACGAGCCCACGCAAGGGATGGGCCACGAGGACGTCGATCGCGTGACCGCACTGATCAAGAAGGTCGCGAGCGGCCGCACGATCCTGATGGTCGAGCACAACATGAACGTGATCGCGGGCATCTCCGACACGATCACCGTCCTGCAGCGCGGCGAGGTGCTGGCCGAAGGCTCGTATGCGGAAGTGTCGAAGAATCCGCTCGTCATCGAAGCCTACATGGGCAGCGCCGACGCGGCGCTCGCGGGGGCGCACGCATGAAGCACAGCGAACGGGAGGAACGCGAATTGAGCGGCGTCGAAAGCGGTACGCCCGCGCTGGAGATCACGGGCCTGGAGGCCTGGTACGGGGAATCCCACATATTGCACGGTGTCGACCTGACGGTGCATCGCGGCGAGGTCGTCACGCTGCTCGGCCGCAACGGCGCGGGCCGCACGACGACGCTGCGCGCGATCATGGGCCTCACAGGCCGCCGCAGCGGGTCGATCAAGGTCGCGGGCAACGAGACGATCGGCCTCGCGACACACCGCATCGCGCATTTCGGTGTCGGCTACTGCCCGGAGGAGCGCGGGATCTTCTCGAGCCTGTCGTGCGAGGAGAACCTGATGCTGCCGCCGCCGATCGGGCCGCGCGATCACGCGATGTCGATCGACGAGATCTACGCGATGTTCCCGAACCTCGCATCGCGCCGGCAGAGCCAGGGCACGCGGCTGTCCGGCGGCGAGCAGCAGATGCTCGCGGTCGCGCGGATCCTGCGCACCGGCGCGAACCTGCTGCTGCTCGACGAGATCTCCGAAGGCCTCGCGCCGGTGATCGTGCAGTCGCTGGCGCGGATGATCGTCGCGCTGAAGGCGCGCGGCTACACGATCGTGATGGTCGAACAGAATTTCCGCTTCGCGGCGCCGCTCGCCGACCGGTTCTACGTGATGGAGCACGGCAGCATCGTCGAACATTTCCAGGCGGCCGAACTGGAAAGCAAGATGCCGACCCTGCACGACCTGCTCGGGGTGTGACGCCGCCCCGTCTCTCTCGCCGCTAGCCGTGGCGGCTTCGAACAACCACAACGCATCAGAACAACAGGAGACGTCAATGAAAATGAAGACCCTCGCACACGCCTGTCTCGCGCTCGCGGCCGCCGCGTTCACCACCGGCGCCGCGCAGGCCGCGGATACCGTGAAGATCGGCTTCATCACCGACATGTCGGGGCTTTACGCGGATATCGACGGGCAGGGCGGCCTGGAGGCGATCCGCATGGCGGTCGCCGATTTCGGCGGCAAGGTGCTCGGCAAGCCGATCGAGGTCGTCTATGCCGATCACCAGAACAAGGCCGACATCGCCGCGTCGAAGGCGCGCGAATGGATGGACCGCGGCGGGCTCGACCTGCTGGTCGGCGGCACGAACTCTGCCACCGCGCTGTCGATGAACCAGGTCGCGGGCGAGAAGAAGAAGGTCTACATCAACATCGGCGCGGGCGCCGACACGCTGACGAACGAGCAGTGCACGCCGTACACGGTCCACTACGCATACGACACGATGGCGCTCGCGAAGGGCACCGGTTCGGCGGTGGTGAAGCAGGGCGGCAAGAGCTGGTTCTTCCTGACCGCCGACTACGCGTTCGGCAAGGCGCTCGAGAAGAACACGTCGGATGTCGTGAAGGCGAACGGCGGGCAGGTGCTCGGCACGGTGCGTCACCCGCTGTCCGCGTCGGACTTCTCGTCGTTCCTGCTGCAGGCGCAGGCGTCGAAGGCGCAGATCCTCGGCCTCGCGAACGCGGGCGGCGACACGATCAACTCGATCAAGGCCGCGAAGGAGTTCGGCATCACGAAGACGATGAAGCTCGCCGCGCTGCTGATGTTCATCGACGACGTGCACAGCCTCGGCCTCGAGACGACGCAGGGGCTCGTGCTGACCGACAGCTGGTACTGGAACCGCGATGCGGCGTCGCGCCAGTGGGCGCAACGCTACTTCGGCAAGATGAAGAAGATGCCGTCGAGCCTGCAGGCGGCCGACTACTCGTCGGTCACGACCTACCTGAAGGCGGTCCAGGCTGCCGGCACGACCGATTCCGACAAGGTGATGGCCGAGCTGAAGAAGATCAAGATCAACGACTTCTACGCGAAGGGCTACATCCGCACGGACGGCAGCATGATTCACGACATGTACCTGATGGAAGTGAAGAAGCCTGCTGAATCGAAGGAGCCGTGGGATTACTACAAGGTGCTCGCGACGATTCCGGGCGAACAGGCGTTCGGGACCAAGCAGGAATCGCGCTGCGCGTTGTGGAAGTAAGCGGGGCTTGGCGGCGCGCGAGTTGCGCGCCGCACGGTGGCGGCCGCAGCGATGTGCCCCGCTGCGCCGCCCGCGTGCGTGTCCCTGGAAGGTTGCGCGCGCAACGAAACTCATACTGACGGCTAAGTCGATGGAAATCTTTGGCATTCCGTTGCCGGCGATGCTGAGCCAGTTGCTGCTCGGGCTCGTCAACGGCTCGTTCTACGCGATCCTGAGCCTCGGGCTCGCGGTGATCTTCGGGCTGCTCAACGTGATCAACTTCGCGCACGGCGCGCTGTTCATGCTGGGCGCGATGCTCGCGTGGATGGGCCTGTCGTACTTCGGGCTGCCGTACTGGGCGATGCTCGTGATCGCGCCGCTGGTCGCCGGTGCGTTCGGGATCCTGATCGAACGCTCGATGCTGCGCTGGCTGTACAAGCTCGATCACCTGTACGGGCTGCTGCTCACGTTCGGGCTCACGCTGGTCGTCGAGGGCGTGTTCCGGTCGATCTACGGCTCGTCCGGCCAGCCGTACGACGTGCCGTCGCAGCTGTCCGGCGCCACCAACCTCGGCTTCATGTTCCTGCCGAACTACCGCGCGTGGGTGGTCGTCGCGTCGCTCGCGGTGTGTCTCGTGACCTGGTTCGTGATCGAGAAGACGCGCCTCGGCGCCTACCTGCGCGCGGGCACCGAGAACCCGAAGCTCGTCGAGGCATTCGGCGTGAACGTGCCGATGATGATCACGCTCACCTACGGCTTCGGCGTCGCGCTCGCGGCGTTCGCGGGCGTGCTGGCCGCGCCGGTGATCCAGGTGTCGCCGCTGATGGGCCAGCCGATGATCATCACCGTGTTCGCGGTGGTCGTGATCGGCGGGATGGGGTCGATCCTCGGCTCGATCGTCACGGGCCTGATGCTCGGCGTGATAGAGGGTTTCACGCGCGTGTTCTACCCCGAAGCGTCGGCCACCGTCGTGTTCGTGATCATGGCGATCGTGCTGCTGTTCCGCCCGGCGGGCCTCTTCGGCAAGGAAAAATGATGCAGAGAAAAGTGCTCTACGGCGTGCTGCTTGCCGCACTGCTCGCCGCGCCGTTCATCGGCGCGTACCCGGTGTTCGTGATGAAGGTGCTCACGTTCGCGCTGTTCGCGGCCGCATTCAACCTGCTGATCGGCTATACGGGGCTGCTGTCGTTCGGCCATGCGATGTTCCTCGCGACCGCCGGTTATGCGACCGGTTATTCGATGCAGACGCTCGGCTTCACGCCGGAACTCGGGGTGCTCGTCGGCACCGTCGCCGCGACGCTGCTCGGGCTCGTCGTCGGGCTGTTCGCGATCCGCCGGCAGGGCATCTACTTCGCGATGATCACGCTCGCGTTCGCGCAGATGGTCTATTTCATCTACCTGCAGGCGCCGTTCACCCACGGCGAAGACGGGTTGCAGGGTGTGCCGCGCGGCCACCTGTTCGGGCTGCTCGACCTGTCGAACGACGTTGCGCTGTACTACGTCGTGGTGGCGGTGGTCGTCGCCGCGTGCGCGTTCATCGTGCGGGTCGTGCATTCGCCGTTCGGCCAGGTGCTCGTCGCGATCAAGGAGAACGAGGCGCGCGCGATCTCGCTCGGCTACGACACCGACCGTTTCAAGCTGCTCGCGTTCATCCTGTCGGCGAGCATCGCGGGGCTGGCCGGCTCGCTGAAGGTGCTCGTGCTCGGCTTCGAGACGCTGTCGGACGCGTACTGGACGATGTCGGGCCTCGTCGTGCTGATGACGCTCGTCGGCGGCATGGGCACGCTGTTCGGGCCGCTGCTCGGCGCCGCGCTGATCGTCGCGCTCGAAGACCGGCTCGGCGACATCGGCGAATGGCTCGCGTCGACGACGGGCGTCGCGTGGTTCCATTCGCTCGGCGAATCGGCGACGATCGTCACGGGGCTGATCTTCATCGTGTGCGTGCTCGCCTTCCGGCGCGGCATCGTCGGCGAGATGGTCGCGCGGATCAAGCCGCTCAGGGCCTCCTGAGCGCATGCCGCGCACGTCGCCGCGGGTTGATGCGAAGCACCATCCGGCATGCTCGTGAAGCGCGTCGCAGCGCGCTCGGGGCGGCATCGCGCGGCTGGCTGCTGCCCCATTTTCGTGCGGCGATGCACCATAGGGGTAAATGCTAAGTTGCCGTGGTGCTTAAGCCTCTTTAAGATTCACTTCAGTTCTGATGCACCGCGAAACGAATTTGCAGGTGGAGAACGAGGAGACAATCGAGGCACAAAGTGCCCGGACCCTAAAGCGCTGTTGGACGGAATCCAACAGCGCTTTTTCATTTGGTGCACGAATTTCCATCGACGGTGCAGGCGAATCGCGCTGCGTTCCGCGCGCCCGTGTTCTGCCTCGCGTCACTCGCGCGTCATCCCGTCCCCCGATTTCATCCATTCCTGCCGGTCGATCGCCGCCGGCGCGCAGCCGTGCGCATGCCGTCCGGGCTTACCCGGTTGGCGTGCGCAAAAAGCGTCCGTTACACTCAGCTTTCGCCGACCGTGCGGTCGGGAAAACGGTCGGCAGTTCTCCTACAAGCACAATGCAGAAGAGGGAGTGCGGTTGGATGAGAAGCGCGGGACGAAGGATCGGGGCGGGAGGGGCGGCTGGCGCCGCTCGTTCGGGGGCGGACGTGCATCGGTATGCCGCGGCTTTCACGAGCCGCCCTGCGGCCGGCATGTGCGTTCCGATGCAATTTGCCGGCACGATGGTCTGTCCGGTCGTTGCGTTCGCATCCGATGTGTCGTTCGCATTCGCATGAACGGCCGTTTTTCCGATCCTGCATTGCCCGCGCGTGGAGCCGTATCAGGCCCGGCCGGCCGACCTTCCGGCGATCGTTGCGCCCGCATCGATCGCGTTTCGCGCAGCGCCGCTTTTCTCCGTTCCCTTCATCCTGACGACATTGCCGCCGCGCATCGTGGCGGTCGAACGACCGTTTCGGCACGCGCCGCGACGCGCGCATGTGCGGTATCGCCGGGGCTCGATGGCGGCGCCGGCGTGTCACGGGAAAACGAGTGTAGGCGGGGCAAGACGAGATAGTTAAATTATTAACTTGTTTGGAGACCGGGAGCCGCCCGAGCGACCCGAGGCTTTTTCGAGCAGCGTTTGGAGACGACATAAATGAAGATGAATCGATGGATGGAAGTTCTGCTTGCCGCGGGCCTCGTGTGCGCGGCCGCCACGGCGTCGGCGCAGGTGAAGATCGGCGTGACGCTGTCGGCCACCGGGCCGGCCGCGTCGCTCGGGATTCCGGAAAAGAACACGATCGCGCTGCTGCCGAAGGAAATCGCGGGCAAGAGCGTGCAGTACATCGTGCTCGACGACGCATCCGACACGAGCCGCGCGGTGCAGAACGTGCGCAAGCTGATCGACGAGGATCACGTCGACGCGATCATCGGTTCGTCCGTCACGCCGAACTCGCTCGCGATGCTCGATCCCGTGTCGCAGGGCAAGACGCCGACGATCTCGCTCGCGGCGAGCGCGCAGATCATCTCGCCGATGGATGCGAAGCGCGCCTGGATGTTCAAGGTGCCGCAGAACGACCAGCTGATGGCCGACGCGATCGCCGGCTACATGGCGAAGCACGGCGTGAAGACGGTCGGCTTCATCGGCTTCGCCGATGCGTACGGCGACAGCTGGTACAACACGTTCAACGCGGCGGCCGCGAAGAACGGCCTGAAGGTCGTATCGAACGAGCGCTTCAACCGGACCGACGCGTCGGTGATGGGGCAGGTGCTGAAACTGATGGGCTCGAATCCCGATGCGGTGCTGATCGCCGGCTCGGGCACGCCGGCGGCGCTGCCGGCGAAGACGCTGAAGGAGCGCGGCTACAAGGGCAAGGTGTACCAGACGCACGGCGTCGCGAACAACGACTTCCTGCGTGTGTGCGGCAAGGACTGCGAAGGCGAGATCCTGCCGGCCGGCCCGGTGCTCGTGACCGACCAGCTGCCCGATTCGAATCCGGTGAAGAAACCGGCGCTCGGGTACAAGGCCGCGTACGAGAAGGCCTACGGCGCGGGCTCGCTGGCGACGTTCGGCGGCCATGCGTGGGATGCGGGGCTGCTGCTGCAGCGTGCGATTCCGGAAGCGCTGAAGAAGGGCCAACCGGGCACCGAGGCGTTCCGCGAAGCGCTGCGCGCGTCGCTCGAAAGCGTGAAGGACCTGCCCGTGTCGCACGGCGTGATCAACATGACGCCGACCGATCACAACGGCTTCGATACGCGTGCGCGCGTGATGGTGCAGATCGTCGACGGCAAGTGGAAGCTGCAGGCCGAGTAAGCATCACGTGAAACCGGCGTGCGCGGCGCGAACGGCGCCGTGCGTGCCGTCGGCAGGTGCGGGGCCCGACGGGTCGCGCCCGTGCCGCCTGGAACCGCCGGGGCCCGTCGCCGGGTGCCTGCGCACCGGTCTTGCCGTCCGCGCGCCCCGGCCGTTTCCGTCTTTCGTTTCTCCGCAGCATTCTCGATACACGAAACGTATGGATCTCTCGATTGCAGCGATCCTCGCGCAAGACGGCATCACGACCGGCGCCATATATGCATTGCTGTCGCTGGCGCTCGTGCTGGTATTTTCCGTCACGCGGGTGATCTTCATTCCCCAGGGCGAATTCGTCGCCTACGGTGCGCTGACGCTTGCCGCGTTGCAGGCGCAGAAATTTCCCGCCACCTGCTGGCTGTTGTTCGTGATGGGCATCGCGTGCTTCCTGCTCGAAGTCGGCGGCCTGATCCGGCATCGCGAACGGCGCCATCAGCTCGGCCGCACACTCGCGACACTCGGCAGCCGCTACATCCTGCTGCCGCTCGCGGTGTTCGCGATCACGCGCAGCTTTGCCGCGCAGCCGCTGCCGATGCTCGCGCAGATCGCGCTGACGCTCGCGATCGTCGTGCCGATGGGGCCGTTCGTCTACCGGCTCGTGTACCAGCCGATCGCCGAAGGCACGACGCTGCTGCTGCTGATCGTGTCGGTCGCCGTCCACTTCGCGATGGTCGGCCTCGGGCTCGTGATGTTCGGCGCGGAGGGTTCGCGCACCAATGGGTTCTCGGATGCGTCGCTCGCGATCGGCAGCATGACCGTGTCGGTGCAGAGCATCCTGGTCGTCGTGACGGCACTCGTGCTGATCGGCGCGCTCTACGTGTACTTCGGCCGCACGATCGCCGGCAAGGCGCTGCGCGCGACGTCGGTGAACCGGCTCGGCGCGCGGCTCGTCGGCATCGGCACGACCGAGGCAGGGCGGCTCGCGTTCACGTTCGCGGCGGGGCTCGGCGTGCTGTCCGGGATCCTCGTCGGCCCGCTGACGACGATCTACTACGACTCGGGCTTCCTGATCGGCCTGAAGGGCTTCGTCGGCGCGATCATCGGCGGCCTCGTCAGCTATCCGCTCGCGGCCGCCGGCTCGCTGCTCGTCGGCGTGCTCGAATCGTATTCGTCGTTCTGGGCGAGCGCGTACAAGGAGGTGATCGTGTTCACGCTGATCATTCCGGTGCTGCTGTGGCGGAGTTTCGCGACGCCGCACGCGGAAGAGGAAGAGGAGTGACACGATGAAGACGATGGTACGCAACAAGACCTTCTGGGTGTTTCTCGTGGTGCTGTTCGCGCTGCCGGTGCTGCCTGGTGCGCTGCAGGTGCCCGAATACTGGATCACGCTGCTGAACTACATCGGCCTCTACGCGATCGTCGCGATCGGGCTCGTGCTGCTGACGGGCGTCGGCGGGATGACGAGCTTCGGGCAGGCCGCGTTCGTCGGCATCGGCGCCTATGCGACCGCGTTCCTGACGACGCGATACGGCGTGTCGCCGTGGCTCGCGCTGATCGTCGGCGTCGTACTGACGGCGCTCGTCGCGTTCGTGCTCGGCGCGGTCACGATGCGGCTGTCCGGCCACTTCCTGCCGCTCGGCACGATTGCGTGGGGCCTCGCGCTGTTCTACCTGTTCGGCAACCTCGAACTGCTCGGCAAGTACGACGGCATCAATGGGATTCCGGCGCTGAACCTGTTCGGCATCGAGCTTGGCAGCGGGCGCAGCCTGTATTTCCTGATCTGGGCCGTCGTGCTGGCCGCGATCGTGTCGGTGCAGAACCTGCTGAACAGCCGCCCGGGCCGTGCGATCCGCGCGCTGCGCGGCGGCGGCGTGATGGCCGAGGCGATGGGCGTGAACACCGCGTGGATGCGCGTCGTGATCTTCGTCTATGCGGCCGTGCTCGCGGCCGTGTCGGGCTTCCTGTACGCGCACCTGCAGCGCGCGGTGAACCCGACGCCGTTCGGGCTGAACCACGGAATCGAGTTCCTGTTCATGGCCGTGGTCGGCGGCGTGTCGCACGTGTGGGGCGCGGTGCTCGGCGCAGCGATCCTGACCGTGCTGCAGGACTATCTGCAGACGCTGCTGCCGAAGCTGCTCGGCTCGGAAGGCAACTTCGAGATCATCGTGTTCGGCGTGCTGATGGTGCTGCTGCTGCAGTACGCGCGCCAGGGCGTGTGGCCGTTCGTCGCGAGGCTGTTCCCGCGCGGGCCGCGCGCGCATGCGCCCGAGCACGCCGATCCGTTGCCGCAGCGCGCGAAGCCGACGGCCGGCGAGCCGCTGCTCGTCGTCGACAACGCGCGCAAGCAGTTCGGCGGGCTCGTGGCCGTCAACGACGTCAGCTTCGACGTGAAAGCGGGGCAGATCATCGGGCTGATCGGCCCGAACGGCGCCGGCAAGTCGACCACGTTCAACCTCGTGACGGGTGTGCTGAAGCCGACCGGCGGCACGATCACGTTCCGTGGCGAGCGTATCGACGGGCTCACATCGCGCCAGATCGTCCGCCGCGGCATCGGCCGGACGTTCCAGCACGTGAAGCTGTTGCCGGCGATGACGGTGCTCGAAAACGTCGCGATCGGTGCGCACCTGCGTGGCCGTACGGGCGTGTGGCGCAGCGTCGCGCGGCTCAATGCCCATGAGGAAGCGCAGCTGCTGGCTGAGGCCGCACGCCAGATCCGCCGCGTCGGGCTCGAAAAGCACATGTACGACGAAGCGGGCAGCCTTGCGCTGGGGCAGCAGCGGATTCTGGAAATCGCGCGGGCGCTGTGCTGCGATCCGACGCTGTTGCTGCTCGACGAGCCGGCCGCCGGGCTGCGTTACCAGGAGAAGCAGCAACTCGCCGATCTGCTGCGGCGGCTGAAGGCGGAAGGCATGAGCGTGTTGCTCGTGGAACACGACATGGATTTCGTGATGAATCTCACCGATCGTTTGGTGGTGATGGAGTTTGGCACGCGGATCGCGGAAGGACTGCCGCAGGACGTGCAGCAGGATCCGGCGGTGCTGGAAGCGTATCTGGGCGGGGTGGAGTGATGACGGACACGATGATGCCGATTCTCGAAGTGCGCGGGCTGGCGGTCCGGTACGGGAAGGTGGAGGCGCTGCACGGCGCGGCGATCAAGGTTGGCGCGGGGCAGATCGTCAGCGTGATCGGCCCGAACGGCGCCGGCAAATCGACGCTGCTGAACGCGATCATGGGCGCGCTGCCGGTGACCGGGCATGCATCGGGTGCGATCGTGTACCGCGGTCATGACGTCGGTGCATTGCCGGTCGAGCAGCGCGTCGCACGCGGGATGTGCCTCGTACCGGAGAAGCGTGAGCTGTTCAGCACGATGACGGTCGAAGACAACCTCGTATTGGGCGCGTATCGGCGCAAGCAGGCCGGTGAAGCGAACTTTCTCGACCAGCTCGATCACGTGTTCGCCCTGTTTCCGCGGCTGAAGGAGCGCCGCAAGCAGGCGGCCGGCACGCTATCCGGCGGCGAGCGGCAGATGCTTGCGGTTGGACGCGCGCTGATGGGCAAGCCCGATCTGCTGATGCTCGACGAGCCCAGCCTCGGGCTGGCGCCGCTGATCGTGAAGGAGATTTTTCATATCATCAGCGCGTTGCGCGGTACGGGCGTGGCGACGCTGCTGATCGAGCAGAACGCACGGGCTGCCCTGCAGATCTCCGATTACGGTTATGTACTGGAGACAGGCGAATTTGCGCTGGAAGGGCCGGCGGCCGAACTCGCGCAGAATCCACGCGTGATCGAGACGTACCTCGGGTTGGCGAAGAAAACGGCCTGATCGGTGGCGTGGTGGGCGGGAAACGGGCGGCGTGTTTCACGTGAAACACGCCGTTTTTGTTTTTGGGTGAGATGCGACCTCGACACACGACGGCTAGCAACCGGGGGGATAAGTGCCACGGAAACAGTCGGAAGCTCTGTGCAAGCGGATGACGATCCGGAGCATCGTTCGCGGGTGGCTGCCGCCTGATTCACACACTGGGGATGTTGTGCCGGGTCACAGGGGATAAGTGTCGGGCGAGCCGACCGAAATTCTGTGAGGAAGAGGGTGGGCGCGGTCGCACAGGGTGTTCCGTCCAGATTGCCGCGTGGGGCACAGGCATCGAACGGGTATGTGTTCCACGTGAAATTTCCCGGCAAGCGAATTTTTTGCACAGGTGTAACGATGTGCTGCCGGCGGGCCGGAAACGTTGCCGGAGCGGGCTCTGCGCCACGGATTCGGCGTCTGAGCACAGAAAAATCGCCGAAATGCACAGACCCTACCATTCGGACGGCCTTCGGGTGAAAAGCGAACCCGCTATAATTCGGCCCATACATTTCTCAGATAGGTTCGTGCGCCGTCCTGCGTACGGAATCCACCATGCTTTTTCCCACAGAATTTGACGTCATCGTCGTCGGTGGCGGTCATGCCGGCACGGAAGCCGCGCTGGCGTCCGCCCGCATGGGCGCAAAGACATTACTGCTGACCCACAACATCGAAACGCTTGGGCAGATGAGCTGCAATCCGTCGATCGGCGGCATTGGCAAGGGCCATCTGGTCAAGGAAGTCGATGCGCTGGGCGGCGCAATGGCAGCCGCAACCGACGAGAGCGGTATTCAGTTCCGGATCCTCAATTCGTCGAAGGGGCCGGCCGTGCGTGCGACGCGTGCGCAGGCCGATCGCATCCTGTACAAGGCCGCGATTCGCCATCGGCTCGAGAATCAGCCGAACCTGTGGCTGTTCCAGCAGGCTGTCGACGACCTGATGGTCGAAGGCGACCGCGTGGTGGGCGCCGTCACGCAGATCGGCATCCGCTTCCGTGCGCGTGCGGTCGTGCTGACCGCCGGTACGTTCCTCGACGGCAAGATTCACGTCGGCCTGAACAACTATACGGGTGGCCGTGCGGGCGATCCGGCGGCCGTGTCGCTGTCGTCGCGCCTGAAGGAACTGAAGCTGCCGCAGGGCCGCCTGAAGACCGGTACGCCGCCGCGTATCGATGGTCGCTCGATCGACTTCTCGCAGCTGGATGAACAGCCGGGCGATCTCGATCCGATCCCCGTTTTCTCGTTCCTGGGCCGTGCGGAGCAGCATCCGCAGCAACTGCCGTGCTGGGTCACGCATACGAACGAGCGCACGCACGACATCATTCGTGGCGGCCTCGACCGTTCGCCTATGTATACAGGCGTGATCGAAGGCGTCGGGCCGCGCTATTGCCCGTCGATCGAGGACAAGATTCACCGGTTCGCCTCGAAGGAATCGCATCAGATCTTCCTGGAGCCGGAAGGGCTGACGACCAACGAGTTCTACCCGAACGGGATCTCGACGAGCCTGCCGTTCGACGTCCAGCTCGAGCTCGTGCACTCGATGCGCGGCCTCGAGAACGCGCATATCCTGCGCCCCGGCTACGCGATCGAGTACGACTACTTCGACCCGCGTGCGCTGAAGGCGTCGCTCGAAACGAAGGCGATCAACGGGCTGTTCTTTGCGGGCCAGATCAATGGGACGACGGGCTATGAAGAAGCGGCCGCGCAGGGGCTGCTGGCCGGTCTCAACGCTGGCCGCTACGTGCAGGAGAAGGACGCATGGTGCCCGCGCCGTGACCAGGCCTACCTTGGCGTGCTGGTCGACGATCTCGTGACGCGCGGGGTGGCCGAGCCGTACCGGATGTTCACGAGCCGCGCCGAGTATCGCCTCAGCCTGCGTGAAGACAATGCCGACATGCGCTTGACCGAGATCGGCCGCGAACTGGGGCTCGTCGACGACGCGCGCTGGGACGCATTCAGCCGGAAGCGCGACGCTGTTTCACGTGAAACCGAACGTCTGAAGTCGACGTGGGTCACGCCGAAGACGTTGCCGCCGGAAGAGGCGACCGCGCTCCTCGGCAAGGCGATCGATCACGAATACAGCCTCGCCGAACTGCTGCGCCGTCCGGGTATCAGCTACGACGGTGTGTGCGGACTGAAGAGCGGCGAGTGCGGCCCCGCAGAGCCGCTGGCCGACGATCCGGTGCTGCTCGAGCAGATCAAGGAGCAGGTCGAGATCGGCATCAAGTATCAGGGCTACATCGAGCGGCAGGCATCGGAAATCGAACGCAACGATGCGAACGAGAACACGCGTCTGCCCGACGGTATCGATTACCGCGAAGTCCGCGGCCTGTCGTTCGAGGTGAGCCAGAAGCTCAACGAGTTCCGGCCGGAAACGATCGGGCAGGCGTCGCGCATCTCGGGTGTCACGCCGGCGGCAATCTCGCTGCTGATGGTGCACCTGAAGCGTCGCGGCCTGGGCCGTCGTAATGGCACGGCCGAAGCGGCAGCGGAGCAGGGGGACGGCGCCGTCCCGACGCAACAATGACGGCGCGTCGCGCGCCGGCGGTTAATCGGGACGTACTGGAACAGATGCTCGTCGAAGGCACGACGGCGCTCGACCTCACGCTGACGGATGCACAACGCAACCAGCTGCTCGACTACGTCGCGCTGCTCGGCAAGTGGAACGCGGTCTACAACCTGACCGCGATCCGCGACCCGAAGCAGATGCTGATCCAGCACATCCTCGATTCGCTTTCCATCGTTCCGCATCTGCGTGGCCGTGCATCGGCTCGCGTGCTCGACGTCGGCTCGGGCGGCGGGTTGCCCGGTATCGTGCTGGCGATCGTCGAGCCGGATTGGCAGATCACGCTGAACGATATCGTGCAGAAGAAGTCTGCATTCCAGACCCAGATGCGTGCGGAGCTGAAGCTCGCGAACCTGTCGGTGGTCACGGGGCGGGTCGAATCGCTGCAGCCGGGTGTCGAAGTGCCGGAAAAATTCGACATGATCGTCTCCCGCGCTTTCGCGGACCTGTCCGACTTCGTTAAACTTGCTCGTCACCTGGTTGCGCCGGGCGGATCGATCTGGGCAATGAAGGGTGTTCATCCGGACGACGAGATTGCGCGGTTGCCGGAAGGCAGCCGCGTGAAGCAGACGATACGGCTGGCGGTGCCGCTGCTCGATGCCGAACGGCATCTGATCGAAGTGGCCGTCGACGAAGCGAATTGAAGGGCCGGCGCGCGATGGCGCGCCGTTTGTTTGAAGGTAAAGGGAACACACCAACGATGGCAAAGATCTTCTGCGTTGCGAACCAGAAGGGGGGCGTCGGCAAGACGACGACATCGGTCAATCTCGCCGCAAGCCTTGCAGCGCAGGAGCAACGAGTCCTGCTGATCGATCTCGACCCGCAGGGTAACGCGACGATGGGCAGCGGGATCGACAAGGCTGCTTGCGAAGCGACCGTGTACGAGGTGCTGGTCGACGGCGTGTCGGTGACCGACGCGCGCATCCGGCCGGACGGCGTCACCTATGACGTGCTGCCCGCGAACCGCGAGCTGTCCGGTGCCGAGATCGAACTGATCAGCATCGACAACCGCGAGCGCCGGCTGAAGGCCGCGCTCGAGCACGTGGCCGACGACTACGATTTCGTGCTGATCGATTGCCCGCCGACGCTGTCGCTGCTGACGCTGAACGGCTTGTGCGCGGCGCATGGCGTCGTGATCCCCATGCAGTGCGAGTACTTCGCACTGGAGGGGTTGTCTGACCTCGTCAACACGATCAAGCAGGTTCACGCGAACATGAACCGCGACCTGAAGATCATCGGCTTGCTGCGTGTGATGTTCGATCCGCGCATCACGCTGCAGCAGCAAGTCTCCGATCAACTGAAAGCGCACTTCGGCGACAAGGTGTTCGACGCGGTGATTCCGCGCAACGTGCGCCTGGCGGAAGCGCCGAGTTACGGGCTGCCGGGCGTCGTGTTCGACCGCAGCTCGCGCGGTGCGCAAGCGTATCTCCAGTTCGGTGCCGAGATGATCGACCGCGTACGCGCGTTCGAGGTGTCGTGATCCGGACATGAGCGAAGCGAGGAAGAAAGACATGAACGCGGTACCAAAGAAGAAGGGCTTGGGACGTGGCCTCGAAGCGCTGCTCGGCGGCAGTGCCGATATCACCGAAGCGGTGAAGATCGAAGGGGCACCGAACACGCTCGCGCTCGGCAAGCTGCAGGCCGGCAAGTACCAGCCGCGGACGCGGATGGACGAAGGCAGCCTGCAGGAGCTCGCGGCGAGCATTCGCGCACAGGGCGTGATGCAGCCGATCCTCGTACGGCCCATTTCATCAGACAAATACGAGATCATCGCGGGCGAGCGCCGTTTCCGCGCGGCGCGCCTGGCGGGCCTCGATGAAGTGCCGGTGCTCGTGAAGGATGTGTCCGACCAGGCCGCCGCGGCGATGGCGCTGATCGAGAACATCCAGCGCGAGGATCTGAACCCGCTTGAAGAGGCGCACGGTATCCAGCGCCTGCTCGACGAGTTCGGTTTCACGCACGAACAGGCGGCCGAATCGGTCGGCCGTTCGCGCAGCGCGGTGTCGAACCTGCTGCGCCTGCTGAACCTGGCTTCGCCGGTGCAGACGATGCTGCTGGCCGGTGATCTCGACATGGGGCACGCGCGCGCGCTGCTCGCCGTCGATGCGGCCACGCAGATCACGCTCGCCCATCAGGTCGTCAACAAGCGCATGTCGGTGCGGGAGACCGAGAAACTCGTCTCGCACACGACGAAGGAAGCGCCGGCCGTGAAGGCGCGCGCGAAGGACGACGGCGGCCGCGATACGCGACGTCTCGAGGAGGAGTTGTCCGACCTGCTCGCGTCGACGGTGAAGATCAAGCTCGGCCGCCGCGGGCGAGGGCAGGTCACGATCGACTTCGGCAACCTCGACGCGCTCGAGGGCATTCTCGTGCGGCTGCGCGGTAACGTCGCGACCGAAGAGTAACGCGGTGCCGATGGAGAAGACGGGCGCGCCGACGCCGCGCCGGTGGTTGGGATGGCTTGCGCAGGAGCCGGTGCTGTCGGTTCTCGTCCTTGGCCTGATCGTGCTGCAATGGGTGCGTCCGCAACCATTTTCCGTGTTGGCCGGTCGTGTCGACTGGCAGACGGTCGCGACGCTGGCGGGCCTGCTGATGCTGACCAAGGCGCTCGAGTTGTCCGGCTGCCTGATGTGGCTCGCACACCGCATCGTGCATCACGTGCATTCCGAACGCGGGCTCGCGTTGTTGCTCGTGGGGTTCGCCGCGTTGTTGTCGATGTGGCTCACCAACGACGTCGCGCTGTTCGTCGTCGTGCCTTTGATGGTCTCGTTGCGTGCGCTGACGCCACTGCCGTTCCGGCGGCTCGTGATCGTCGTCGCGCTGGCGGTCAACGCGGGGTCCGTCGCGACGCCGCTCGGCAATCCCCAGAATCTTTTCCTGTGGCAATTGAGCGGCGTGTCGTTCGGCCGCTTCGTCGTCACGCTCGGGCCGCTCGCGATCGCGCTGATGGCGCTGCTGCTCGTGCTGACCGCATGCGCGTTTCGCGCAAAGCCGCTCGACTTGTCCGGTGATGCCACTGCGCTGCCCGTGCAACGCATGCACGCGCTGATCGCGGCGGCGCTGTTCGCCGCGTTCGTGCTGCTCGCCGATGCGCATCATCCGCTGCCTGGTCTCGTCGGTGTCGCCATCGTGCTGCTCGCCGTCAAACGCGACGCAGTCCTGAAGATCGACTGGCTGCTGCTGCTGATCTTCGTACTGATGTTCGTCGTGCTGCGTACCGCGGCTGCGCTGCCCGTCGTGCACGACACGATTGCGAACGCGCAGCTCGATTCGCCGCTGCGCGTCTACGCGGCCGGCGCGCTGTTGTCACAGGTCATCAGCAATGTACCGGCCGCGATCCTGTTGTCGGAATTCACGCATGACTGGCGTGCGCTCGCGTTCGGCGTATCGGTCGGCGGCTTCGGCTTCGCGATCGGCTCGCTTGCGAACCTGATCGCGGTGCGTCTCGCGAAGGAGCCGCGCATGTGGCTGCCGTTCCATCTGGTCTCGATTCCGTTCGCACTCGCCAGCGCGGCGGTCGGCGCGTGGCTGCTCGTTCATGGTTGAGTGACGCGGCTGCGCGCGGCACAGCCGTGCGATTCGGGTGGTGGGGCGGGTGCACGGTATTCGCGCTGGTTGCGGGGCTGTTGATAAGTCCGGCAATTCACAGTCGATTCCCTGTGGTGGCATGACAACTGATTGGATGATCCGACGCGTCGACGTCGGCCCGGATTTCGTGCATCCGGTGCTGCTAGGTGGTCACAGGGTTTTGCCTGTCCGCTGCGTCGTGCCGGGCGCGAGCCCGGGGCCGCGTCACGGCGTGGATTCCGGACGGCGTTCGTGCCGTCCCGCCGGTACCCGCGTCGGGCCTCGTTTCCTTGCTATTTCCTCGTCGCCGGGTTTTTTCGAGCAAGAAATACCGGTGCAAAAAAGCGACCTTACAACTGTCATCGTACGTCGTCGAATCGCGTGTTTTTTCACATGATGAGGCGTCGTTTTACGCAGGTTTTTGTCGCGTCTAAAGCCTTGAATCACTTGCAACTATCGCTTACAATCGCCCGGATTTGTTAGCTAGGCACCCCTGAAAGCTTTCAGAAAGCTTGGGGCCGGGTTCAAGGATTTTGCGGAAGATTGCGATGGCGGGTCAGGCGCCGGACGACAGGCACGATGATCAGCGCACGCAACGCACCGCTTCGGCGGCCGGCGAGCGGCGCGAATCCGACGATGACTGGGACGCCGAGCAGCAAGATAACAACATCGTTCCGCTCACGCGGGCAGAAGCCGAAAAGCTGTTCGGCCCGAACGTGAGCAAGCCCTCGCGCGTGACCCCCTATAAGGTGGTATTCGCGCAAGTGGTTCTGTCCCTGGTTGCAACGCTGGCGTGGTGGCTGTTTTCGAAGTCGCCGGGCGCCGCTGCGCAATCCGCGTTTCTGGGCGGAGCGATCGGCTGGGTGCCCAGTGCGGTATTCGTGGCACGACTGAAGGCAGGTGGTTCGGCCACCGTGATGAGCTGGGTGATGGGCGAAGCCCTGAAGCTCGCTCTGACGATCGGGATGTTCACTGCAGTGGCGTTCGGCTGGGCCGGCGTGCACTGGGTGCCGTTTCTCGTCACATACCTCGTCGTGCTGAAGACGTACTGGATCGCGCTGGCCTGGCGGTAAGGAACAAGCAGCGTGCGGTTTCGACAACGAACCGCACCGGCCCGTTCCCGCAATAGCGTGTTGCGGAACGGGCAAAACGATTTTCGACAATTTGGGTGGCATTAACGATATGGCAGCTAGCGAAGGCACGCGCGGTCCGGATCCGTCCGAGTACATTGCGCACCACTTGCAGAATTTCTCCACCTCGCATCAGACGTCGATTTTCGACATCCACGTCTGGAATCTCGACACGCTGTTCTGGTCGATCGTTTGCGGCATCGTGACGATCGTCTTGCTGCGTCTGGCCGCCCGCAAGGCGACGTCGGGCGTGCCGGGCCGTTTCCAGTGCGCGATCGAGATGCTCGTCGAGATGGTCGAAGACCAATCTAAGGCCATCGTTCACGGCAATCGTACCTTCATCGCTCCGCTCGCGCTCACGGTGTTCGTGTGGGTCGCGCTGATGAACTCCCTCGACTTCCTCCCGGTCGACCTGCCGGGCCGCGTGATCGGCCTGCTCGGTCTGTCGGACGTGATTTCCCACCATCGCATCGTCCCGACGGCCGACCTGAACGGCACGCTCGGCATCGCGCTCGGCGTGTTCGTCCTGATGATCTACTACAGCATCAAGATCAAGGGCGCGGGCGGCTTTGTGCATGAGCTGCTGTCGGCACCGTTCGGCGCCCACCCGCTGCTGTGGATCCCTAACCTCGCGCTCAACATCGTCGAATATCTCGCCAAGACCGTCTCCCTCGGTATGCGGCTGTTCGGCAACATGTACGCGGGTGAGCTGTTGTTCCTGTTGATCGCCCTGCTCGGCAGCATGTGGAGCTTCGGTGGCGACGCAACGTTCCTCGGCTTCGTTGGCCACGTGATCGCGGGCAGCGTCTGGGCAATCTTCCACATCCTGATTGTTCTGTTGCAGGCATTCATTTTCATGATGCTGACGCTGGTGTATCTCGGCCAGGCGCACGACAAGCACTAAGCGCGGCGTGCAAAAAAGAGTTTCCGTTTTAGTTTTTTAAATCTCAGTTCCAAGTCTTTTCACAAAGGAGTGATCATGCAAGCTTACATCGCCAACATCCAGGGTCTGACCGCCATCGGTATCGGCATCATCATCGGCCTGGGTGCAATCGGCGCCTGTATCGGTATCGCGCTGATGGGTGGTAAGTACATCGAAGCCTGCGCACGTCAGCCGGAACTCATCAACCCGCTGCAAACGAAGATGTTCCTGCTGGCTGGTCTGATCGACGCGGCATTCCTGATCGGCGTGGGTGTTGCAATGCTGTTCGCGTTCGCGAACCCGCTCCTGTCGAAGCTCGTCGCAGGCTAAGGTTCCTCGGAAATATGCGTCCGGCGTGAGCCGGCGCAGGGCGGAACGGAGACTTGGGGCGCTGATCGAATGCAACTCGATGAGCGCCTTACCGTTTCATTTTTCCGGAATAGCAGATAAGGAAACACCGTGAATCTCAACGCAACTCTGTTTGCGCAAATGGTCGTGTTCCTGGTCCTCGCGTGGTTCACGATGAAGTTCGTGTGGCCGCCGTTGATCAACGCCCTCGACGAACGTTCGAAGAAGATCGCCGACGGCCTCGCCGCCGCCGAGAAGGGCAAGGCAGAACTCGACGCAGCGCACAAGCGCGTGGACCAGGAACTCGCGCAGGCCCGCAATGACGGCCAGCAGCGCATCGCCGACGCTGAAAAGCGTGCCCAGGCGGTCGCCGAGGAAATCAAGGCCAACGCCCAGGCTGAAGCCGCCCGCATCGTCGCCCAGGCGAAGGCGGAAGCAGAACAGCAAATCGTGAAGGCGCGCGAAGCGCTGCGTGGCGAAGTCGCTACGCTGGCCGTGAAGGGCGCCGAGCAGATCCTGAAGCGCGAAGTCGATCAAACGGCCCACGCCCAACTGCTGAATCAACTGAAAGCCGAGCTCTGATCATGGCCGAACTTGCAACCATCGCCCGCCCTTACGCAGAAGCGCTGTTCCGCGTGGCCGAGGGCGGTGACATCGCCGCCTGGTCCACGCTCGTGCAAGAGCTGGCCCAGGTTGCGCGTCTGCCGGAAGTGCTGTCGGTCGCGTCGAGCCCGAAGGTGACGCGCACGCAAGTAGCCGAGTTGCTGCTTGCTGCTGCGAAGTCGCCGCTCGCGGCCGGCGCCGAAGCGAAGAACTTCGTGCAGATGCTGGTCGACAATCATCGCATCGCGCTGCTGCCGGAAATTGCCGAGCAGTTCGAGGCGCTCAAGAACGAACGTGAAGGTGCAGCCGACGCCGAGATCGTGAGCGCGTTCCCGCTGAACGGCGCGGATCTCGACAGTCTCGTCTCGGGCCTCGAACGCAAGTTCAAGCGCAAGCTGAAACCGACGGTCGAAGTCGATTCGTCGCTGATCGGCGGCGTGCGCGTGACGGTCGGCGACGAAGTGCTCGACACCTCGGTTCGCGCGCGCCTCGCATCGATGCAGGCTGCCTTGACCGCCTGAGCGCCACGCCGGCACGCAACAGAATTGACTATCAGGAGCGAATAATGCAACTCAATCCCTCTGAGATCAGCGAGCTGATCAAGAGCCGGATCCAGGGCCTTGAAGCGAGCGCAGACGTTCGCAACCAGGGCACCGTGATCTCCGTGACCGACGGTATCGTGCGTATCCACGGCCTGTCGGACGTGATGCAGGGCGAAATGCTCGAGTTTCCGGGCAACACGTTCGGCCTCGCGCTGAACCTCGAGCGCGACTCGGTCGGCGCGGTGATTCTCGGCGAATACGAACACATCTCGGAAGGCGACATCGTCAAGACGACGGGCCGCATTCTCGAAGTCCCGGTTGGCCCGGAACTCGTCGGCCGCGTGGTCGATGCGCTCGGCAACCCGATCGACGGCAAGGGCCCGGTCAACGCGAAGCTGACCGACGCGATCGAAAAGATCGCCCCGGGCGTGATCTGGCGTAAGTCGGTGTCGCAGCCGGTGCAGACGGGCATCAAGTCGATCGACGCGATGGTGCCGATCGGCCGTGGCCAGCGTGAGCTGATCATCGGCGACCGTCAGTGCGGCAAGACCGCGGTGGCGCTCGACGCGATCATCAACCAGAAGGGCAAGGACCTGATCTGTATCTACGTCGCGATCGGCCAGAAGGCTTCGTCGATCATGAACGTGGTTCGCAAGCTCGAAGAAACGGGCGCGATGGAATACACGATCGTCGTCGCCGCTTCGGCTTCGGATTCGGCAGCGATGCAGTACCTCGCACCGTACGCCGGCTGCACGATGGGCGAATACTTCCGCGATCGCGGCCAGGACGCGCTGATCATCTATGACGACTTGACCAAGCAAGCCTGGGCATACCGTCAGATCTCGCTGCTGCTGCGCCGCCCGCCGGGCCGTGAAGCGTACCCGGGCGACGTGTTCTATCTGCACTCGCGTCTGCTCGAGCGTGCGGCTCGCGTGTCGGAAGAGTACGTCGAGAAGTTCACGAACGGCGAAGTGAAGGGCAAGAGCGGCTCGCTGACGGCACTGCCGGTCATCGAAACGCAGGCTGGCGACGTGACCGCGTTCGTTCCGACGAACGTGATCTCGATTACCGACGGCCAGATCTTCCTGGAAACCGACCTGTTCAACGCAGGCATCCGCCCGGCAATCAACGCCGGCGTGTCGGTGTCGCGAGTCGGTGGCGCCGCTCAGACGAAGGTCGTGAAGAAGCTGTCGGGCGGTATCCGTACCGACCTCGCGCAGTACCGTGAACTGGCGGCATTCGCGCAGTTCGCATCGGACCTCGACGAAGCGACCCGCAAGCAGCTCGAGCGCGGCCGCCGCGTGACGGAACTGCTGAAGCAGCCGCAGTACCAGCCGCTGCAGGTCTGGGAACTGGCCGTGTCGCTGTACGCCGCGAACAACGGCTACCTCGACGACCTCGACGTCAAGCAAGTGCTGTCGTTCGAGAAGGGCCTGCGCGAAAACCTGAAGACCAGCCACGCTGACCTCATCAAGCGCATCGAAGACACCAAGGATCTCTCGAAGGACGACGAAGGCGCACTGCGCTCGGCGATCGAATCCTTCAAGAAGTCCGGTGCCTATTGATCCGCGAGTGACACACTGAGGCCGCGCGGGTGCTGATGCGCCCGCGCCGCTTCGGTGAGCGATGCATGAGCCCCGAGTAAAGCGCTAAAGCGCTAACTCGGGGCGCAAAGGAGCAAGCTATGGCTGGAATGAAGGAAATTCGCGGGAAGATCAAGAGCGTGCAGAACACGCGCAAGATCACGAAGGCGATGGAGATGGTGGCCGCATCGAAGATGCGTCGCGCGCAGGAACGCATGCGCGCCGCTCGTCCTTATGCGGACAAGGTCCGTGCCATCGCCGCGCACATGAGCCGTGCGAACCCGGAGTACCGTCACCCGTTCATGGTGGCGAACGAAGGTGCGAACACGGCCGGCATCATTCTCGTTACGACGGACAAGGGTCTGTGCGGCGGTCTGAACACCAACGTGCTGCGTGCGACGGTTCAGAAGTTCAAGGAGCTGGAAGAGAAGGGCCAGAAGGTCGAAGCTACCGCGATCGGTAGCAAGGGCCTCGGGTTCCTGAACCGCTTCGGCGCGAAGGTGATGTCGCAGGTCGTGCACCTCGGCGACACCCCGCATCTGGACAAGCTGATCGGCGCCGTGAAGACGCAGCTCGATCTGTACTCGGAAGGCAAGCTGTCGGCGGTTTATATCGCTTACACGCGCTTCGTCAACACGATGAAGCAGGAAGCCGTGATCGAGCAGTTGCTGCCGCTGTCGTCGGAACACTTCGAAGCCGATGACGGTACGCCGGCCACGTCGTGGGACTACATCTACGAGCCGGACGCGCAGGCAGTCGTCGACGAACTGCTCGTGCGTTACGTCGAGGCGCTGGTGTACCAGGCCGTCGCGGAAAACATGGCGTCCGAGCAATCGGCGCGCATGGTCGCGATGAAGGCCGCGTCCGACAACGCGAAGACGGTGATCAGCGAACTGCAGCTCGTATACAACAAGAGCCGCCAGGCCGCGATCACGAAAGAACTGTCGGAGATCGTCGGCGGCGCAGCCGCTGTTTAAGCGCGCGCCACGGACGACAACTGCGCCTTTGCGCGAGTAAAGAATCAGGTATTTAAAGGAAAAGCGATGAGTACTGCTGCTTTGGTAGAAGGCAAGATCGTACAGTGCATCGGCGCCGTTATCGACGTGGAATTCCCGCGCGACAGCATGCCGAAGATCTACGACGCGCTCATTCTCGATGGCTCGGAACTGACGCTCGAAGTCCAGCAACAGCTGGGCGACGGCGTGGTCCGTACCATTTGTCTGGGTGCATCCGACGGCCTGCGCCGCGGCCTGACCGTGAAGAACACGAGCAAGCCGATTTCGGTGCCGGTCGGCAAGCCGACCCTCGGTCGTATCATGGACGTCCTCGGCCGTCCGATCGACGAAGCCGGCCCGATCGAAAGCGAACATACGCGTTCGATCCACCAGAAGGCTCCGGCGTTCGACGAACTGTCGCCGTCGACCGAACTGCTCGAAACGGGTATCAAGGTCATCGACCTGATCTGCCCGTTCGCAAAGGGCGGCAAGGTCGGCCTGTTCGGCGGTGCTGGCGTGGGCAAGACCGTCAACATGATGGAGCTCATCAACAACATCGCGAAGGAACACGGCGGTTACTCCGTGTTCGCGGGCGTGGGCGAGCGTACCCGTGAAGGGAACGACTTCTACCACGAAATGAAGGACTCGAACGTTCTCGACAAGGTCGCGCTGGTGTACGGCCAGATGAACGAGCCGCCGGGCAACCGTCTGCGCGTCGCGCTGACCGGCCTGACGATGGCCGAGCACTTCCGTGACGAAGGCCTCGACGTGCTGTTCTTCGTCGACAACATCTACCGTTTCACGCTGGCCGGTACCGAAGTGTCGGCACTGCTCGGCCGTATGCCGTCGGCAGTGGGCTATCAGCCGACGCTGGCTGAAGAAATGGGCAAGCTGCAAGAGCGCATCACGTCGACCAAGAAGGGCTCGATTACGTCGGTCCAGGCCGTGTACGTCCCTGCGGACGACTTGACCGACCCGTCGCCGGCTACGACCTTCGGCCACCTGGACGCAACCGTCGTTCTGTCGCGTGACATCGCTTCGCTGGGTATCTACCCGGCGGTCGACCCGCTCGACTCGACGTCGCGCCAGATCGACCCGAACGTGATCGGTGAAGAGCACTACTCGATCACCCGTCGCGTTCAGCAGACGCTGCAGCGCTACAAGGAACTGCGCGACATCATCGCGATTCTGGGCATGGACGAACTGTCGCCGGAAGACAAGCTGTCGGTCGCACGTGCGCGTAAGATCCAGCGTTTCCTGTCGCAGCCGTTCCACGTCGCTGAAGTGTTCACGGGCTCGCCGGGCAAGTACGTGCCGCTGAAGGAAACGATCCGTGGCTTCAAGATGATCGTCGACGGCGAGTGCGACCACCTGCCGGAACAGGCGTTCTACATGGTCGGCACGATCGACGAAGCCTTCGAAAAGGCCAAGAAGATCTCGTAAGGGTCAGGCGTAACGCAGCGGGCGCCGCTACGTCCGTGAGGGATACCTTGATGGTATCCGTTCGCGGACAGGCGCTCACGTAATACGCTCAACCCGCCGTGCATGGGATCGGAGCCGGCGCTGAAGCGCTCGTTCCGATCGACAGGAGTCGATATGGCAACCATCAAAGTAGACGTCGTCAGCGCGGAAGAGCAGATCTTCTCGGGCGAGGCGAAATTCGTCGCGCTGCCGGGCGAAACGGGTGAGCTGGGCATTCTGCCGGGTCACACGCCGCTGATCACGCGGATTCGTCCGGGTGCGGTGCGCATCGAAGTCGAGGGCGGCAACGACGAATTCGTGTTCGTCGCGGGCGGCATTCTCGAAGTGCAGCCGGGTGCCGTGACGGTGCTCGCCGACACCGCGATCCGCGGCAAGGACCTCGACGCGGCGAAAGCCGAGGAAGCACGCAAGCGTGCCGAGGAAACGCTGCAGAACGCGAAGTCGGATCTCGACCTCGCGAAGGCGCAATCCGAGCTCGCGACCGCGATGGCGCAGCTCGAAGCGATCCAGCGTCTGGCGAAGATCCGCAGCCGGCACTGAGCCGCGCCGCGTATCCCGCGAAAGAAAGCAGCCTTCGGGCTGCTTTTTTTTCGTCCGTCGTTTTCATCTGTTTTTACGGGTCGGATCATACCGTCCGGTCGTGCTATTTCACCCGTCCGTCGCGATTCGATGTCAGAGTGTCGTCAGCCGCGCACGGCATCATCCGCTCAGAGGCTATCCGTCGCGACGGCGGCGGAGCAGACACGCGTGAGCCGCATGTCGGGCCGGTCAGACAAAAACGGACGGAGACATTCATGGCAGCAGACCTTGGCGTGGGGGCGCTGATCGCGCCCGAAAACGGATTGTCGTACGTGCGCGGCACGACCGACGTGCCGCTCTCCGAAGCGACGATCGGTCGGTTCCTGCTCGACACGGCCGGCCGCTTTCCCGATCGGCCGGCCGTCGTGTTCCGCGAGCAGCAGGTGCGCTGGACCTGGCGCGAGTTCGCGAACGAGGTCGACGTGCTGGCGGCCGGGCTGGCCTCGCTCGGCATCGTGAAGGGCGATCGCGTCGGCATCTGGTCGCCGAACCGCAGCGAATGGCTGCTCACGCAGTTCGCGACCGCGCGGATCGGCGCGGTGCTCGTCAACATCAATCCGGCCTACCGGCTCGCGGAGCTCGAATACGCGCTGAACAAGGTCGGCTGTAAAGCCGTGATCGCCGCCGAGCGCTTCAAGACGTCCGCGTACGTCGAGATGCTGCAGACCATCGCGCCGGAACTCGCGACCGCGACGCCGGGCGACCTGCATGCGGCGCGTGTGCCGAGCCTGCGCACGGTCGTGTCGATGGGCGACGTTGCGCCGGCCGGCATGTTCCGCTTCGCGGACGTGATGGCCCGCGGCCGCCAGGCCGTCGATCCCGCGCTGCTCGATGCGATCGGCGCGACGCTCTCGGCCCACGAGCCGATCAACATCCAGTTCACGAGCGGCACGACGGGCAGCCCGAAGGGCGCGACGCTCACGCATCGCAACGTCGTCAACAACGGGCGCTCGATCGCGACCGCGATGCGGTTCACCGAGCAGGACACGCTGTGCATCCCGGTGCCGCTGTATCACTGCTTCGGGATGGTGCTCGCGGTGCTTGCATGCGTGTCGAAGGGCGCCGCGATGGTATTCCCCGGCGAAGCGTTCGACCCGGTCGCGACGCTCGCGGCGGTGGCCGAAGAGCGCTGCACCGCGCTGCACGGCGTGCCGACGATGTTCATCGCGGAGCTCGATCATCCGGCGTTCGCGCAATTCGACCTGTCGACGCTGCGCACCGGGATCATGGCGGGTTCTCCGTGCCCGATCGAGACGATGAAGCGCGTCGTGTCGCAGATGCACCTGTCCGAAATCACGATCGCATACGGGATGACGGAGACGAGCCCCGTGTCGTTCCAGAGCTCGACCGACGACCCGCTCGAGAAGCGCACGACGACGGTCGGCCGCATCCAGCCGCATCTCGAAGTGAAGATCGTCGATCCGAGTGGCGATATCGTGCCGGTCGGCGCGACGGGCGAGCTGTGCACCAAGGGCTATTCGGTGATGCTCGGCTACTGGGACGACGACACGAAGACGCGCGAGGTGCTCGTGGACGGCTGGATGCATACGGGCGACCTCGCGACGCTCGACGCGGACGGTTACTGCAACATCGTCGGCCGCCTGAAGGACATGGTGATTCGCGGCGGCGAGAACGTCTATCCGCGCGAGATCGAGGAATTCCTGTTTCGGCATCCGAAGATTCAGAGCGCGCAGGTATTCGGCGTGCCCGATGCGAAGTACGGCGAGGAGCTGTGCGCGTGGATCGTGCTGCGCGCGGACGAGCAGATGACCGAGGACGACGTGCGTGCGTTCTGCAACGGGCAGATCGCGCACTACAAGATCCCGCGCTACATCCGCTTCGTCGACGAGCTGCCGATGACGGTAACGGGCAAGGTGCAGAAGTTCGTGATGCGCGACCGGATGATCGAGGAGCTGAAGCTCGACGTGCAGAAGACCGCTTAGCGCGGCATGAAGAAGGGAAAACGCGCTGGAAAAACGCGGCGGCCTGCGGGCCGTTGCGTTTTCGATGGACGAAAAAAAGCGGGCTTATTAGCCCGCTAAAAACCACACGCTACGGGGTTAGCGCGAGGAGACCAAAGATGAAACCGAGTCCGGCGGGGGGCCGGAAACGACTCCAACAGGGATGCCCCTCGGAAGGGCTTCGGTACGTGACCGACTGGCTCGCAGCGCTTCGCGTCCGCTCACACTTGGCACACGAGACCGCATCCGTGTTGAAACCGTTGAGGCCATTGTGGGCGAATTAATGACCCCTCGCGGTAACAAAGTGTTTCAGGTTGTAACGCCCGCCAGATAAGGCTTTCCGGGATTTTTTGCTGTTTTTGAGGGCCCGAAAAAGGTCATTTTTACCCATATTTTCCGCAGCGTTTTCAGCGCGTGCGCACGATGCGTTTTTCATGCGTATCAGGCTCGACGAATTGCCGATTTGCACGCGAGAAAATGCGCGGTTCGGCAGATGCCGCGCATGACGATTCATTCGTCAGAAAGATTTTGAAACGTGATTGGCCGGCGCGAAAGTGACCGTTCGGCCAGTTCGCCGGTATCGGGCCGATTTTGCCGGCGCGTCGAAGTGTAACGGCGGCGATTCGGCCGCCGCCGCCCGGCGATTTTCGCGGCCGGCGGCCGCGGGGTCGGTGCCCGCTAAAGTCGCTGCGGGACGCCGCGTGCGAGCCCGCTTACTTCAGCCACTTGTCCGAAATCGCCTGGTATTCGCCGGTCGACAGCGCGAGATGCAGCCACTGGTCGACGTACTGCTGGAACGTGACGTCGCCGCGCGGCACCATGTACGCCTTCTCGCCGAACTGGAACGGCTTGTCCGGATGCACCGAGCACAGGCCCGGATTCAGCTTTTGCTGCAGCAGCGTCTCGGACGCATCCGTCACCATCACGTCCGCCTTGCCCGCGAGGATTTGCTTGAAGATCGTTACGTTGTCCGGATAGACCGTGAGGTTCGCGTGCGTGAAATACTGCTTCGCGAAACGCTCGTTGGTGCCGCCCGGGTTCACGATCACGCGCGTTTCCGGCCGGTCGATCTGCGCGACGGTCTGGTATTTGTCGGCGTCCGCGCAGCGCACGATCGGCGTCTTGCCGTCCACGACGTACGGCTGCGTGAAGAACACGCGCTTCTGGCGCTCGAGCGTCGTCGAGACGCCGCCCACCGCGATGTCGCATTTCGCGACGAAGTCGCCGGTGAGGTTCGGCCAGCTCGTCTTCACGTAGTCGGTCTTCACGCCGAGCGACTTCGCGAGCGATTCGGCCATGTCGATGTCGATGCCCTCGAAGCGGCCGTCCGCACGGTAGTACGAATACGGCTTGTAGTCGCCCGTCGTGCAAACGCGCAGCGTGCCGCGCGCGAGCACGTCGTCGAGCCGCGAGCCGGCGCCCGGTGCGGCGGCGGCTGCGCCCGCCGCGGTCTGCGCGTGCGCGGCGGCGCAGCAAAACAACGCGGCGGTGGCGAGCGTGGCGAATGGTTTCATCGGTCTCCTCCTTCGTTTCGTTCGATATGAGCGTCCGATCATAACGGAGCCATCGCGCGCGTCATATGGCCGCCATCGCGCCGGCATGCGCAGCCTTGCGGCGGCTGTCCGGTAAAATGCCGCTTTGCCTTCGCATCGTCGCTCCTACCGTGGCCCATACCCTGCTCAACGACACCTTCCTGCGTGCGCTTCTGCGCGAGCCGACCGACTACACGCCGATCTGGCTGATGCGCCAGGCCGGCCGCTACCTGCCCGAATACAACGCGACGCGCGCCCGCGCCGGCAGCTTCCTCGGTCTCGCGAAGAATCCCGACTACGCGACCGAAGTGACGCTGCAGCCGCTCGAGCGCTTTCCGCTCGACGCCGCGATCCTGTTCTCGGACATCCTGACGATTCCGGACGCGATGGGCCTCGGCCTCGACTTCCAGGTCGGCGAAGGGCCGAAGTTCGCGCATCCGGTGCGTACCGAGGCCGACGTCGCCAGGCTCGCGGTGCCGGACATCGAAGAGACGCTCGGCTACGTGACGGGCGCGGTGCGCGAGATCCGCCGCGCGCTCACCGACGGCCAGGGCCGCCAGCGCGTGCCGCTGATCGGCTTTTCGGGCAGCCCGTGGACGCTCGCGTGCTACATGGTCGAAGGCGGCGGGTCGGACGATTTCCGCACCGTGAAGTCGATGGCGTATTCGCGCCCCGACCTGATGCACCGGATTCTCGACGTGAACGCGCAGGCCGTGGCGGCTTACCTGAACGCGCAGATCGAAGCGGGCGCGCAGGCCGTGATGATCTTCGATACGTGGGGCGGCGCGCT
The DNA here is from genome assembly GCF_001043615.1 of Burkholderia sp. LK4. Taxonomy (NCBI): domain Bacteria; kingdom Pseudomonadati; phylum Pseudomonadota; class Betaproteobacteria; order Burkholderiales; family Burkholderiaceae; genus Burkholderia; species Burkholderia sp. LK4. Next base: position 101,186 of record NZ_LDUL01000009.1, read on the forward strand.
GGCGGACGGCGCGTACCAGCGCTTCTCGCTGGACTACATCCGCCGCGTGGTGGCGCAGCTCAAGCGCGAGCATGACGGCGAGCGCGTGCCGGTCATCACGTTCACGAAGGGCGGCGGGCTGTGGCTCGAGGAGATCGCGGCGACCGGCGTCGACGCGGTCGGGCTCGACTGGACGGTCAACCTCGGCGCCGCGCGCGAGCGCGTCGCGGGGCGAGTCGCGCTGCAGGGCAACCTCGACCCGACGATCCTGTTTGCGCCGCCCGCCGCGGTGCGCGAGCAGGCGCGCGCGGTGCTCGACAGCTACGGCAACCATCCGGGCCATGTATTCAACCTCGGACACGGTATTTCGCAATTCACGTCGCCCGATCACGTCGCCGAACTCGTCGATGAGGTGCATAACCACAGCCGCGCGATCCGTAGCGGAGCCGCCGGCTGAACGCAAGCGCTGTCATGCTGCACTGCGGGGTGACAGCGTTTCGTTTTCGGCGCTAAACAGGGCGCAACCCCGCACCGGTTGCCGATTCAGTGCTTGTCAAGACTTGACTTATACACATTTTCCTCGTTGCAGCGCGGTAGAGCCCTGTGTCGGTCAAATTGCCTCGCTATGGTTCGGTAATTTGAATAGCAGCCTTATGGAATAAGGCTCCGCGGGGCACCGCAACAAGCGGTGAAAATCAGCGGAAAGCGCGGCCCCGCGTGCGTTGCGGCCGGTGAGCGGCGAGTTCTCAACAAAGTTATCCACAGGCTGGGCAGGGTATACGGCGATTCCTAATGCGAATCCAAAACTTAGCGCCGAATCTGAAGTTTTACTTTAAGTCCGCCGCCATGAGGCGGGCGCGGATGCCGGCCGCCCATCTCGATGCGGTGCGTGCCGCCGCCGGAGCGCCGCGATGAGCGGCACCTACCTGCGCGTCGCGCTCGACCATCCGCTCGCCACCCTGTTCGACTATCGCTGCGACGCGCAACCGGCGCCCGTGCCGGGCACGCTCGTGCAGGTGCCGTTCGGCAAGCGGCAGGCGGTCGGGCTCGTCTGCGAAGTGACGACTCACACCGACGTGCCGCCGTCCCGGCTGCGCGCGGTCGACGCGATCTGCACCGACCTGCCGCCGTTGTCGCCGGACTGGCTCGCGCTCGTGTCGTTCGCCGCCGATTACTACCAGCGCGGGCGCGGCGAGGTCGCGCTGCCGGCGCTGCCGCAGGCGCTGCGCGATGCGGGGCGCTGGGGGCGGCTGCTCGCGCCCGAGGTGCGCTACCGCCCGACGGAGGGCGGCCGCGCGGCGCTGCCCGATGCGTTGCCCGCACGCGGGGCCGCGCTGCGGCGGCTCGCGCAGGCGCTGGTCGACACCGGCTCGCTCGCGCTGCCCGATGCACGCGCGCTGCACCCGAAGGCGGCCGCGACGCTCGACGACTGGGCGGCGCGCGGCTGGGTCGACGTCGAGGAGATCGGCTGGGCCGATGCGCCTGTGCCCAAAGCTGTGGATAACCTGTTGGCAGCCGGTGGACGAACTGTGCCGCCGGCGCTCACGGACCAGCAGGCCGAGGCGCTCGACGCGATCCGCGCCGCGCAGGGCTTTGCGCCGTTCCTGCTGCACGGCGTGACGGGCAGCGGCAAGACCGAGGTCTATCTGCACGCGCTCGCGTCGCTGCTCGACGCCCGGCCGGACGCGCAGGCGCTCGTGCTCGTCCCTGAAATCAACCTGACGCCGCAGTTCGAGGCCGCGTTTCGCGCGCGCTTCGCGGGTGCGCTCGCCGACGACGCGATCGTCACGCTGCACAGCGGGCTCGCCGAGGGCGAGCGGGCGCGCAACTGGCTCGCCGCGCATACGGGGCGAGCGCGGATCGTGCTCGGCACACGCCTCGCGGTGCTCGCGTCGATGCCGGCGCTCGCGCTGATCGTCGTCGACGAGGAGCACGAGCCCGCGTACAAGCAGCAGGAAGGGCTGCGCTATTCGGCACGCGATCTCGCCGTGTGGCGCGCGAAGCAGCTCGGCATCACGGTCGTGCTCGGCTCCGCCACGCCGTCGCTCGAAAGCTGGTGGCAGGCGGAGCAGGGCCGCTACACGCGGCTCACGCTGTCGCGCCGCGCGGTGGCCGACGCGACGCTGCCGACCGTGCGGCTGATCGACCTTGAAGAGGAGCGGCGGCGCGGCCGCGCGTCGATGGGCGGGCTGTCGGGGCCGCTCGTCGCGGCGCTGAAGGCGCGGCTCGAACGCGGCGAGCAGAGTCTCGTGTTCCTGAACCGGCGCGGTTACGCGCCGCAGCTCGCGTGCGACGCATGCGGCTGGGTCGCGGGCTGCCCGCGCTGCAGCGCGTACGTCGTGCTGCACAAGCCCGAGCATGCGCTGCGCTGCCATCACTGCGGCTGGGAAGCTCGCATTCCGCGATCGTGCCCCGAGTGCGGGAACGTCGACATCGCGCCGCTCGGGCGCGGCACGCAACGCATCGAGGAGGCGCTCGCCGAGGCCGTGCCGGGCGCGCGCGTGCTGCGGATCGACGCGGACAGCACGCGCCGCAAGGGCAGTGCGCAGGCGCTTTTCTCCGATGTGCATGCGGGCGAGGTCGACATCCTCGTCGGCACGCAGATGATCGCGAAGGGGCACGACTTCCAGCGCGTGTCGCTCGTCGGCGTGCTCAATGCCGACACGGCGCTGTTCTCGCATGACTTCCGCGCGAGCGAACGGCTGTTCGCGCAACTGATGCAGGTGAGCGGCCGCGCCGGGCGCGCCGGGCTGCCGGGCGAGGTGCTCGTGCAGACGCGCTACCCGCGTCACGCGCTGTATCACGCGCTCGGGCGGCAGGACTACGTCGGCTTCGCGAATTCGACGCTCGGCGAGCGCCGCGACGCGCACCTGCCGCCGTTCGTCTACCAGGCGCTGCTGCGCGCCGAGGGGCGCACGCTCGACGCGGCGCTCGCGTTCCTGCTGCAAGCCGCGGCCGCATTGCCGGGGTTGCCGGGCGCCGATCGCGTGACCGTGTACGACGCGGTGCCGATGACGATCGTCAAGGTCGCGAACGTCCACCGCGCGCAATTGCTGCTCGAAAGCGCGTCGCGGGCGGCGCTGCAGCATGCGCTGCGCGCGTGGCAGCCGGAACTGCGCGCGCTGAAGGGCGTGCTGCGGTGGAGCGTCGAGGTCGATCCGCTCGATATCTGAGCGGCGCGCCATGCGGCCGTCGTGCCGAGTGCCGCACACCGCACACCGCACACCGCACACCGCACACCGCACACCGCACACCGCACACCGCACACCGCACACCGCACACCAGTGCTGCTGCGTCGACACCCGGGCCGTCGGGCAGCCCCGAACCGTCTCTTGCCGCACGGCCATCCCCGGGCGCGCCACCCGCTGCCACCCCAGTGCAACCCGTTTTCGTCCGCCGCCGCGCGCGGGGAAGATTGCGCACGCATGTCAAATCGGCCTGCTCAGGGAAAACACCGATCCCCCGACCACGGGCAACTCCTAGGTTGCAACCGCATAAGTGGCTGATTATATTGACTAACCCAAGGGTGCAACCCATCTCGCAATTTGGTTGCACCTTTTTATTGCGTGCCGTAGGATTTCGCGCATCCTCTCACACCACATTGCCGGGCTCGCACCGGCGCACGAACCCACCATGGCAAGCACGACTCTCGGCGTCAAGGTCGACGACCTTCTCCGCTCGCGCCTCAAGGACGCAGCCGCGCGTCTCGAGCGCACTCCCCACTGGCTGATCAAGCAGGCGATCTTCGCGTATCTCGAGCGGATCGAGCACGGCCAGTTGCCGCCCGAGCTGTCGGGCCACAGCGGCGTCACCGAGCTCGCCGACGGCCAGGCTGCGGACGGCGACGACGACAACTCGCCGCATCCGTTCCTCGAATTCGCGCAGAACGTGCAGCCGCAATCGGTGCTGCGCGCGGCGATCACGGCCGCGTACCGCCGCCCCGAGCCGGAATGCGTGCCGTTCCTGCTCGGCCAGGCGCGCCTGCCCGCGAACCTGCAGGCGGACGTGCAGGCGCTCGCGACGAAGCTCGTCGAGGCGCTGCGCGAGAAGAGCTCGGGCGGCGGCGTCGAAGGGCTGATCCACGAATTCTCGCTGTCGAGCCAGGAAGGCGTCGCGCTGATGTGCCTCGCCGAGGCGCTGCTGCGCATTCCCGATCGCGCGACGCGCGATGCGCTGATCCGCGACAAGATCAGCAAGGGCGACTGGCGCTCGCACGTCGGCCACGCGCCGTCGCTGTTCGTGAACGCGGCGACCTGGGGGCTGATGATCACCGGCAAGCTCGTGACGACCAACAGCGAAGCGGGGCTGTCGTCGGCGCTCACGCGCCTGATCGGCCGCGGCGGCGAGCCGCTGATCCGCAAGGGCGTCGACATGGCGATGCGCCTGATGGGCGAGCAGTTTGTCACCGGCGAGACGATTTCCGAAGCGCTCGCGAACAGCCGCAAGTACGAAGCACGCGGCTTCCGCTACTCGTACGACATGCTCGGCGAAGCGGCGACGACCGAAGAGGACGCGCAGCGCTACTACGCGTCGTACGAACAGGCGATCCACGCGATCGGCAAGGCGGCCGGCGGCCGCGGCATCTACGAAGGCCCGGGCATCTCGATCAAGCTGTCGGCGCTGCACGCGCGCTACTCGCGCTCGCAGCAGGACCGCACGATGAGCGAGCTGCTGCCGCGCGTGCGCGCGCTCGCGCTGCTCGCGCGCCGCTACGACATCGGCCTGAACATCGACGCGGAAGAAGCCGACCGCCTCGAACTGTCGCTCGACTTGCTCGAGGCGCTGTGCTTCGATCCGGATCTCGCGGGCTGGAACGGCATCGGCTTCGTGGTGCAGGGCTACCAGAAGCGCTGCCCGTTCGTGATCGACTACCTGATCGATCTCGCGCGCCGCAGCCGTCACCGCCTGATGATCCGTCTGGTCAAGGGCGCGTACTGGGATACCGAGATCAAGCGTGCGCAGGTCGACGGCCTCGAAGGTTATCCGGTCTATACGCGCAAGATCTACACGGACGTGTCGTATCTCGCGTGCGCGAAGAAGCTGCTCGCCGCACCCGACGCCGTCTATCCGCAGTTCGCGACGCACAACGCGTACACGCTCGCCGCGATCTACCAGCTCGCGGGCCAGAACTACTACCCGGGCCAGTATGAATTCCAGTGCCTGCACGGGATGGGCGAGCCGCTGTACGAGGAAGTCACCGGCCGCGACAAGCTGAACCGGCCTTGCCGCGTGTACGCACCGGTCGGCACGCACGAGACGCTGCTCGCGTACCTGGTGCGCCGCCTGCTGGAAAACGGCGCGAACACGTCGTTCGTGAACCGCATCGCGGACAAGACCGTGTCGGTGAAGGAACTGGTCGCCGATCCGGTCGACGAAGCGTCGAAGGTCGTGCCGCTCGGCGCGCCGCACGCGAAGATCCCGCTGCCGCGCAACCTGTACGGCGACGAGCGTCCCAACTCGATGGGCCTCGACCTGTCGAACGAACACCGCCTCGCGTCGCTGTCGTCCGCGCTGCTCGCGAGCGCGCACTTCCCGTGGCGCGCGGCGCCGATGCTCGCCGACGACACGCTCGCCGACGCGCCGGCCCGCGACGTGCGCAACCCGGCCGACCAGCGCGACACGGTCGGCACCGTCAGCGAAGCGACGGCCGAACACGTGAGCGCGGCACTCGCGCATGCGGTGGCCGCCGCGCCGATCTGGCAGGCGACGCCGGTCGACGCACGCGCCGATTGCCTGGTGCGCGCGGCCGACCTGCTCGAAGCGCAGATGCACACGCTGATGGGCCTGATCGTGCGCGAAGCCGGCAAGTCGCTGCCGAACGCGATCGCCGAGATCCGCGAAGCGGTCGACTTCCTGCGCTACTACGCCGCGCAGATCCGCGACGAATTCTCGAACGACACGCACCGTCCGCTCGGTCCCGTGGTCTGCATCAGCCCGTGGAACTTCCCGCTCGCGATCTTCATGGGCCAGGTGGCCGCCGCGCTCGCGGCCGGCAATACGGTGCTCGCGAAGCCGGCCGAACAGACGCCGCTGATCGCCGCCCAGGCCGTGCGCCTGCTGCGCGAGGCCGGCGTGCCGGCCGGCGCGGTGCAGCTGCTGCCGGGCGACGGCGAGACCGTCGGTGCGGCGCTGGTCGCCGATCCGCGCACGCGTGCGGTGATGTTCACCGGTTCGACCGAAGTCGCGCGCCTGATCAACAAGACGCTGTCGGCGCGCCTCGACCCGGACGGCAAGCCGATCCCGCTGATCGCGGAAACGGGCGGCCAGAACGCGATGATCGTCGACTCGTCGGCGCTCGCGGAGCAGGTTGTCGCGGACGTGATGCAGTCGTCGTTCGACTCGGCCGGTCAACGGTGTTCGGCGCTGCGCGTTCTGTGTCTGCAGGACGATGTCGCGGACCGCACGCTGACGATGCTGAAGGGCGCGATGCACGAGCTGGCGCTCGGCAACCCCGACCGGCTGTCGACGGACGTCGGCCCGGTGATCGACGGTGAAGCGAAGCAGACGATCGATACGCACGTCGCGGCGATGAAGGAGAAGGGCCACGCGGTCACGCAGCTGCCGGCGCCGGAAGCCTGCGCGCACGGCACGTTCGTGCCGCCGACGCTGATCGAGATCGGCAGCATCGACGAGCTGAAGCGCGAAGTGTTCGGCCCCGTGCTGCACGTGGTGCGCTACCGCCGCAGCCAGCTCGACAAGCTGCTGGAGCAGATCCGCGCGACCGGCTACGGCCTGACGCTCGGCATCCACACGCGGATCGACGAGACGATCGCGCACGTGATCTCGAATGCGCACGTCGGCAACATCTACGTGAACCGCAACGTGATCGGCGCGGTGGTCGGCGTGCAGCCGTTCGGCGGCGAAGGGCTGTCGGGCACGGGCCCGAAGGCCGGCGGCGCGCTGTACCTGCAGCGCCTGCTCGCGACGCGTCCGTCGGGCCTGCCGCGTTCGCTCGCACAGACGCTGATCGCGGACGGCGCGGTCGAAGGCGATGCGCGCGGCAACCCGGCGGCAGCGCTCACGACGCTGCGCGACTGGCTGATCGAGCAGCGCGAGCCGGCACTGGCCGCGCGTTGCGACGGTTACCTGGCGCAGGTGCCGGCCGGTGCGACCGCCGTGCTGACCGGCCCGACGGGCGAGCGAAACACGTATACACTCGGCCCGCGCGGCACGGTGCTGTGTGTCGCGGCGACGCCGGGCGGCGCGCGCGCGCAGTTCGCGGCGGTGCTGGCGACCGGCAACCGCGCGCTGTTCGCGGGCGCGGCCGGCGAGGCGCTGGTCGCCGCGCTGCCGGCGTCGCTGAAGGCGCATGCGACCGTGCGCAAGCAGGCCGATACGCCGTTCGACGCGGTGCTGTTCGAAGGCGACAGCGACGAACTGCAGACGCTCGTGAAGGACGTCGCGCAGCGGCCGGGCCCGATCGTGTCGGTGCAGGGCGTGTCGGTGGGTGCGTTCGAGAACGGTGATGCGGAAGATTACGCGCTGGAACGGCTGCTGACGGAGCGCTCGGTGAGCGTGAACACGGCCGCGGCGGGCGGCAATGCGAATTTGATGACGATCGGCTGATCATCCTTGCCGTTCGGATCAAACAAAGGAAGCGGCCAGGCGATCCCGAAGCCGCTCCATTTACCCTGGTACCAAGGAGATGCTATGCAACACACGATGAAAAAGGTGGCAGGCGCGACGTTCGTCGCGGTCATGTCGCTGGCGGGGACGGCCCATGCGGATGACGTGAAGATCGGTTACGCAGGGCCGATGACGGGCGCGCAGGCGCACTACGGCAAGGATATGCAGAACGGGATCGTGCTCGCGATCGAGGATTTCAACGCGACGAGCCCGAAGATCGGCGGCAAGCCGGTGAAGTTCGCACTCGACACGCAGGACGACCAAGCTGACCCGCGCACCGGCACGACGGTCGCGCAGAAGCTCGTCGACGACGGCATCAAGGGCATGCTCGGCCACTTCAACTCGGGCACGACGATTCCGGCCTCGCGCATCTACGCGAACGCGGGCATTCCGCAGATCGCGATGGCGACCGCACCGGAATACACGCAGCAGGGTTACAAGACGACCTTCCGCATGATGACGTCCGACACGCAGCAGGGCTCGGTGGCCGGCACGTTCGCGTCGAAGGATCTCGGCATGAAGAAGATCGCGATCGTCGACGACCGCACGGCCTACGGCCAGGGTCTCGCCGACCAGTTCGAGAAGGCCGCGAAGGCCGGCGGCGCGACGATCGTCGACCGTGAATTCACGAACGACAAGGCGGTGGACTTCAAGGCGATCCTGACCAAGCTGAAGGCGGCGAAGCCGGATCTCGTCTACTACGGCGGCGCGGATTCGCAGGCTGCACCAATGGTCAAGCAGATGAAGACGCTCGGCATCACCGCCCCGCTGATGAGCGGCGAAATGGTGAAGACGCCGACGTTCCTGAAGATCGCGGGCAACGCGGCCGACGGCACGATCGCTTCGCTGGCAGGCCTGCCGCTCGAAGAAATGCCGGGCGGCAAGACGTACGCCGACAAGTACAAGAAGCGCTTCGGCGAAGACGTGCAGACCTACTCGCCGTATGCGTACGACGGCGCGATGGCGCTGTTCAACGCGATGAAGAAGGCCGATTCGACCGATCCGGCGAAGTACCTGCCGGTGCTCGCGAAGACCGACATGGCCGGCGTGACGTCGACGCACGTCGCGTATGACGCGAAGGGCGACCTGAAGAACGGCGGCATCACGATGTACAAGGTCGAGAAGGGCGAGTGGAAGCCGCTGAAGAGCATCGGCGGCAAGTAAGCAGCCTGATGTGACGCGCGGGCGGCGTTGCAATGCGTCGTCCCGCTCCTCGTGCGAAAAAGCCACCTGGCCGTCGGGCCGGGTGGCTTTTTCTTTGGTGGGACACACCCGACAGGGCATAGGGATGTTGCAGGCAGTGGTGCGGCAGGGTCGCCGCATGTGTACGTAGATACCGCATCGCCGTGATCGGCGGCAGCATGACGTTACTAGCCGTCGCAGCACTTGTTAGGGCAATCGGGCAGGAAGGAAATTTCCACACGTCGCCCATTTTCCACGTCGCCATGCGAATAGACGCGGGCGCTCTTCTTGATGGTTCCGCGCAAAAAGCCGAGTTGCTCCAACAGCGCATACGCGACTTGCAATCTTGATTGCGCAAGGGCCAGTGCTCCCGGCTCACTTTCCTCGGCATGGCCGCTGATCAGTGTTGTCTCTTTGGTCAGGTGATTTGCGTAATTGAGCCTTTGGTCGGCTGTCCATTTTGCAATGCGGACGATCTCTGCATTTGATAGGTGCGAGCTGTCTCTCGAAAAGTAGATGTCGAAGTTCTCGCTGGCGATGCATGCGAATACCGGATTGGAGACGAGAAGGCTTAGGGCAAGAATAAATTTAAGCATTGTAAATGACGTATCCTGCAATGCTGTCGGCATTGTTGATTGCTTGATTCGGGTTTTCGGCTCCAAACGTCAAACACTCCTCCATGAAATATCTGTGATCCCGGGTTCCCATTGTGTCGTCGAAATGACTCGCCTCATGAATCAGGGTGGAAACTACGGAATCTTTTTCCCATGAGAAGTCTCGCATTGTACAAAAATCGGGATGTATTGCGATCGTATGGGTTGCGGTATCCGGCGAACACACTGATGCCGCGACTCCCGATTTGTTCGGATTTGGAACGCATCCAATATGTTTGAATCGATCGCTATCCCATCGCGTGAAATTGTATCCGGTGAGTGCCTTTAGTACGCGGACGTTTGCAGTCAGACCTGTTAATAGCGTTATGCGAGTGCCTTCATCATTTCTGCCGAACCACTGTAATACGCGTGCCTTATCAGTGTTGGACCAGCGCTGCAGATCCTTGATTCTTTTGTCGACGAGAAAAACGGCTCGATCGCGTTTGCTCAATACCATTTCCCGGAATTCCTTGTTTGTCATGTTGTGACATATTCTTTCGGTATTGATCGTTACTTCCACCGTCGACCCAGGATTGGTATTGGTGACGGCGCCTGAGTGTACGAGGAACCATTCTCCGCCGTCATTCGCATCAAAATTTTTCATTGCTTCAATGTTCCGTCGTATAGATTTTCAGAGTTGCCGAGGCGTCGGTGGCGATTCGATGTGTTTGCCCGGCCGTGTCCGTGGTGCCCGTGAAAATCTGCCCGGTGTCGGTAACGATTCGGTAGCGAATGTTCGCGAGCGGGCGGCGGGAGTCATCGAGCAAGGTGAATTGCTCGTCGTGTACGACAGCCGATCGAGCAAACGACCGCTCGGCTGCATCAGGTTGGTGCCCATTCAGCGTTGCAGTCTCTCCCGCAGTAAAAATCATCCGCATGCCGCGCTCAGCGTGGAAGATCGGCGGTGGGTTGCATCCGCAGACATTGATATCCCCGCTCAATGCCCACTGTTTGCCGTTCGGACCGGTACCTGGCCAGCGCGGACCTTGCGGTGCGATGTACCCTTCACGCTTGCAGGCAGAACAGTAGGTCTTCATATCCAGCGTGGCGATATGAACCCTCGGCGGCGGATTGGAGCAGGTCACGGTGTCGAGGCCTTCGACAATCACCGCTTCCCCGGCGCGGTCGCCTTTGGCAAGAAAGTAGCGGATCATGGACGCTACCTCAGCGGGGCATGGACGAGCGGGTGACGACGCGAAATACAACGGATGAAGCTACGCCTTGTCGCTCGGGACTATCGGTGATCATGTCGCCGTTATCGAGTTCGCTGCCAACGAATGCGAGCGGTGCGAAGTCGGGCCTGTCGACCAAACCCAGACCGCTCGTCACGCGCGCGGTTGAACCGTCCGGATAGTGGATCAGGTCGCCCACCGTGGCAGCCCTGCCCAAGTGCGGCGCTACTTCCCATGTGCCGGACGGCTCGCGCAATGCGCCGCCGCGCGCGGTTGTTGCGCCACGTACCGCCAATCTGTAGGCGGGCGGCGCGGGCGGCGGCACATAGGTCGGATCGAACAGGCCCGCAGCGCTTTGCCCATCCCGCACGTGCATGCCCCATGAGGTGCGCAGCGTTTCGGTAATGCGGTCACCGTTGCTCAATCGGCTGCCGACCAACGCGAACGGTTTGCCTCCGCTGTGGTTGTTTCCCGCGCCGTCGACAATCGCGGCCTCGCTGCCGTCGTCATAGGTCACTACGTCGCCGACGCAGGCGACTTCTAGTCCAGCCAGGGTCAGGCCGCTGGTTGCGGTGGTGACGCGTCCGCCGCGTTCCGTGAGCGCACCAACAGTGGCGAAAAGATAGGTCGGTGCTTTGAGTTCGTCTTTCATCCGGCTTCCCTGTCTCAGTAAATGGAATGGCTGCCTAGAGACGCTATTCCAGATGGGAAACGTCGAACAATCGGACGAATATGATTCAGGGTTGCTAACTTCTACTACTTGTTCCGTTCTGCCTTTTGCATTGACCGCACGTGCGCGAGTGCGTTGGTCAGGTGACGTGGATAAGGAGTGATGTCGTATCTCGCTTTGCGGTTCGCAAGGGGAATATGAGTACGTGAGTGCGCTGGTGCACTCGTGGATACTTAGTCTTCGCGACGCACACGCAGCAGGAACTTCTGCAGCTTGCCCGTAGGCGTGCGCGGCAGCGCCTGCACGAACGTGAACTCACGCGGAATCTTGTACGCGGCGAGCCGCTCGCCGCAGAACGCGCGCAGCGCGTCCGCGTCGGGCACCGTGCCCGCGCGCGGCACGACGTGCGCGACGACCGTCTCGCCCCAGTCGGGATGCGGGACACCGACGACGGCCGCCTCGGCGATGTCCGGGTGCGCGCCGAGCACGTCCTCCACTTCCTTCGAATAGACGTTCTCGCCGCCCGTCACGATCATGTCCTTCAGCCGGTCGACGATGAACAGGTAGCCATCCTGATCGATCCGCGCGATGTCGCCGGTGCGATACCAGCCGTGCGGCGCGAACGCGGCGCGGGTCGCGGCCGCATCGTCGAGATAGCCGAGCATCATGCTGTCGGTCTTCAGCCAGATCTCGCCGGTCTCGCCCGGCTGCGCGTCGATGCCGTCCATCCGCACGACGCGCAGGTCGACGCCCGGGCCGCCGTGGCGGCCGATCGAACCGGCCTTCGCGATCTGCTCGTCCGGATACAGCGTCGTGCCGGCCGGGCCCGCTTCCGTCATGCCGTACACCTGGAAGAACGCGTCGCTGCGATACGCGCGCGCGAGCCGTTCGGCCTGCGCGGCGCCGATCGGGCCGCCGCCGTACAGCCATGCGCGCACGCTCGACAGGTCGAACGCCGCGAAACCGTCGATCGTGTCGAGCGGCAGCAGGTACGACACCGGCGCGCCGAAATACAGCGTCACGCGCTCGCGCTCGACGGTCTGCAGGAACCGCAGCGGATGGTATTCGCGCAGCAGCACGACGGTGCCGCCCGCATACAGCGTGCCGCCGAACCAGTTGTTGAGCGGCGACGAATGCCAGATCGGCATCGCCATCAGCGTGCGCTCGTTGCGGCCGATGCCGGTCGCGAGGGCCGCCTGCATCGCGGCGAGCGTCACGGTGCGGTGGCTGTGCACGCAGCCTTTCGGGTGGCCGGTCGTGCCGGACGTATAGAGGATCTGCGCGATGTCGCCGTCGGCCGGCTCGATGCCCGCGAGGCCGTCCATCGTCGCGCACAGCGTGTCGAAGCACGGCACGCCGTCGAGCTCGCCTTCGGTCACGAGCCGTCGCGCGGGATGCACGATGCGCTCGACCACCGGCGCGAGCGTCACGTCGAACAGCAGCGCCTTGCTGCGGCTGTGTTCGAGCACGTAGTCGACTTCCGGCGCCTGCAGCTTGTGGTTGATCGGCACGAACGTCGCGCCGAGCCGCCACGCGCCGAACATCAGGTCGACGAAGGCCGGCGTGTTGAAGCACATCGCGGCGACACGGTCGCCGGCCGCGACGCCGAGCGCGCTCAGCACGGCCGCCGCGCGGTGCGAGCGCTCGCGCGCGGCGGCATAGGTGATCGTCGCGGATTCGCTGACGAGGAACGGTTTGTCGGGCGTCGCGCGGGCGGCGCGGTCGAGGGCGGCGACGAGGTTCATCGGGGCTCCGGGCGGGCGAACGAAGGCGAACGGGGGCGAACGGGGAAACCGGGCTGGGCGAACGGGCGTCAGGCCGGGTACGCGCGCTGCAGCAGCGCGGCGACGTCGATCGCGTGCGGGTCGAAGCCGCCCGCGACGCGGCCCCAGTCGGGCGCGGCAAGCCGTGTCGCGACGAACGCGTCGGCGACGGCCGCCGGCGCGTCGCGGCGCAGCAGGCACGCCTGCGCGACGAGCGCGAGGCGCTGCGCGAACACGCGGCCCGACGCCTCGAGCGTGTCGGCCGGTGCGGCGAGCATCGCGCGCAGCGCGTCGAGCGCTGCGCGGATGCGCGGTTCGCCCGCGCCGAGATCGGCGAGTTCGGTGAACAGCGCGGCGGCCGCGTCGGGCTCGCGCGACACCGCGCGCAGCACGTCGAGGCACATCACGTTGCCCGAACCTTCCCAGATCGAGTTGACGGGCGCCTCGCGGAACAGCCGCGCGATCGGGCCGTCGTCGACATAGCCGTTGCCGCCGAACACTTCCATCACCTCGCCGGTCAGCTCGACCGCGCGCTTGCACACCCAGAATTTCGCGGCGGGCGTGACGATGCGCTTCCAGGCGCGTTCGCGCGGCGAGTCGTCGCGCTCGAACGCGTCGGCCAGGCGCATCGCCAGCACGAGCGCGGCTTCGCTTTCGAGCGCGAGATCGGCCAGCACGGTGCGCATCAGCGGCTGTTCGGCGAGCGCGCGGCCGAATGCATGGCGCTGGCGCGTGTACGCGATCGCCTGTACGACGCCCTGGCGCAGCATCGCCGCACTGCCGAGCACGCAGTTCAGCCGCGTGTAGGTGGCCATCTCGATGATGGTCGGAATGCCGCGGCCTTCGTCGCCGAGCATGATGCCCCACGCGTCGTTCAGCTCGATCTCGCTGCTCGAGTTGCTGCGGTTGCCGACCTTGTCCTTCAGCCGCTGGATCTCGACCGCGTTCTTCGTGCCGTCCGGCCGCCAGCGCGGCACGTAGAAGCACGACGGACCGCCGCCTTCGGTCTGCGCGACGACGAGGTGCGCGTCGCACATCGGCGCGGAGAAGAACCACTTGTGGCCGCGCAGCCGGTATTCGCCGCCGCGCCCGCCCGCGCCGACGGCGGTCGCGAGCGTCGTGTTCGCGCGCACGTCGGAGCCGCCCTGTTTCTCGGTCATGCCCATGCCGAACCAGATCGAGCGCTTGTCGGCGACCGGCACGTCGCGCGGATCGTAGTCGTCGCTGTAGAGCGTGTCGCGCAGCAGCGCCCACAGCGCGGGCTCCTTCTGCAGCACGGGGATCGCGGCCTGCGTCATCGTCGCCGGGCACAGCGTGCCGGCCTCGATCTGGCCATGCAGGTAGAAGCCGGCCGCGGTCGCGGCCCAGCGGCCGCGGCGCGACTCGCGGAACGCGAGCGACACGAAGCCTTCGTGGCGGTACCGGCCGAGCAGCGCGTGCCACGCCGGGTGAAAGTCGACGCGGTCGATGCGCCGGCCGCGCCGGTCGAACGTGTTCAGTTCCGGCGTGTGACGGTTCGCTTCGTCGGCAAGCCGCGCGGTATCGGCGCTGCCGAGCCACGCGCCGTATGTGTCGAGTTGCGGCACGGCCCAGTCGGCGCCCGCGCGGGTGAGCGCGTCGCGCAGCGCGATGTCCGTCGTGAAGAGGTTATAGTCGACCAGTTCGTCGAACTGGTTCGTGACGGCGTGAGTCGATTCGGTCATCGAGGTTGTCTCCGGTCTCATGCTTCGCGGGCGGCCGGCGTCATGCCGCATGGATGACGCTTCGGCGCCGGTTCCGGCCCCCGGTAAAACGCATGCCCTGCTGATTTCCAGAGTAGCAAATATGCCGCCGCGACATGTTCAGGTTCCGGCGCCGCCTGGCCAGCCGGCGGCGCAACCCGCGCCCGCGTTGCGCCGCCGGCCGCGCCAGTCGCGCGCGCAGGCGAGTTCCGACGCGCTGCAGCAGGCGTTCGTTCAGCTTTTGCTCGAACGCGGCTACGCGAAAGCGACGATCCGCGAGATCGCGGCCGTCGCGGGCGTCAGCATCGGCACCTTCTACGAGTATTTCGGCGACAAGCAGAGCCTCGCGGCGCTCTGCATCCATCGGCACGTGCAGGCGCTGGCCGACCGGCTGCGCGACGCGGTGGCGCGGCTGCGCGGTGCGCCGCGGGCCGAACTTGCCGCCGCGCTGGTCGACCTGCAGGTCGGCGCGATCGGCGCCGACGCGGCGCTGTGGGGCGCGCTCTTCGCGCTGGAGCGGCAGGTGTCGCCGCTCGCCGCCTACCGCCGGCATTACGATGCGTACGTCGCGCTGTGGCGCGACGCGCTCGCGCACGCCGCCGATCCGCCGCCGGCCGCGCGGCTCGACGGGATCGCGCGGATGGCGCACACGCTCTGCTACGGCGGGCTCTCGCAGGCGCTGCTGACGCTCGGGCCCGCGTTCGACATCGCCGCGCTGCGCGATGAACTGCGGGCCGTGCTGCTCGCCTATCTGGCGGCGGCCGGCCGATAGCATCCCGTTAGGGAAATGCCTGATTCGCATGTCGGCCGGGCAGGCGAGCCTTGCCGCCGAGTGCTTCTCTCCATGGGCCATGAGAAAAATACATGGCCGCCATGACGAACTTTCGTTTGTCCGCCGATATTGGCTCGGGCTAAATCATGCGGCAGATGCAGGCCGCGCGCGTCGCGCGGGGCCGCCCGAAGGACATCAGAAGGAGGAGTCATGCGAAGCGCCACCGCGCCCCGTTCGAAACTGCCCGACGTCGGGACGACGATCTTCACGGTGATCGGCCAGCTGGCCGCCCGGCACGACGCGCTGAACCTGTCGCAGGGGGCGCCGAATTTCGCGCCCGATCCCGCGCTCGTCGAAGGCGTCGCGCGCGCGATGCGCGACGGGCACAACCAGTACGCACCGATGGCCGGCGTGATGGCGCTGCGCGAGCGGCTCGCGGAAAAGACCGAGGCGCTGTACGGCGCGCGCTACGACCCGGCCACCGAGATCACGGTGATCGCGAGTGCGAGCGAGGGGCTGTACGCGGCGATCAGCGCGCTCGTGCATCCGGGCGACGAGGTGATCTACTTCGAGCCGTCGTTCGACAGCTATGCGCCGATCGTGCGGCTGCAGGGCGCGACGCCTGTCGCGATCAAGCTGTCGCCGGAGCACTTCCGCGTGAACTGGGATGAAGTGGCGGCCGCGATCACGCCGCGCACGCGGATGATCATCGTCAACACGCCGCACAACCCGACCGCGACCGTGTTCTCGGCCGACGATCTCGAGCGGCTCGCGCAGCTCACGCGCGACACGGGCATCGTCGTGCTGTCCGACGAGGTCTACGAGCACGTCGTGTTCGACGGCGCGCAGCACCAGAGCGTCGCGCGCCACCGCGAGCTGGCCGAGCGCAGCGTGATCGTGTCGTCGTTCGGCAAGTCGTTCCACGTAACGGGCTGGCGGGTCGGCCATTGCCTCGCGCCGGCCGAACTGATGGACGAGATCCGCAAGGTGCACCAGTTCATGGTGTTCTCGGCCGATACGCCGATGCAGTTCGCGTTCGCGGAGATCCTCGCGCGGCCGGACAGTTATCTCGGCCTGTCGGCGTTCTACGAGGCCAAGCGCGACCTGCTCGCGCGCGAGCTGGCCGATTCGCGTTTCGAGCTGCTGCCGAGCGAGGGCTCGTTCTTCATGCTCGCGCGTTTCCGGCACTTCTCGGACGAAAGCGACAGCGATTTCGTGCTGCGCCTGATCCGCGACGCGCGCGTCGCGACGATTCCGCTGTCGGCGTTCTACACCGACGGCACCGACGCCGGCGTGATCCGGCTCAGCTTTTCGAAGGACGACGCGACGCTGGTCGAAGGCGCGCGGCGGCTGCGTTCGCTGTAACCCCCCCGTACGGCAACCCGCCACGGGCATCCGGCGACGGGTACGTCGCATCGACCAGACACAGGAGATCACGATGAAGCACACGGCCACCCTGAAACTCGCGTTCGCACTCGCGTGCGCCATCGGTTCCGGCGCGGCGCTCGCCGATGCGCAGACGCTGCGCTTCGGCCTCGAGGCGCAATACCCGCCGTTCGAATCGAAAGCGCCGAACGGCGACCTGCAGGGCTTCGACATCGACGTCGGCAACGCCGTCTGCCAGACGGCGAAGCTGTCGTGCAAATGGGTCGAGACGTCGTTCGACGGCCTGATTCCCGCGCTGAAGGGCCGCAAGTTCGACGCGATCAACTCGGCGATGAATGCGACCGAGCAGCGGCGCCAGGCGATCGACTTCACGACGATCATCTATCGCGTGCCGACCCAGCTGATCGCGCGCACCGGCAGCGGCCTGCTGCCGACGCCGGAATCGCTGAAGGGCAAGCGGGTCGGCGTGCTGCAGGCGTCGATCCAGGAAACCTTCGCGAAGGCGCACTGGGAGCCGGCCGGCGTCGCGGTCGTCGCGTACCAGGACCAGAACCAGGCGTATGCGGATCTGGTCGCGGGCCGTCTCGACGCGACGCTCGTGCTCGCGCCGTCCGGCCAGCGCGGCTTCCTGTCGCGTCCGGACGGCAACGGTTTTTCGTTCGTCGGCCAGCCCGTGCACGACGACCGGATCCTCGGCAGCGGCATCGCCTTCGGGCTGCGCAAGGGCGACAGCGCGCTGAAGGCGAAACTCGATGCGGCGATCGACAAGCTGAAGGCGGACGGCACGGTGAAGTCGCTCGGCCTGAAGTATTTCGGCGATATCGACATTTCGGCGAAATAAGCGGGGCAGCGCGCGATGCAGAACCGGAACACGACCGCCGCGGGCGGCGAACCGGCGGGCGCGCCGCTGTCGGGTGACGCGCTCGAAGCCGCGCTCGTCGCCGAACTGGGCGATGCGCTCGTCACGCGCGCGGCCGACATCGATCCGCGTTATTTCACCGCCTACAACGAGCCGGCCGGCGCGCGGCCGCGCGCGCTGGTTCGCCCGCGCAGTGTCGACGACGTGTCGCGCACGCTCGCGCTGTGCGCGCGGCTCGGCCAGACGGTCGTGCCGCAGGGGGGCCTGACGGGGCTCGCGCGCGGCGCGGTCGCGCTCGGCGGCGAGGTCGTGCTGTCGATGGAACGCTTCACGGGCGTCGACGCGCTCGACGCGGCGGCCGGCACGATGACCGTGCGCGCCGGGACGCCGCTGCAGACGGTGCAGGAAGCCGCGGAAGCGGCGGGTTTCACGTTCGGTGTCGATCTCGGCGCACGCGGCTCGTGCCAGATCGGCGGGATGCTCGCGACCAACGCGGGCGGCACGCGCGCGATCCGCTACGGGATGATGCGCGAGCAGGTGCTCGGGCTCGAGGCCGTGCTCGCGGACGGCACGGTCGTGTCGTCGATGAACCGGATGCTGAAGAACAACGCGGGCTACGACCTGAAGCAGCTGTTCATCGGCAGCGAGGGGACGCTCGGCGTCGTCACGCGTGCGGTGCTGCGGCTGCATCCGTTGCTCGCCGCGCCGGCCACGGCGCTCTGCCGCGTGCGCGACTACGACGCGGTCATCGCGCTGTGGAATCGCGTGCGCACGCTGCCGGAGGTCGTCAGTTTCGAGGCGATGTGGCCGGCGTTCTACGACTTCGTTGCGCGCCACACGCCGGGCGTCTCGGCGCCGTTTGTCGGCGACGACGGCTTCGCGGTGCTGATCGAATGCGCGACGAGCGCACCGGGCGGCGATGCGCACCAGGCGCTGGAAACCGGCCTCGCGGCCGGGATCGAGGCCGGGCTCGTGGAGGATGCGGTGCTCGCGACGTCGGAGCGGCAGGCGCGGGACTTGTGGACGCTGCGCGAAGGCCTCGCGATCGACGCGCTGCCGCATCTGGTCAACTTCGACGTGAGTTTGCCGACCGGCGAGCTCGGCGTGTTCGCCGAACGCTGCGAAGCGGCGCTGCGCATGCAATGGCCGGATGCCGTGTGCCTGTTCTTCGGGCACGTCGGCGACGGCAACGTGCATATCGGCGTGTCGCTGGCCGGGATGAGCGATGCGGACGCCGATGCGCTCGATCACTGCGTGTACGCGGTGGTGAGGGACATGGGCGGCTCGGTGTCGGCCGAGCACGGGATCGGCGTGCTCAAGCGGCCCTATCTCGCGCACACGCGCAGCGACGCGGAAATCGGGCTGATGCGACGCCTGAAGGCCGCGCTCGATCCGGGCGGCATCCTGAATCCCGGCAAGGTGCTTTGACGGCGGCGTTGCCTGCGGCCGCCGGCCGCCCGCCTGCGCGATTCGTCAGCCGTCCACCCAGCGCAGCGCGCCGATCTTCAGGTGTTCGACGACGCTGCGCGCCCATCCGAGCTCGGCATTGAGCAGCACGAGCGCATGTTCGTTCTGCAGCAGGAACAGGCGCGGCACCTGGTCGGCCTGCGCGGCGTTGCGCAGCGTTTCGAGGCGCTCGCGCTCGGCGTCGAGCCGGGCGATCCGAAGCTCGAGCTGGTGGCGGGCATCTTCGGCGTCGAGCAGCGGCAGGAAGGCGAGGCCGGCGCCGAACGCCGGGAATTCGCGCGCGGGCTCCGCGAGCAGCGCATGCAGCCACGCCTGCCCGGCCGTGTGCCCGGCCTCGGTCAGCGCATACAGCGTGCGCTCGGGAAACGCGCCATCGCGCTCGGTGTCGTGAACGGCGATCAGCCCGTCGCGCAGCAGCCGGTCGATCGTCTGGTAGAGGCTCGTGCGCTGCCGGACGTTGACGACTTCGTCGTACCCGCGGGCCTTCAGTTGCTGCAGCATCCCGTACGGATGCATCGGCGTTTCGGTGAGCGTCGCGAGGACGGCCAGCGCGAGCGGGGACGGGCGACTAGCGGACATGAATAGTTATCGTATATCTAGTAAGAATATAACTATTCTCGATGAAACTATCATATTTCACAAGGGTTTCAGCCGAGGTGCGAGCGCTTCGCGGCCGGTGCGACGGTTTCCATCGTCGCGAGACCGTGCACGATGCCGCAATCCTCGACCGAATGCTCGCCGACGCACTGCCGCCGCAATTCGGTGAGCTGGTCGCGCAGATGCGTGAGTTCCGCGAGGCGCGCATCGACGTGGCCGATGTGCTCGTCGAGCAGCGCATTGATCGAATCGCAGGGATCGGCCGGCGTGTCGGTGAGCTGCAGCAGCGCGCGGATTTCGTCGTGGGCCATGTCGAGTGCGCGGCAGTTGCGGATGAAGCGCAGCCGTTCGACATGCACGTCGGTGTAGTTGCGGTAGTTCGAGTCGGTGCGCTCCGCATCCGGCATCAGCCCCTCTTTTTCGTAGAAACGGATCGTCTCGGGTGTGCAGCGGGCCGCCTTGGCCAGTTCGCCGATCTTCATGTCTTTCTCCCGTGCAAGGGTTGACCTTGTAGTGGCTTCAGGGTGTTAACTCTACTCCGTCAAGCCATTGAAAGCCATTGAGGAGGTTGTCATGACCGATGCCCAGCGTACCCACGACCCACGACACCGTCATGCCGGCGGCGCCGATGCGTGCTGCGCCGATTCGCGCGACACGCAGACGGCGACCGTTGCCGACGCGGTGCCCGCGGCCGGCGAGCGCGCGCACGGCCACGACCATGATCACGGCGATCACGGCGATCACGGCGATCACGGCGATCACGGCGACGCGCATCGGCACGGCGCGGCGTGCACGCATGACCACGGCGCGCACGACCATTCGGGTCATGGCCACGATCATGCGGAAGGCAACGGCCATGTACACGGCGACGCGTGCTCTGACGACCACGGCAAGCACGACCATGCCGACCACGACCACGACCACGCGGCCGGCGACTGCTGCGCGCCTGCCGCGCTGACGCTCGCGCCGCTGCCGGTCGCGCAGGCGACCGCGTCGGGCCACGTGCGCTCCGCGTTCCGGATCATGCAGATGGACTGCCCGACCGAGGAAACGCTGATCCGCAAGAAGCTCGGCGGGATGCAGCAGGTCTCGGCGCTCGAATTCAACCTGATGCAGCGGATGCTGAGCGTCGAGCACGTGCCCGGTGCGCAGCCGGCGATCGAAAGCGCGATCCGCTCGCTCGGCATGACGCCGGAAGCCGCGTCGGCCGACGCACCGGCAGCGCCCGCCGCGCCGCCGCCCGCGAAGCCGTGGTGGCCGCTGGCGCTGGCCGGCGTCGCCGCGATCGCATCCGAGGGCGCGACGTGGGCCGGGTTGCCGGTGTGGCTCGCGGCCGCGCTCGCGCTCGCCGCGGTACTCGCGTGCGGGCTCACCACGTACAAGAAGGGCTGGATCGCGATCCGCAACGGCAACCTGAACATCAACGCGCTGATGAGCATCGCGGTGACGGGGGCGATGGCGATCGGCCAGTGGCCCGAAGCCGCGATGGTGATGGTGCTGTTCACGATTGCCGAGCTGATCGAGGCGAAGTCGCTCGACCGCGCGCGCAATGCGATCCAGGGCCTGATGCAGCTCGCGCCGGACACCGCGACCGTGCAGGACGCCGACGGCTCGTGGCGCACGATCGAGGCCGCGCAGGTGGCGCTCGGCGCGGTCGTGCGCGTGAAGCCGGGCGAGCGGATCGGGCTGGACGGCGAGGTCGTCGCCGGCCGCTCGACGGTGAACCAGGCGCCGATCACCGGCGAGAGCCTGCCCGTCGAAAAGGCGACCGGCGACGCCGTGTACGCGGGCACGATCAACGAATCGGGGTCGTTCGAATACCGCGTGACGGCGGTGGCGGCCAACTCGACGCTCGCGCGGATCATCCACGCGGTCGAGGAGGCGCAGGGCGCGAAGGCGCCGACGCAGCGCTTCGTCGACCAGTTCGCGCGCGTCTACACGCCGATCGTGTTCGCGGTCGCGCTGCTGGTGGCGGTGGTGCCGCCGCTCGTGATGGGCGGTGCGTGGCACGACTGGATCTACCGTGCGCTGGTGCTGCTCGTGATCGCGTGCCCGTGCGCGCTGGTGATCTCGACACCGGTGACGATCGTGTCGGGGCTCGCGGCCGCGGCGCGACGCGGGATTCTCGTGAAGGGCGGCGTCTATCTGGAAGAAGGGCGCAAGCTCGCCTGGCTCGCGCTCGACAAGACCGGCACGATCACGCACGGCAAGCCGGTGCAGACCGACTTCGACCTGCATGCGACCGATGCCGATGCGGTGCGGGTGCGGCACCTCGGTGCGAGCCTCGCGGCCCGCTCCGATCACCCGGTGTCGCAGGCGATCGCCGCCGCGGCCCGTGACGCCGGCACGACGGCCTTCGCCGATGTGCAGGACTTCGAAGCGATCGTCGGGCGCGGAGTGCGCGGCGCGATCGACGGCACGCGCTACTGGCTCGGCAACCACCGGCTCGTCGAGGAGCTCGAACGCTGCTCGACGGCGCTCGAAGCGAAGCTCGATGCGCTCGAGCGGCAGGGCAAGAGCGTCGTGGTGCTGGTCGACGAAGCGCGCGTGCTCGGCATCTTCGCGGTGGCCGACACGATCAAGGACACGAGCCGTGAAGCGATCGCCGATCTGCACGCGCTCGGCATCCGCACCGCGATGCTGACGGGCGACAACCCTCATACCGCGCAGGCGATCGCGAAGCAGGCCGGCATCGACGACGCGCGCGGCAACCAGTTGCCGGAAGACAAGCTCGCGGCGGTCGAGGAGCTGTCGGCCGACGGCGCGGGCGCGGTCGGGATGGTCGGCGACGGGATCAACGACGCACCGGCGCTCGCACGTGCCGACATCGGCTTCGCGATGGGGGCGATGGGCACCGATACGGCGATCGAGACGGCCGACGTCGCGCTGATGGACGACGACCTGCGCAAGATTCCCGCGTTCGTGCGGCTGTCGCGCGCGACGCATCGCGTCCTGGTGCAGAACATCGGCTTCGCGCTCGGCGTGAAGGTCGTGTTCCTCGGCCTCACGGTCGCGGGGCTCGGCACGATGTGGATGGCGGTCTTTGCCGACGCGGGCGCCAGCCTGATCGTCGTGGCCAACGGCTTGCGGCTGCTGTCGTCCTCCGGGGCGTTCGGCGGTACGCAGGCCACGCGTTGAGGAGCGGGCGATGAGCTTTCTGAAGCGAATCCTGGGCGGCCACGGCGGTGGCCATGGCGGCGGCCACGGCAATGGCGGCCACGGCGGCGGATGCGGGCATCACGGCGGGCAGCGCCGGGAGGCACACGGCGGCCACGATGCGCGCGGCCGCGATCGCCACGGCTGGGGCTGGCAGGCGCCGGCCGACACCAGTGGCGGGCGAGGCGGCCAGGGCGGCAACGTGCCGCTGAGCCAGCTCGCGTGCGCCGGCTGCGGCGCGCTCAATGGGGCCGATGCGCGCTTCTGCGCGCAGTGCGGCGCGGCGCAACGCGGCAAGGCCTGCAGCCGCTGCCATGCGGCGCTGGCGGCCGACGCGCGGTTCTGTCCCGGCTGCGGGACGCAGGCGGCTTGAAAAGGTCCGCGCGCTCGTGCCGGCTGCGCAAAAGCACCGGCCGGCGCACCAGCCTGCCCGATATCGTCCCGGGCCTGCTCGCGCCGGCAATATCGTCGCGGTCCGTCCAGATACACGGCTCCACGACGCACCCTTCGATCAGCGCAGCGGCAGGTAGATCTCGGTACGCAGGTCGGCCGGCGCCGCATCCATCGGCGTGTTGAGGTACAGCTCGAACGGCGGCGCGTCGGCGGCTTCGCGGCCCGAATGACGCAGCCAGTCGCCGTAGAGCCACTGGTAGGCCGTCTTCAGGTCCGCGTACGGCCCCGTGTGCAGCAGCACCGCGTATTCGCCGCCCGCGACCGTCGCGCGTTCGACCGGCGGCACGGGCTCGACGTCCGGCGCGCCGTCGGCCGGCATGAAACACGCCTTCGCGCGCAGCTGCGCTTCGGGCGTCGTGTCCGGATCGTCGTAGAAAATGCCGATCATCTTCGCGCCCGGGCCGATCAGCCCGTGCTGCCCGACCCAGGCGCCGATCCGCCCGAACGCGTCGCCGACCTTCATGTACGCGCCCGTGTGCGCCACCGCGTAGCCGCGCAGTTCCGGCAGCCGCCGGATTTCGACTTCATGCTTGAACATGTCTTCCTCTCCTCTCTGTAGTGGATAGATGGGCCGGTGGCTGCCCGTGCGCCGATGCTGCGCGGGCGGCACACCGTATGCGTCGCGAAACGCCCGCGCGAACGCGTGCGTCGAACCGTAGCCCGCGCGCCGCGCGATCTCGTCGATCGGCCGCGCCGTGCACACGAGATCCTCGGATGCGCGCACGATCCGCATCCGCCGCACCGTCAGCACGATCGATTCGCCGTACAGCGCGCGATAGACGCGCTGCCAGTGATACGGCGACAGGCACGCGACTTCGGCGAGCCGGTTCAGGTCGAGCGGGCCGTCGAGGTGCGCGCGGATGTATTCGTGGACGCGCGCCACGCTTGCCGCGTAGCGGGCCCAGGCAGGCTGGTCGGGTTTCGTTTCGACGGTCATCGGCGTATCCGGGCAGGAACCGACGCCACGGTAGCACGGTGCGAATTGATAAATCTTGCGGAAATACGCAGGCGCGCCGACCCGTCGGGCCCTTTTTCATTTTGACGAAATGGGGTCTTGCCCCTCTGCGATCTATGACTAAAGTTAAAGACGGTGAAATCGGGTGATCGCGTCATTTTTCTGGGGTAAGTTGCTCCGTCGGGGCAGCACGCGTTTCGAAGTACGCAGGTAGTTCGTCGATGTCCAATCGCAACACCACGTTTTCGGGAGAAGAAGAAATGGATGCTTCCAGCTTCATCACGTCGCTGCAGACCACGCTAGGAGGGTATCTGCCGAAGATTGCCGGCGCGATCGGCATCCTGGTGATCGGCTGGCTGATCGCCGTCGTGGTGCGGGCCGGCGCGATGCGTCTGCTCGGCGCGCTGAAGGTCGACCAGCGGATCAGCGAAAGCACCGGCCAGGGCGCATGCGTCGAGCGCATCATCGCCGGCGGCCTGTTCTGGCTAGTGCTGCTGGTCACCGCGGTGGGCATCTTCAACGTGCTCAACCTGTATGCGGTCTCCAACCCGTTCTCGCTGCTCGTCACCCACATCGTCAACTACCTGCCGAACCTGATCGGCGGCGCGGCGCTGACGCTGATCGCGTGGCTCATCGCGTCGTTGCTGCGCAGCCTCGCGAACCGCGCGCTGAAGGCGAGCAAGATCGACGACAAATTGTCCGAAGGCGCCGGCTTGCAGCCGATGAGCGGTTATCTCGGCGACGTGCTGTTCTGGCTCGTGATCCTGATGTTCCTGCCGGCGATCCTCGCGTCGTTCGCGCTGTCGGGGCTGCTGACGCCCGTGCAGGGGATGGTCGACAAGCTGCTCGCGATCGTGCCGAACCTGTTCGCGGCCGCGGTGATCGGCATCGTCGGCTGGATCGTCGCGCGCGTGCTGCGCGGCCTCGTGACGAACCTGCTCGTCGCCGCCGGTGCCGACCGCCTCACGCAGCGTCTCGACAGTCCGACGCCCGTGCGCGTGTCGAGCCTGATCGGCACGGTCGTCTACGTGTTCGTGTTCGTGCCGACGCTGATCTCCGCGCTCGACGCGCTGAAGATCGACGCGATCTCGGTGCCGGCCACCAACATGCTGAACCAGTTCCTCGGCGCGGTGCCGGACATCGTCGCGGCGATCGTGATCGTGCTGGTGACGTTCTACTTCGCGCGCTTCGTCGCGTCGCTCGCGCAGAAGCTGCTGGAAGCCGCGGGCGCCGACGGGCTCCCGGCCGTGCTCGGCGTCGAGCGCGTGTTCTCGGGGATGCTGCAGCCGTCGGTGCTGGTGGCGCGGCTGATCGTGTTCTTCGCGATGCTGTTCGCATCGGTCGAAGCGGCGAACCGGCTCGGCTTCTCGCAGGTGCGCGACGTCGTCACGCTGTTCATCGAATTCGGCGGCCACGTGCTGATGGGCGGCGTGATCCTCGTGATCGGCGTGTGGCTCGCCAGCCTCGCGCGCCGCGTGATCGAGCAGGCCGACCGCGAGCACAGCGTGCTGTTCGCGCGCATCGCGCAATTCGCGATCCTCGGCCTCGTGTTCGCGATGGGGCTGCGCGCGATGGGCATCGCGAACGAGATCGTGCAGCTCGCGTTCGGCCTCGTGCTCGGTGCGATCGCGGTGGCGGTGGCGCTGTCGTTCGGCCTCGGCGGCCGCGAAGCGGCCGGCAAGCTGCTCGACCGCTGGTTCAACCAGCGCGGCGGCGGGCAATAAGTCTTTCGCGTCGATCGTCCGTCCGGCCGCTTCGTGCGGCCGGCGGCGGTCGCAGCGGGACGGGCCCGGCATCGGTGCCTTTCGCGCAACGGGAGGCCACACAAGCCCGGAACAGGCGTTTCCGTCAGCGAAATGTCAGCCGCGATCTTTGCCGAATTTCGATAACACGTCGTTTAATGACTCTCTAGCATCGATTCTCAGTCGCGCAGGCCGCCAGGCCCGGCACATTTGAGGAGAGAGTCCGATGAAAGCAGAGTCGAATGGCCGGCCCGCAGCCGGCGCGAAGTCGTCCGGCCAGCCCGCGCTGCAGCAGACGCTCGGGACCTGGCAACTGTGGGGCATCGCGGTCGGCCTCGTGATCTCCGGCGAATACTTCGGCTGGAGTTACGGCTGGGCGAGCGCCGGCACGCTGGGTTTCGTCGTCACCGCGCTGTTCGTCGCGGCGATGTACACGACCTTCATTTTCAGTTTCACCGAGCTGACGACGTCGATCCCGCACGCGGGCGGCCCGTTCGCGTATGCACGTCGCGCATTCGGCCCGACCGGCGGCTATCTGGCCGGCGCCGCGACGCTCGTCGAATTCGTGTTCGCGCCGCCCGCGATCGCGCTCGCGATCGGCGCGTACCTGCACGTGCAGTTTCCGGGGCTCGAGCCCAAGCATGCGGCGATGGGCGCGTATCTCGTGTTCATGGCGCTGAACATCGTCGGCGTGCAGATCGCGGCGACCTTCGAGCTCGTCGTCACGCTGCTCGCGATCTTCGAGCTGCTGGTGTTCATGGGCGTCGTGTCGCCGGGCTTCGCGTGGAGCAACTTCATGAAGGGCGGCTGGTCGGGCGCCGATCATTTCAGCATGGGCGCGTTCCACGGGATGTTCGCGGCGATCCCGTTCGCGATCTGGTTCTTCCTCGCGATCGAAGGCGTCGCGATGGCCGCCGAAGAGGCGAAGAACCCGAAGCGCTCGATCCCGATCGCGTACGTCGCGGGGATCCTGACCCTCGTGGCACTCGCGATCGGCGTGATGGTGTTCGCCGGCGGCGCGGGCGACTGGACCAAGCTCGCGAACATCAACGACCCGCTGCCGCAGGCGATGAAGTACATCGTCGGCGCGAACAGCGGCTGGATGCACATGCTCGTGTGGCTCGGGCTGTTCGGCCTCGTCGCGTCGTTCCACGGGATCATCCTCGGTTATTCGCGCCAGATCTTCGCGCTGGCCCGCGAAGGTTACCTGCCGGAGTGGCTCGGCAAGGTGCATCCGCGCTTCAAGACCCCGCACCGCGCGATTCTCGCGGGTGGCGTGGTCGGCATCGCGGCGATCTACAGCGACGAGCTGATCCAGTTCGGCGGGCAGACGCTGACCGCGAATATCGTGACGATGTCGGTATTCGGCGCGATCGTGATGTATATCGTGAGCATGGCGTCGCTGTTCAAGCTGCGCCGCACGCAGCCGAACATGGCGCGGCCGTTCCGCGCGCCGCTGTACCCGATCTTCCCGGCCTTCGCGATCCTCGCGGCGCTCGTCTGCCTCGCTACGATGGTGTATTTCAACGGGCTGGTCGCGCTGGTGTTCGTCGGCTTCCTCGCGGTCGGCTACGCGTACTTCCTCGCGACGCGTTCGCAGCGCGAGGGCGCGCCGGGCGACGCGCTGGTGGAGGAGTGAGCAGGTGAAGGTGAACGGCCGTTCCTGACGGCATCCGGCGCGCCCCGTCGAACGGGCGCGCCGTCGGCTTTTGGCAAGGCAAGGAGACTCGCACGATGTCCTATACGGAGACGATCGGCCCGCGCACGTACCGTTTCGCGGACCTGAAGACGCTGCTCGCGAAGGCGAGCCCGCTGCGTTCCGGCGACCAGCTCGCCGGTGTCGCGGCGGCGAGCGAGGAGGAGCGCGTGGCCGCGAAGATCGCGCTCGCGGGCGTGCCGCTGAAGGCGTTCCTGAACGAGGCGGTGATCCCGTATGAAGACGACGAGGTCACGCGCCTGATCGTCGACGATCACGATGCGGCGGCGTTCGCGGAAATCTCGCATCTCACCGTCGGCGACTTCCGCAACTGGCTGCTGTCGCCCGCCGCCGACGGCGCGGCGCTCGAACGGATCGCGCCGGGCCTCACGCCCGAGATGGTCGCCGCCGTGTCGAAGCTGATGCGCAACCAGGACCTGATCGCCGCGGCGAGAAAGCGCCGCGTCGTCACGCGCTTTCGCAACACGGTCGGGCTGCCGGGCCGGATGTCGGTGCGGCTGCAGCCGAACCACCCGACCGACGACGTGAAGGGGATCGCCGCGTCGATGCTCGACGGGCTGATGTACGGCTGCGGCGACGCGATGATCGGCATCAACCCGGCCACCGACAGCCTCGCGGCGATCGTGAAGCTGCTCGCGATGATCGACGGGTTCCGCGAACGCTACGGCGTGCCGACGCAGTCGTGCGTGCTCACGCACGTGACCAACACGATCGCGGCGGTCGAGAAGGGCGCGCCGGTCGATCTGGTGTTCCAGTCGATCGCGGGCACCGAGAAGGCGAACGCGAGCTTCGGCATCTCGCTCGCGCTGCTCGGCGAGGCGCGCGAGGCCGCGCTGTCGCTCAAGCGCGGCACCGTCGGCAACAATCTCATGTACTTCGAGACGGGCCAGGGCAGCGCGTTGTCGGCGAACGCGCATTTCGGCGTCGACCAGCAGACCTGCGAAGTGCGCGCGTATGCGGTGGCGCGCAAGTTCGAGCCGTTCCTCGTGAACACGGTGGTCGGCTTCATCGGGCCCGAATACCTGTACGACGGCAAGCAGATCATCCGCGCGGGGCTCGAGGATCACTTCTGCGGGAAGCTGCTCGGCGTGCCGATGGGCTGCGACATCTGCTACACGAACCACGCGGAAGCCGACCAGGACGACATGGACACGCTGCTGACGCTGCTGGGCGCGGCCGGCATCAACTTCATCATGGGGATTCCGGGCGCGGACGACGTGATGCTGAACTACCAGAGCACGTCGTTCCACGACCAGCTCTACGTGCGCGAGGTGCTCGGCCTGCGCCGCGCGCCGGAATTCGAGGAGTGGCTGGAGACGATGGAGATCGCCGACGCACATGGTGCATTGCGCGCCGCGAGCTCACGCGTGCCGCTGCTCGCGGGCGCGAACGACTGGATGGGGATTTCGGCATGAGCGACGCCGTCGAAAAGAATCCGTGGGGCCAGCTGAAGTCGTTCACGAACGCGCGAATCGCGCTCGGCCGTGCGGGCAACAGCCTGCCGACCGCGCCGCTGCTGGCCTTCAACCTGTCGCACGCGCAGGCGCGCGACGCGGTGCACCAGCCGCTCGACTCGGACGCGCTGCGGCGCGAGATCGAGGCGGCCGGCCTGCTGCCGACGCTCGGCGTGCAGAGCGCCGCGCCGGACCGCGACCACTATCTGCGCCGGCCCGATCTCGGCCGCAAGCTGTCGGACGACAGCCGCGGGCTGCTCGCCGGTTACGGCGCGGCGCTCGACGACGCGCCCGATGTCGTGTTCGTGGTCGGCGATGGGCTCTCGGCGTTCGCGGCCGCAAAGCAGGCGCTGCCGCTGCTGCAGGCGGTGCGGCCGCGCCTCGACGCGGACGGCTGGCGGATCGGCCCGGTGGTGGTCGCGACGCAGGCGCGCGTCGCCCTCGGCGACGAGATCGGCGAGCTGCTGCGCGCGAAGGTCGTGGCGATGCTGATCGGCGAACGGCCGGGGCTCAGCTCGCCGGACAGCCTCGGCGTGTACCTGACGTGGGCGCCGAAGGTCGGCTGCCACGACGCGCTGCGCAACTGCATCTCGAACGTGCGGCCCGAAGGGCTGCCGTACGCGGCCGCCGCGCATAAGCTGCATTACCTGATGACGCACGCGCGCCGCCTCGGGCTGACGGGCGTCGGGCTGAAGGACGACAGCGATGCGCTGTTGCCGCAGGCGGAAGCGGAGCGGATCGGGGCGGACTGAAAACGGTCGCACGCGGGCCGCTCCCGCATCGCGGGTTGCGTGCCGTTCGAGCGGCATGAGCGGCACGAGGGGCGGCTGTCGAGGCGCCCGCTACCCGGCTACCTGAACAGCCGCGCGCACAGAAAATCGACGAACACGCGCAGTTTCGGCGACAACTGCCGGCTCGACGGCCACACGATCGAGAACTGCCCCGGCGCGATCCGGTAGTCGTCGAGCACGGTGACGAGCGCGCCGTGTTCGAGCGCGTCGCGCGCGAGGAAGTCGGGCATGTAGCCGATGCCGAGCCCCGCGAGCACGGTGCCGCGCAGGGCTTCCATGTTGTTGCAGGTCAGTGCGGTGCGCAGCTTCGCCGGCGTGCCGTCGGCGGCCGCGAGCGCCCAGTCCTGCAGCTTGCCGGTGGTCGGGAAGCAGTAGCGCACGCATTCGTGCGCTTCGAGATCGCGCGGCGTGCGCGGCGTGCCGGCCCGCGCGAGATACGCGGGCGTCGCGCACAGCACGAACGCAAACGGGCCGAGCCGCCGTGACATCAGGCTCGAATCGGACAGCGGGCCGCTGCGGATCGCCGCATCGAAGCCGCCTTCGACGACATCCACCATCCGGTCGTTGAAATCGAGATCGAGCTCGACGTCCGGGTAGCGCTGCCGGAACTCGGGCAGCACCGGCAGCAGGAACCGGTAGCCGATCACCGGCAGGCTCACGCGCAGCCTGCCGCGCGGGCGCTGCGCCGACGCCGTCACGGTCGCTTCCGCGTCGCGGAAATCCTCGAGGATCCGCTGGCAGCGTTCGTAGAAGTGGCGCCCCTCTTCGGTGAGGGTGACGCGGCGGGTCGTGCGGTTGAACAGGCGCACGCCCAGCGACTGTTCGAGTTTCGCGATCGTCTTGCCGACCGCCGACGCCGAGATGCCGAGCGCGCGGCCGGCCGCGACGAAGCTCAGCGCTTCGGCGGTGCGGACGAACGCGACGATGCCGGACAGGTTTTCCATCGAATCGAAGCGCGCACGACGACACGCGCGGTGAAGTGAATTGCGGAATTCTAGTCCGGTATATGCGGAACTTCGCGTGGTTTTTCTTCGATTGAATCGGATTTATCGTCTGTCGCTCTGACGGCGCATCCGCGCCGGCCTTTTGAGGAGCGATGATGGATCAGCCTTTTTCAGCCGCATCGACGCAGTCGGCACGCCGGCGCGCGTGGGTGCTGGCCGCCGTCTGCATGGCCGCCGTCGCGCTGCCGTTGTCGTTTTCGGGCGGCGCGGTCGCGACGCCCGCGATCGGCCGCGACCTGCACGGTGGCACGGTCGCGATGAACTGGATCACCAACGCGTTCATGCTCGCGTTCGGCAGCTGCCTGATGGCGGCGGGCGCGCTGGCCGACCAGTTCGGTCGCAAGCGCGTGTTCGCGATTGGTGTCGGCGGCTTCACGCTGATGTCGGTCGCGCTCGCGTTCGCGCCGACGATGCTCGCGGTCGACCTGCTGCGCGCCGCGCAGGGGCTCGCGGCGGCCGCGGCGCTCGCGGGCGGCACGGCCGCGCTCGCGCAGGAGTTCGACGGCGCGGCGCGCACGCGCGCATTCAGCCTGCTCGGCACGACCTTCGGCATCGGGCTCGCGTTCGGGCCCGTGCTGGCCGGCGCGCTGATCGGGCACGGCGGCTGGCGCACGATCTTCGTGACGAGCGCGGTGGCCGGCGGGCTGTCGCTCGGCTTCGGGCTGCCGCGCATGCACGAGTCGCGCGACCCGCACGCGACGGGGCTCGACTGGCCCGGCACGGCCGCGTTCACCGTCGCGCTGACGCTGTTCACGTTCGGTGTGATCGAAGCCCCCGCGCGCGGATGGTCGAACGCACTCGTGATCGCGCTGCTGGCCGGCGCGGCGCTCGGCGCCTGCGCGTTCGTCGCGATCGAGACGCGGGTCGCGCGGCCGATGCTCGACCTGTCGCTGTTCCGGATCGCGCGTTTCGTCGGCGTGCAGGTGCTGCCGGTGTCGACCTGCTGCTGCTACATCGTGCTGCTCGTCGTGCTGCCGCTGCGCTTCATCGGCATCGACGGCTTCAGCGAGATCGACGCCGGCTGGCTGATGCTCGCGATTTCCGCGCCGATGCTGGTCGTGCCGCTGGTCGCGGCGACGCTCACGCGCTGGCTGACTGCCGGCGTGATCTCGGGGCTCGGGCTGCTGATCGCGGCGGCCGGGCTCGTGTGGCTGGACGTCGCGCTGCGCGGCGGCGCGGGGCCGGCGGCGATCGCGCCGATGCTCGCGATCGGCGTCGGGGCCGGCATGCCGTGGGGGCTGATGGACGGGCTGTCGGTGAGCGTCGTGCCGAAGGAGCGCGCGGGGATGGCGACGGGCATCTTCAGCACGACACGCGTGGCCGGCGAAGGGATCGCGCTCGCGATCGTCGGCGCGGTACTGGCCGCACTCGCGCAGACGGGGCTGCGACAGGCGGCGGGCGCCGCCGGCACGCCCGACGCGACGCTGCGCGCGGCCGCGCGGCTCGCGACCGGCGATCTCGCGGGCGCGGCGGCTGCATTGCCGGGTGTCGGCCATGCGGCGCTGCTCGCGAGTTACGCGCATGCATTCGACCGCTTGCTGATCGGTCTGGCGGGCGTCACCGTGCTGTGTGCGCTGGTGGTGTTCGTGTTTCTCGGCGGGCGGCGGGTGGCTGCCGAAGCGGGCGACGGTGCCGACGCGCACGCCCATGCCGACGTGCCGGTGCGCAACCGGATCGATGCGGCCTGCACGGAAACGCACGGGCGTTGAGCGGCGTATCGCCATGCATGGGTGCTTCGGCCACGGCAGCCGGAGCGCCGCGTCGTTTCATCGTCGCTTGCGTCGCGAGTCGACGATCCGTCCAGCGCATCGCGTGAATCACGCCAGCACCAGCGGCGGCAGCGCCGCATCCGCGCGCGCCTGCGCCCGTTCCACGTCAACCACCACATAGCGCCGCGCGTCCGGCCACAGATGAGCGCGGCCTTGCACATCCTCGTCGATCGTCGCGCGGCCCTGCACGAGCCAGGTCGTCTGGCGCACGAAATCGACGAACAGCAGCGCGACGGCCGGATTCACGAGCAGGTTGCCGATCGTGTTGAACAGGTTGTTGCCCGCGAAGTCGGGCAGCACGAGCGTGCGGCGGTCGGGGACGTCGACGAGCGGCTCGAACGAGCCGTCGGCGCGCGGCTGGCGGCCGCGGTACGAGCAGTCGCTGTTGCCGCCTTCGTCGGCGGTCGCGACGATCAGGAACGCCTGCTCGCGGATGAACGCGATGGCGTCGTCGGTCAGGGGGCCGCGGTCGTTCATGGTGTCGGTCGGCGCACTCGCCGTTGCGTGGAAACGCACGATGCGCACGCAAGCGACATGCCACGCGTCGCGGCCGGCGTCCGCCTGCAGGCGCGCCCGCGCACTGTGGAAATTTCGCACACCGGCCCGGCTGCTGCGCAATCGCGCTGTTCAGAATGGGTACACCCGCCGTGCTGCGTGGGTGAACACGGCACGGTGCGCACGCGGGCCGGCCGTGGTCGCCGTGCTTCCGTCCCGTTTGGCACGCATGTTGCGTAAACCGATGCAGCGCGATCCAACCGGCGCTGTACGCACACAAGCACGATGAACAGGAGACATGTATGAACCCGTTTGACCTGAAACAACTGGGCCTCGACGTCGAATACCCGTACCGTCAGCAATACGACAACTACATCGGCGGCAAGTGGGTTCCGCCGGTGAAAGGCGAGTATTTCGAGAACGTGTCGCCGATCAACGGCCAGCCGTTCTGCCGCATTCCGCGCTCGGGCGCCGACGACATCGAGCTGGCGCTCGACGCCGCGCATGCCGCGCGCCGCAAGTGGGGCAAGACGTCCGTGGCCGAGCGCGCGAACCTGCTGCTCGCCGCCGCCGACCGGATGGAAAAGAACCTGAAGCTGCTGGCCGTGGCCGAGACGATCGACAACGGCAAGCCGCTGCGCGAGACGATGGCGGCCGACCTGCCGCTCGCGATCGACCACTTCCGCTACTTCGCGGGCTGCATCCGCGCGCAGGAAGGCGGCATCTCCGAGATCGACGACAACACCGTCGCGTACCACTTCCACGAGCCGCTCGGTGTCGTCGGCCAGATCATCCCGTGGAACTTCCCGCTGCTGATGGCCGCATGGAAGCTCGCGCCGGCGCTCGCGGCCGGCTGCTGCGTCGTGATGAAGCCGGCCGAGCAGACGCCCGCGTCGGTGCTCGTGCTGATGGAGCTGATCGGCGACCTGTTCCCGGCCGGCACGATCAACATCGTGAACGGCTTCGGCAAGGAAGCGGGCGAAGCGCTCGCGACCAGCAAGCGGATCGCGAAGATCGCGTTCACGGGCTCGACGCCGGTCGGCAAGCACATCCTGCGCGCGGCGGCCGACAGCCTGATCCCGTCGACGGTCGAACTGGGCGGCAAGAGCCCGAACATCTTCTTCGCCGACGTGCTCGACCAGGACGACGCGTTCCTCGACAAGGCGCTCGAAGGGCTCGCGATGTTCGCGCTGAACCAGGGTGAAGTGTGCACGTGCCCGTCGCGGATCCTGATCCAGGAATCGATCTACGAGAAGTTCATCGAGAAGGCGGTCGCGCGCGTCGAGCGCATCAAGGCCGGCCACCCGCTCGACCTGCAGACGATGATCGGCGCGCAGGCGTCGCAGCAGCAGCTCGACAAGATCCTGTCGTACATCGACATCGGCCGCGGCGAAGGCGCGCAATGCCTGACGGGCGGCGAACGCACGGCGCCGGCTGCCGGCCTCGACACGGGCTACTACGTGAAGCCGACGATGCTGCTCGGCAACAACAAGATGCGCGTGTTCCAGGAAGAGATCTTCGGGCCGGTCGCGTCGGTGATGACGTTCAAGGACGAGCAGGAAGCGATCGAACTCGCGAACGACACGTTCTACGGGCTCGGCGCGGGCGTGTGGACGCGCAACGGCACGCGGGCGTACCGGATGGGCCGCGAGGTCGAGGCCGGCCGCGTGTGGACCAACTGCTACCACCTGTACCCCGCGCACGCGGCGTTCGGCGGCTACAAGCAGTCGGGGATCGGCCGCGAGACGCACAAGATGGCGCTGTCGAACTATCAGCAGACGAAGTGCCTGCTGGTCAGCTACCAGGCCGAGGCGCTCGGGTTCTTCTGACCGGGGCGTCGACGCAGTGGCGGAGCGCCGGGATCGGCCGGCCGGCAGGGCAGCGCCGGCCGGGACGATCGCCGGGGTTCGTTGGCGGGGCGCGTGGCGCGCGGGCTGCGTTCAACGTTCGACGGCCGGGTGACGTTTGCCCGTCCGTCGAACGTTGCGCATGCGGGTGCGATGCGGCGGTTACCGGCTACCGGCTATCGGCGGGTGGCCGTCGTCCCATCCGGTCACCCGGCGCTTCGCCATTTTCGACTTCGACATCCGACCCCCGGTGTCGGCCGAGCATCGTCGCGGCCGGCGCCGGAAACGATACCGGCCGTCGTGTCTTCGCTGCGGCACGGCGTGCCGATGCGTGTAACGAAAACCAGCATGGCTGAACTGCCCCGATCCTTTCCGCGTCACCCCGTGTTCCATGCGGGCGAACTCGACGCGCAGCACCGCTTCGGCGTGGCCGACGAGGCCGAGCGGATGAGCGACGTGGTGACGACACGCGTGAGCATCGGCGTGCGGCAGTTCGTCGAATCTCAGCCGTTCATGTTCATCGCCACTGCGGGCGGCTCGCGCACATCCGTGACCTGCGACGTCGTGCCGGGCATGCGCGACGCGAACGGCGATCTGCTGCCGGTCGTCCGCGTGATCGACACGAAGACGCTGCGGTTCGCGTTGCCTGCCGCTCCCGGCGCCGGTGGCCGGATCGATGCGGCGGCATGCGACGGCAGCGGCGTCGGGTTGCTGTTCGTCGACTTCGTGCGCGGCATCCGCTACCGGATCAACGGTCGCGCGACGCTGCGCGCCGATTTGCCCGAAGCGGACGCGGCGCCCTGGCCGGCCGGAAGCGCGATCGTCGAGCTGGCGGTCGCGCAGGCGTATGGCAATTGCGGCACGCGGGTCGTGCGGCTGAAGCCGGCCGGGTAGCCGGGATTCGGCGGCCGGCGGCGGTCGAGATGCGCGGTCGTCGCGCGGATCGCACCGGCGGCGTGCGCGGCACGCCGCCTTCGGGTGCGCCCGGATGGCGCGCAACGGCCGGACAACGTGGAATGACGGGCCGTTCGCCGAACCGCGCGGTTCGGCACGGGACTTGCGTGACAGACGCGGTTCCGGGCAGGTGAGGGAGGACACGATGGACCAACACGTGGCGTGTAGCGAAGAACCGACAGCCGAAGACACGCGGCGCAACGCGCAGGGCGACGACGCGCTGGCCGGGCAGGCGGTCGTCAGCGTCGCGCATGACGCCGACGAGCAGGCGCGCAACCTGATCGGCTGGCGGCAGACCTACGACCAGCTCGCGGCCGGCCGTTTCGTCGGCACGCTGACCGAGCTGCCGCTCGACACGATGAAACTGTTTCGGGAATCGACGAGCCACCTGCTGCGCCAGGCATGCGAGGTGCGCGGCGATGCGTACTGGTTCGGCATCCCGCTCGTGAGCGACGGCACCGCGCGCGTCGATGCGTGCCGCATCGGGCCCGGCGCGCTCGCGTTCCGGCCCGGCAACGTCGAATTCGAACTGGTGACGCCCGCGCAGTTCTCGATCTACGGCATCGTCGTGCGCGGCGACGTGCTGCGCCGTTATGCGGAGGAGGTCGAGCACCGTGCGCTCGACGAGCGGCTGTTCACGCAACGCGTGATGCAGGTCGGCGATGCGCGGCTCGCGCGCCTGTGCGCGCTGCTCG
This sequence comes from Burkholderia sp. LK4, assembly GCF_001043615.1. Classification (NCBI taxonomy): domain Bacteria; kingdom Pseudomonadati; phylum Pseudomonadota; class Betaproteobacteria; order Burkholderiales; family Burkholderiaceae; genus Burkholderia; species Burkholderia sp. LK4. The sequence goes on from NZ_LDUL01000009.1 coordinate 138,065, forward strand.
GCCGCCGGCTCGACGGGGCGGTGGCGATGGCCGGCCCGCTGGCCGATGCGCAGCGCGACGACCTGCAGGCCGAGGTGCTGGCCGCGCTGTTCGACGTGTGCGCGCAACCGGCCGACGACGACGCCGGCCGCGCGCCGTCGATGCGCCGCTGGATCGTCGAGCAGGCGCGTGACTACGTGCTCGCGCACCGCACGCGCCCGGTCGGCGTGCCCGAACTGTGCGAGCAGTTGCACGTGAGCCGGCGCACGCTGCAGTACTGCTTCCAGGACGTGCTCGGCATGGCGCCCGCCACCTACCTGCGCACGCTGCGGCTGAACGGCGCGCGGCGCGACCTGTGCGGCCGCGCGGCCGGTTCGGTGCAGGACGTTGCAGAGGCGTGGGGCTTCTGGCATCTCAGCCAGTTCGCGACCGATTACCGGCGACTGTTCGGCAAGCGGCCGTCGGAGACGCTGCGCGATCGCGCGGTGATGGTGGCGGGGTGAGCGCGGGGCGGTAGTCGGGGTGAGCCTGGCTCGGGCTCACGCTCGGACTCGGACTCGGACTCAGGCTCAGGCTCAGGCTCAGGCTCAGGCTCAGGCTCAGGCTCAGGCTCAGGCTCAGGCTCAGGCTCAGGCTCAGGCTCAGGCTCAGGCGGTGCGGGCACGCTATTGCGCTTTCGGCCACGCTGCGGATGCTCGCGTCCGGTTTTCCTGATCAGCGGTCGTCGCGGCTTTGCGTAGCGCGGGCCAGGCCAGCGCGTCCCAGTCGATCGCCCGGTAAGCGGCCTCGACCGCCGCGAGATCGGCCGGCCGCTCGCTGCGATGCAGCCCGTGCAATTCGGCCGGCACGTCGAGCGCGACCGGCACGCAATGCGGATAGTCGCGTACGCGCAGCGCCGGCTCGATCGTTGTAAAGCATGCGAGCGTCGGCACGTCGAAACCGTCGGCAAGGTGCAGCGCGGCCGTGTCGGGCGCGAACAGCAGGCTGGCGCCCTTGACCCATGCGATGAACCGGGCCGTATCGCCTGCCGCATCGGCGCTCACGTCGACATACGCGGGATGCGCGACCGGCCCGAACCCGGCCACCGGCAAGCCGTAGCGCCGGGCCAGCTGTTCGACGAACGTTGCCCGGAGGGCAGGCGGCACGCTGCGCAACGCGGTGCTCGCGTTCGGACAGAACAGCACGTACGGACGCTGCCATTGCGCAGGCAACGCGGGCAACGGCAGCCGCGCGAGCCAGCGGTTGCGCCTGGCCGATGCCGGCACCGAGGCAGGCTCCACGCCGAGCGCGTCGAGGAAGAAATCGATCATCGGCAACCGGGCAAACGCGGGCCAGTACAGGTGATTGCCGACGTCGATGCACGGCGCGTCCGCCGGCAGCGCGTCGGCGGGGTACGGCAGCGCGCGCGACGGCGCGACGATGTCGGCCGCGAGCGCGTACAGCGCATCGACGTAGCGCGGCGCGCGGGCGGGCCGGTACAGCGTGAAGCCCAGGCCCGGATGCGCTGCGCGCAGCGCGGCCAGGGCGGTGAGCCCGATCACCGAATCGCCGAGCGTGACCCCCATCCCGTTGATCACATGCACCTGCCGTGCGCGGCCATAGTCGAGCCGAAACGGCCGGTGCGCGGCGTGCAGCAGGCCGCGCGCGGGCGCGGCCGCCACGTGGCCGGCGGCACGCGCGGCGCCGTGCTCGAGGTCGTAAGGCGCGACGAGCGTGCCGTCCGGTGCGAGCAGCGTGCCGGGGAGCGCCAGCGCGTCGTCGTGCGACAGCGCGGCGGCAGGGGGCGCGGCGTGCGTGCTCACCGTCATCCGCCGCGCGCGCGGCGGCCCTGTTCGCGGATCTGTTCGAGGGTCGCGGCCGGCGTGCTGGCGTCCTGCGGGATGCGGATCTCGATCAGCGCGGGCAGCCCGCAGGTCAGCGCGCGTTCGAGCGCGGGCGCGAAATCGGCGGTGCGCTCGACGGTCTCGCCATGCGCGCCGAATGCGCGCGCATACGCGGCGAAATCGGGATTCGTGAGCCCCGTGCCGTGCACGCGGCCCGGGTAGTTGCGCTCCTGATGCATGCGGATCGTACCGAAATGGCCGTTGTTGACGACGATTGCCACGATGTTCAGCCCGTACTGCATCGCGGTCGCGAGCTCGTTGCCGGCCATCATGAAGCAGCCGTCTCCTGCGAGCGCGACGACGGCGCGCGACGGGTACAACGACTTCGCGGCGAGCGCGGCCGGCAGCCCGTAGCCCATCGCGCCGCTCGTCGGCGCGAGCTGAGAGCGGAAGTGCCGGTACGCGAAGTGGCGATGCAGCCAGATCGCATAATTGCCGGCGCCGTTGGTGAGGACCGCGTCGTGCGGCAGGCGCTCGCGCAACTGCACCATCACGTCGCCGAGCTGGACGTCGCCGGGCATCGGCAGCGGCGCATGCCATTCGCGATACGCGCGATGCGCGTCGGCGGCGCTGCCGGCCCACGCGGGATGCTCGGGCGGCTCGAGCGCGGCGAGCGGCGCGGCGATCTCGGGCATCCCGGACACGATCGGCAGGTCGGCCGCATACACGCGGCCGAGCTCGTCCGCGCCCTGGTGCACGTGAACCAGCGTCTGGCGTGTCTTCGGGATGTCGAGCAGCGTGTAGCCGCCGGTCGTCGCTTCGCCGAGGCGCGGCCCGATCACGAGCAGCAGGTCGGCGTCGCGGATGCGCTTCGCGAGCGCGGGGTTGATCCCGAGCCCGACGTCGCCCGCATAGTTCGGGTGCGCGTTGTCGATCGTGTCCTGGTAGCGGAACGCGCAGGCCACCGGCAACTGCCAGCGCTCGACGAAGGTGCGCAGGTTCGCGCACGCGTCGGGCGTCCAGCCGCTGCCGCCGACGATCGCGAACGGACGTTCGGCGCGCGCGAGCCGCTCGCGCAGCTCGTCGAGCTGCCCGGCCGACGGCGCGGCCGCGACGCGTTTCGCGGCCGGCACGACGGGCTGCGGCGCGCAGGCTTCGGACAGCACGTCCTCCGGCAGCGCGAGCACGACCGGGCCGGGCCGGCCGGCGGTCGCGACGTGGAACGCATGGCTCAGGTACTCGGGAATGCGGCGCGGATCGTCGATCTGCGCGACCCATTTCGCCATCTGGCCGAACATCCGCCGGTAGTCGATTTCCTGGAAGGCTTCGCGGTCGAGGTGCTCGCGCGCGCACTGGCCGACGAACAGGATCATCGGCGTCGAATCCTGGAACGCGGTGTGCACGCCGATCGACGCATGGGTCGCGCCGGGCCCGCGCGTGACGAACGCGATGCCGGGGCGGCCGGTCAGCTTGCCGACCGCCTCGGCCATGTTCGCGGCGGCCGCCTCGTGGCGGCAGACGACCGTCTGGATGCGCGCGGTGTCGTCCGCCAGCGCATCGAGTACGGCGAGGAAACTCTCGCCGGGCACGCAGAACACGCGTTCGACGTGATTGGCGAGCAACGCATCGACGAGCAGTCGCGCGCCGGTGGTGGCGGGCTGCTCGAGATCCTTGGAATGCGACATGGGCTGCCGTCTCCCTGGGTAGCGGGACGTACAGCTTACGCCTGTCGGCCCGGCGCCGGTACGCCGGCCGGTGAAAAGTGTCGGAACCCGGAGCGGGTCGGGCGGCGCGTTTTGCGTGCTCGCCGGGTTCGGCTGGCCGAAAGGACGACTGGTGCGTGATTGCCGGACGGTGGACAGTGGAGGCTGCCGGCATCGAGCCGGACAGGACGATCCGCTGCCACGGTCAGGCGGGTGGCGAATTGCGTCGAACCACGTGTCTTTTCGCCGCAACTGACCGGCCGCCGGCAGTGGATATCTTCGGCATATCGCAAGCCGCCCGCGTGATCACTTCGGAGTTGTGTACACACATGGATTTACATTGCCTCGGAAACACCCTAAAGTACATCCATCGTACACACGCATGGGAGATCGACATGCATACCACGAGGGTGTTCCGGAACGGCAACTCGCAGGCCGTACGGATTCCGGCGGATCTTGCCTACGAGCGCAGCGATATCGAGCTCGAAATCGAACGGATCGGCGACGAAATCCGTATTCGTCCCGTGCGACGGCCGTTGGCTGGCGTGCTCGAGAAGTTCGCGAAATTCGCACCGGATTTCATGGCTGAAGGGCGTGGCGACCACGAGCAGGCCGACCGCGAGGGTTTGTGATGCCGCGCTACATGCTCGACACCAACATGTGCATCTATTTGATGAAGCATCAGCCGGAACAGGTCGCGAAACGATTTGCCCAGTGCTACACGGGGGACGTCGTGATGTCGGCGATTACGTACGCCGAGCTCGAATACGGCGTGGCCGCGTGTGCGAATGCCGTCCGGGAGCGACGCAACCTTGCCGACCTGATCGAGGATATTCCGGTTGCGCCGTTCGACGCGGCGGCCGCGCAAGCGTACGGCCCTGTTCGCGAAGCGACCCGCGAGCGGAAGAGGGATCATCTCGACAAACTGATCGCGGCGCACGCGGTGTCGCTCGACGCCGTGCTCGTGACCAACAACGAGCGGGATTTCGCGAGTTACCCGGGGTTGCGGCTGGAGAACTGGCTGAACGACTAGCGTGCCCGGTCATGTCCGGCGGCACGGCAGGGTATCGATTCGCCCCGCGTGACCGCCGGAATCCGCATCAGCACTCGACGATATTCACCGCGAGCCCACCGCGCGACGTTTCCTTGTACTTCGTCTTCATGTCGGCACCGGTCTCGCGCATCGTCTTGATCACCGAGTCGAGCGACACGTAGTGCGAGCCGTCGCCGCGCAACGCCATGCGCGCCGCGTTGACCGCCTTCACCGACGCCATCGCGTTGCGCTCGATGCAGGGAATCTGCACCATCCCGCCGACCGGGTCGCAGGTGAGGCCGAGGTTGTGCTCCATCCCGATCTCGGCCGCGTTCTCGACCTGTTGCGGCGTGCCGCCGAGCACGGCCGCGAGCGCGCCCGCCGCCATCGAGCACGCGACGCCCACTTCGCCCTGGCAGCCGACTTCCGCGCCGGAGATCGACGCATTCAGCTTGTAAAGAATGCCGATCGCAGCGGCGGTGAGCAGGAAGTCGATCACGCCCTGCTCGTTCGCGCCCGGCGTGAAGCGCGTGTAGTAGTGCAGCACGGCGGGGATGATGCCGGCCGCGCCGTTGGTCGGCGCGGTGACGACGCGCCCGCCGGCCGCGTTTTCCTCGTTGACCGCGATCGCGTACAGGTTGATCCAGTCGATCATCGACAGCGGATCCTGCAGCGCGCGCTCCGGGCTGCCCGTCAGCGTGCGGTACAGCTGCGGCGCGCGGCGCTTGACCTGGAACGGGCCGGGCAGGTTGCCGTCGGCATCCGGGTTGCCGATTCCGCAGCCGCGCGACACGCACGACTGCATCACCGCCCAGATCTTCAGCAGGCCATCGCGCGTCTCTTCCTCGGTGTGCCACGCGCGCTCGTTTTCCCACATCAGCTGCGCGATCGACTTGCCGGTCGACTCGGTCAGCGCGAGCAGCTCGGCGCCGGTGCGGAACGGGTGCGTCATCTGCTCGGCCGCGCTCAGCACCTTCGTGTTCGGCGCGCCGGCCGTCACGACGAAGCCGCCGCCGACCGACAGGTAGGTGCGCTCGACCAGCACCGCGCCGTTCGCGTCGCTCGCGCGCAGCTTCATCCCGTTCGGATGCTCGGGCAGCGCCTGGCGGTAGAACGCGATGTTCTCCTTCAGCACGAACGGCACCGGGTGCGTGCCGAGCAGCGCGAGCTTCTTCGACTTGCGGACGTCTTCCAGCCGCGCGTCGATCGTGTCGGGATCGACGGTGTCGGGCGCGTCGCCGAGCAGGCCGAGCATCACGCCGCGGTCGGTGCCGTGGCCCTTGCCGGTGGCGCCGAGCGAGCCGTACAGCTCGACCTTCACGTGGGCGGTCGCGTCGAGCATCCCGTCGCGCTCGAGGCCCTGGACGAACATCAGCGCCGCGCGCATCGGCCCGACCGTATGCGAACTGGATGGACCGATACCGATCTTGAAGAGGTCAAAGACGCTGACTGCCATTTCGATTCCTGCCTTGCTTTAAGAGTAGTGCTAGCGCGCCTGCAATGGCAGGCACGCGGCGAGCCATGCGGGCGGCGTTGGGGAAAGTTGCTGCGCGACGCGGGCATAACGCCCGTCGAGCCGCGCGGCCAGATGAAAGAGTTCGGTGGCGTTTTTCGGGTCCCACTGCCCCGTGTAGCCCGGCAGGCCGGCTTCGCGGCGCTTCGCGTCGAACGGCACCGGCGAATTCACGAATTCCTCGTGCGTTTTCTCGCCGAGCGCGTACGGCACGAGCCAGTCGAGCGCGGCCGCGAGCGTCGCACCGTTCGTGCCGCGCTCGCGCAGCCAGTTGCGGTTGAAGCGGCGCGCGGCGAGCGCGGCCGTCACCAGCGGCTGCAGGTCGTAGACCGCGTAGTGCAGCGCATCGCGCTCCTCGAAGTCCCAGGTCTTGCCGTCCGGGCCGATGTTGTCGGCGAGATGCTCGACGAACAGCCGCTGCGCGGCGTTCATCATCCTGCGATCGCCGAGCGTGAACGCGGACAGCGCGATCAGCTTGATCCGGTGGCTCTGCCAGTTGTTGCGCCAGGTGCCGGTGAGCGGGCGCTTCTGCGCGTCGATCTGTGCGACATAACCGGCGCCGAGCTTCGCGATGAACGCAGCGGTCGCGTTGCGGGTCTTCACCGGCAGCGCGCTTGCCGTCATGTCGTACGCGACGATCAGGCTGTCGAAACGCGTCTCGTCGATCGGGTTGAAGCTCGGCTGGTAGGTGCCGACCCACGCGGACAGGAAGCGGTCGACGAGCTGCAGGTAGCGCGGCGCGTTCGTCACGCGCCACGCGAGCGCGGCATCGCGCATCAGGTCGAGATCCTTCAGCGCGGCGGCGCTCTGGTCGTAGATGCCTTCGTGCGGCAGCGTGCCCTCGGTGTGCACGCGCGCCATCGCCTTCGGCTGCTCGCCGATGCGTGCGTCGACGCTGCGGATCAGCGCCTGGACGCCCGGCTCGGCCTGCGTCGTCTCGCTCGCCTGCAGGGCCGGCGCCGCGCAGAAATTCATCGCCGCGCGCGCACTGCCGCACGCGCCGAGGCCGGCAGCGGCCAACGACAGCGACGCGACGAACATCGGCACGATACGGCGCGCGCGCGGCCGCCCTTGCAGTGCACCATGGCCCGGAAACATCGGACGCACCATGCGGAACTCCTTCATTGGCTGGATCGCGTGTGATGTTAGCTGGATTGGCGCACGAACGTGCACGGGTTCGAGCGGCGAACAAAAAAACCGCACGCAACCCCGGGTTGCGTGCGGTGCGGGCACCATCGGACGGCTCCTGGCCTCGTGTGCGTTATGCGTATTCCGACATCGGCACGCACGAGCAGAACAGGTTGCGGTCGCCGTAGACGTTGTCCGCACGGCCGACCGGCGGCCAGTACTTGTTCGTGCCGAGCGACGCGACCGGGTACGCGGCCTGCTCGCGCGAGTACGCGTGCGGCCATTCGTTCGCGGTGACGACGGCCGCCGTGTGCGGGGCGTGACGCAGCGGGTTGTCCTCGCGGTCGGCGCGGCCTTCCTCGACCGCACGGATTTCCTCGCGGATCGCGATCGTCGCGGCGATGAAGCGGTCGAGTTCCTCTTGCGATTCCGATTCGGTCGGCTCGACCATCAGCGTACCCGGCACCGGGAAGCTCATCGTCGGCGCGTGGAAGCCGTAATCCATCAGGCGCTTCGCGACGTCGTCGACGGTGATGCCGCTCGATTCCTTGATCGGGCGCAGGTCGAGAATGCACTCGTGCGCCACCAGCCCGCCCGGGCCCGAATACAGCACCGGGTAGTGCGGCGCTAGGCGCTTCGCGATGTAGTTCGCGTTGAGGATCGCGGTTTCCGTCGCGGCGGTCAGGTTCTTCGCGCCCATCATCGCGATGTACATCCACGAGATCGGCAAGATCGACGCCGAGCCGTACGGCGCGGCCGACACCGCGCCGATGCCGTTTTCGTCGCGCGAGTAGCCGGTCGAACGCTGGTTCGGCAGGAACTTCGCGAGGTGCGCGCCGACCGCGACCGGGCCGACGCCCGGGCCGCCGCCGCCGTGCGGGATGCAGAAGGTCTTGTGCAGGTTCAGGTGCGACACGTCGCCGCCGAACTGGCCCGGCGCGGTCAGGCCGACCATCGCGTTCATGTTCGCGCCGTCGACGTACACCTGGCCGCCGTGCGCATGCACGATCTCGCAGATCTCGCGGACGTTCTGCTCGAACACGCCGTGCGTCGACGGATACGTGATCATGATCGCCGCGAGGTTCTTCGCGTGCTCGTCGGCCTTGGCCTTGAGATCGGCGATGTCGACGTTGCCCTGCGCGTCGCAGGCGACGACCACGACCTTCATGCCGGCCATGTGCGCGGACGCCGGGTTCGTGCCGTGCGCGGATGCCGGGATCAGGCACACGTCGCGGTGCGCTTCGCCGCGCGATGCGTGGTAAGCGTGGATGATCAGCAGGCCCGCGTACTCGCCCTGCGAGCCGGCGTTCGGCTGCAGCGACACGGCCGCGTAGCCGGTGGCCGCGACGAGCATCTGCTCGAGCTGGTCGATCATCTCGCGGTAGCCGACGGTCTGCTCGGCCGGCGCGAACGGGTGGATGCCGCCGAATTCGGGCCACGTGACCGGCAGCATTTCCGACGTCGCGTTCAGCTTCATCGTGCACGAGCCGAGCGGGATCATCGAGCGGTCGAGCGCGAGATCCTTGTCCGACAGGCTGCGCAGGTAGCGCAGCATTTCGGTTTCGGAATGGTGGCGGTTGAACACGGGGTGCGTCAGGTACGCGCTCGTGCGCTCGAGGCCGGCCGGCAGCGCGGCGACGCCGGCGAGGCCCGCGTCCAGCGCATCGACGGCCGGCGCGGTGCCGCCCGCGGCCTGCGCGAACACGTCGAGGAGATCGGCGAGGTCGTCGCGCGTCGTCGTTTCGTCGACCGATACGCCGACTTGCGTGTCGCTCACGCGGCGCAGGTTGATGCGCCTGGCCTTCGCGAGTTCATGGACCTGCGCGGTGCGCGCGCCGGTGTCGATCGTCAGCGTGTCGAAGAACGTGTCGTTGACGGTCGCGAAGCCGAGCTGCTTCACGCCGGCGGCGAAGAGGGCCGCGATGCGGTTCACGCGCAGCGCGATCGTCTTCAGGCCGTGCGGGCCGTGGTAGACCGCGTACATGCTGGCCATGATCGCGAGCAGCGCCTGCGCGGTACACACGTTCGACGTCGCCTTCTCGCGGCGGATGTGCTGTTCGCGCGTCTGCAGCGCGAGGCGCAGCGCGGGCTTGCCCTGCGCGTCGACCGTCACGCCGACGAGGCGGCCCGGCATCTGGCGCTTGAATTCGTCGCGCACGGCCAGGTAGGCGGCGTGCGGGCCGCCGAAGCCCATCGGCACGCCGAAGCGCTGCGTGTTGCCGATCGCGACGTCCGCGCCCCAGTCGCCGGGTGGCGTCAGCACGGTCAGCGCGAGCAGGTCGGCCGCGACGACCACGTGGCCGCCGGCCGCGTGGATCGCTTCGGTGAGCGCGCGGTAGTCGCGCACGTCGCCGTTCACGCCCGGGTATTGCAGCAGCACGCCGAATGCATTCGCTTGCGCCGCGTCGGCGGCCGGGCCCGTCTTGACCTCGATGCCGACCGGCAGCGCGCGCGTGCGGATCACTTCGAGCGTTTGCGGCAGCACGTCGTCGGCGACGTAGAACACGTTCGATGCCGGCTTGCCGGTGCGCTGCAGCAGCGTCATCGCTTCGGCGGCGGCGGTGGCTTCATCGAGCAGCGACGCGTTCGAGATCGCGAGGCCCGTCAGGTCGGCGACCATCTGCTGGAAGTTCAGGAGCGCCTCGAGGCGGCCCTGGGAAATTTCGGGCTGGTACGGCGTGTAGGCCGTGTACCACGCCGGGTTTTCGAGCACGTTGCGCAGGATCACGGCCGGCGTGTGCGTGTCGTGGTAACCCTGACCGATATACGAGCGGAACACCTGGTTCTTGTCCGCGAGAACCCGCAGCGCGGCGAGGGCTTCGGCCTCGCTCTTCGGCTGCGCGAACGGGCCGAGCGGCAGCGTTTCGGCGCGGCGGATCGAGGCCGGGATCACGGCGTCGATCAGGGCGGCGCGCGACGCGAAGCCGAGCGTGTCGAGCATGGCCTGCTGGCTGGCGGCGTCGGGGCCGATGTGGCGTTCGGCGAACGCGTCGTGCGTTTCGAGCGCGGCGAGCGAGAGGGGCGTGCGGTTCATCAGGCGGTCCGGGTGTTCGAGCTTCATGGCGTGACTCTGGTCCCGCGCGGGCCGGCCGGCGGCCGGCGTCGCGCGGTTCGGGTAAGGGAATTAGTCGATCAGCTTGCTGTAGGCGGCGGCGTCGAGCAGGCCGTCGGTCGATGCGCCGGCGGCGAGCTTGATCTTGAACAGCCACGTGTCGTACGCGTCGCTGTTCACCTCTTCCGGCGTGTCGATGGCGTCCGCGTTGATCGCGACTACCTCGCCCGACACCGGCGAATAGATGTCCGACGCCGCTTTCACGGATTCAACGACGCCGATCGCGTCGCCCGCCTTCACCTGCTTGCCGACGGCCGGCAGTTCGAGGAAAACGATGTCGCCGAGCGTGTTCTGCGCGTGATCGGTGATGCCGACCGTCAGCGTGCCGTCGGCTTCGGTGCGGATCCACTCGTGTTCGTCGGTGTACTTCAGATCGGCCGGGACGTTGCTCATCGGATGCTCCTGATAAAAGGGTTTGTTCGTTTTGCTGGCGCGCCCGCCGGGGCGCGCCGGGTGTGGTGTTGCGCCGGGCGCCATCTCCCGGCTTTCCGGGAGGCGGGCCGCCCGGCCGTTACGCAGCGAGGACCTTGCCGTTGCGCACGAACGGCAGTTTTACCACGCGCGCGGGAAGATTCTTGTCTCGAATTTGCACCTGGACCAGGTCGCCGATCTGGACGGCCGCCGGCACGCGCGCGAACGCGATCGATTCCTGCATCGACGGCGAGAACGTGCCGCTCGTGATCTCGCCTTCGCCGTGCGGCGTGACGACCTTCTGGTGCGCGCGCAGCACGCCGCCCGCCTTGCCGTTTTCCTTCTGCAGGATCAGGCCGACGAACGCGGCGCGGGTGCCGTTGGCTTCAAGGGCGGCGCGGCCGACGAAGTCGCGCGGCGCGCCGAGGTCGACCGTCCACGCGAGGCCCGCGTCGAGCGGGGAGACGGTGTCGTCCATGTCCTGGCCGTACAGGTTCATGCCGGCCTCGAGGCGCAGCGTGTCGCGCGCGCCGAGCCCGCACGGGCGCACGCCGTTCTGCTGCAGCGCGTTCCACAGCGCTTCGACGTGCACGGCCGGGACGATCACTTCGAAGCCGTCTTCGCCGGTATAGCCGGTGCGTGCGACGGTGAGATCGCCGAACGGCGTGCCGGCGACCTGCGCGGCGTTGAACGGCTTCAGCTCGCTCGTCGCGGCACGCGCGGCGGGCACGGTCGCCCAGGCCTTTTCGCGGGCGTTCGGGCCCTGTACGGCGATGATCGCGAAATCGCGGCGCGGCGCGATCGTGACGCCGTAGCCGCCTTGCTCGTTCAGCTGGTTGAACCACGCGATGTCTTTCTCGGCCGTGCCGGCGTTGACGACGACGCGGAAGAATTCTTCGGTGAAGTAGTAGACGATCAGGTCGTCGATGACGCCGCCCTGCGGATTGAGCAGGCACGAGTAGAGTGCCTTGCCGGGCGTCTTGAGCTTGCCGACGTTGTTCGCGATCGCGTGCTCGAAGAACGCGCGCACGCGGCTGCCGGTGAAATCGACGACGCACATGTGCGACACGTCGAACATGCCGGCGTCGGTGCGCACGGCTTCATGTTCTTCGATCTGCGAGCCGTAGTTGACGGGCATGTCCCAGCCGCCGAAGTCGACCATGCGGGCATTGAGCGCGCGGTGCGCGGCGTTGAGCGGGGTGTGATTCAGTGCAGTCATCGAGGCCTCAGGCAAGGCGCTTGCGCGCGGATCAGAACGGCCATGTGCCGACCACCGCGGCCGACGGCCTGCGAGCGATCCGGTACATGCCCCTCTGTCCTCGATACCTGAGAGATTGCGCTGCCGGCCAGGCCTGGCGAACGCGCGCCCCTTCGGTGGGCAGCCTGCCCGCGCAGCCTATGCGCTGCGGGCTACTGCCGCTCTCCAGAGTGCGGGGAGTGTGTGGCCCGCGCGATGCACGGACGAGGTTCCCCGACGCGGTCGGTCCTTTTGCCTGAGAGTTTGCGGGTGTGCCCCTTCGGCGGCGCAACCGGCTGAAACAGCACGGTCACACGCTCTCCCGACGCGTGCGGGCGACTGTACGCGAGCAGGTGGGCCTTGTCAATTTGAGCAAAAGAATGTCGCTTCGCGACAAGCGGCGACAAGCGGCGGCAAGCGGCGGCAAGCGGCGACAAGCGGCGACAAGCGGCGGCAAGCGGTGCCGCCGCTTTCTCCGCGCCGGCGGGCGCCGGTGCGTTACTCGCCGATCGCGCGCGCGGCCGTGTCGAGCTCCTGGTTCAGCACGCGCTGCTCGTCGCCGGACAGGCCGCCGCTGTGCTGCGCGGACATGTCGTTCGCTTCCTGGCGGATCACGTCGAGGCGGTGGTGAAGCTGCGCGCCGTACGGCGGCGGGTAGTAGCCGCCGTTCACGCGCGCATCGATGCGGCGGTGCAGGTTCTCGATCCGGCCCTGGATCTGCTGCATCCGCTCGTTCGCGACGACCTGCGGATTCGGCCGCGGCGGAGGGGCCGGGCGAACCGGCTGCTGCGGCTGCACGATACAGGCCGCAAGCGAGGAAACCAGGACGCAGCACGCTGCTGCGCGAATCAACCGTTGCATCAACATTCTCCAGACGGATTGGTGTCGGATCGACTTTTTCGAGAAACGCGTCAGACCGGTCGGACGCTGACTTTCGTTCCCCCGGCATTTGTAACCGAATGTTCCTGTAATCGAATCCGCCGCGCCGGCCGCGCGCGTGCCGGCCGGCCGCGACCGGCCGGCGCGCGGTGTCAGATCGTGCGGCGCACGAACGGCAGCCGGCGGCCGTCGTGCTCGCTCTGCGCGGCGAGCTCGATGATCGTCATCACGTCGACGGCATCCTGCGTGGTGACGGGGAACGGCGCGCCGTCGCGGATCGACGCGGCGAGCGCGCGGTAGAACTCCGCGTACTGGCCGTCGAGTGTCGGCACCGGGCGTTCGACCTCGACCTCGCCGTCGAGCACGCGCAGCAGGCCCGGCGGATTGCCGCCGCCGAATTCGACGTCGTCCGCGGTGAGGCCGGCCTTGAGCTGGTCTTCCTGCGTGTCGAGCCCGAACTTCTGGTAGCTGCCGCGTGTGCCGTGCAGCGTGAAGCGCGCGGGTTCGATCGCCGACAGCGCGCTCGCATGCAGCGCCACGTCCTTGTCCGGGTAACCGAGCTGCAGGTGCACGAAATCGGGCGCCGTGCCGTTGTCGCGACGGGTCTTGACGGTCGCGCCCACCGTTTCGGGCAGGCCGAACAGCGCGAGCGCCTGGTCGATCAGGTGCGGGCCGAGGTCGAGCAGCAGGCCGCCGCCGCGGGCGGGTTCCTCGCGCCAGCGCGTGCGCGGCGTCGGGCGGAAGCGGTCGAAGTGCGACGCGAAATACGTGAGCCGGCCGAGCTCGCCCGATTCGACGATGCGGCGCACGGTGAGGAAATCGCCGTCCCAGCGGCGATTGTGGAACGGCGCGAACAGCCGGCTGCGCGCGTTCGCGAGCCGCGCGAGCGCAAGCGCCTCGTCGGCGGTGAGCGTGACGGGCTTGTCGACGACCACGTGGCGGCCGGCTTCGAGTACCTGGCGCGCGAGCGTGAAGTGCGTGTCGTTCGGCGTGGCGATCACCACGCATTCGATGTCGTCGAGGCCGAGCAGCGTGTCGAGATCGGGGACGACGCGCGCGCCCGGATACGCGGCCTGCGCGCGATCGGGCTGCCCCGTCGCGATCGCGGCGACTTCAGTGCGGCCGCTCGTGGCGATGACCGGCGCGTGGAACGTCGCGCCGGCGAAACCGAAACCCATCAAACCAATCCTGAGCAATGACGACATGGCAATCCCTGGCTGCGAAGGAAACTAAAGGATGGTGCGCCGAGACGGCGCGAAGACGACCGGCTATTTTGGCATGGCGCCGCCGCTCGTACCGGGGCGTTCGGGCGAAACGCGCCGTGCGATGCGGCGCTTGCGCAAGCAAGGCCGGCATTTTGCGCGGGCGCGTGTGCCGTCCGTGCGGGCTTTGCCTGCCGGCCCGCGCGGTGAAAGGCCGGTGCCGGGGCGCCGTGGTACGTCATGCGGCCGCCCGGCGCAGCACGGCGGCGGCGACTTGCGTGGCCCACACCGTGCAGGCGGCGGCACCGGGGTGGAAGCCGTCGGCGGCCATCAGGTGGCGCTCGAGCGGCAGCTCGACGCGCAGGAACGTGCAGTGCGGCTGCGTGGCGGCCCAGCCGGCGAGCGCCGTGTTGAGCCGTTTCGCGCGCAACCCGAGATACCACGCGAGCGGCTGCGGCAGCGCCGGAAAGCGCTCCATCGGCGGCACCGCCGACAGGATCGCGTGGCCGACCCGGAAGCGCGTGACGAGCAGCCGGACGAGCTCGGCCTGCTGCGCCTGCCAGCGGGCCGGCGATACGCCGCCCGTCACGTCGTTGACGCCGAGCGACGTGACGGCCACGTCGAACGGCTCGGCCGGTTCGGCGGCGAGCCAGTCGACGAGCTCCCGCGTGGTCAGGCCCGTGCGCGCGAGCAGCTTCCAGTGCACGCGGTGCGTGGCCGCGAGCGCGTTCGCCAGTTGCCCGGACACCGCTTCGCGCTGCGTCGCGACGCCGACGCCCGCGGCGGCCGAATCGCCGACCACCAGCACGCGCAGCGGCGGGCCGTCGCCTGCCACGCCGTCCCGCGGGCCGGCCGCCTCGGGCAGGCGCGGCGTGACGCGGCGCACGTAGCGCCCCTGCGCGAACAGCAGCGGGCCAAGGGCGGCGGTGGCGAACGGGTATCCCATGATGTCGATCCGGTGGCGATTCAGGCGATTCAGTCGGTTGGGCGCGGGGCGGCGCCGGGTGGAGATATTGTGGCCGATCGCTGCGCGAACGGGGCCGGATTGGCCGGACGGACAAGGGGCGGCCGCGGGATTCGCCCGCGCGGCCCCGTCAGGCGACGCTCCCGAAAAGCGGGCCGCCGACGTGTTAACATGCGCGTCCTGCCCCGCGTGTCCGCCTGCTTCGCCGGCCCGGCGCGCACGGCATCCTCCCGGCGTTCCGCCGTCAACCGCAACACCATCCGCCATCATGTCCGCAGGCCTCAATCCCGCCCAGAACGAAGCGGTGCGCTACCTCGACGGTCCCTGTCTCGTGCTCGCCGGCGCGGGCAGCGGCAAGACCCGCGTGATCACGCAGAAGATCGCGCACCTGATCGAAGCGAAAGGCTTCGAGCCGCGCCACATCGCGGCCGTCACGTTCACGAACAAGGCGGCCGCCGAAATGCGCGAGCGCGTGGGGAAGCTGCTCGAGGGCAAGACGCTCACCACGCCCGGCAAGGAAGGGCGCAAGGTGCCCGTCAACCAGCTCACCGTCTGCACGTTCCACTCGCTCGGCGTGCAGATCCTGCGCCAGGAGGCCGAGCACGTCGGCCTGAAGCCGCAGTTCTCGATCATGGATTCGGACGACTGCTTCGGGATGATCCAGGAGCAGCTCGGCACGACCGACAAGGGGCTGATCCGCAAGATCCAGAGCATCATCTCGCTGTGGAAGAACGGCCTGATCATGCCCGACGAGGCGATGGCGATCGCGGCCAACGAGGACGAGCACCAGGCCGCGCTGGTCTACCGGAACTACGTCGCGACGCTGCACGCGTACCAGGCGGTCGACTTCGACGACCTGATCCGCCTGCCGGCCGAGCTGTTCGCGAAGAACGAGCAGGTGCGCGACCGCTGGCAGAACAAGCTGCGCTACCTGCTGATCGACGAGTACCAGGACACCAACGCGTGTCAGTACGAGCTGCTGAAGCTGCTCGCGGGCCCGCGTGCGGCGTTCACGGCGGTCGGCGACGACGACCAGGCGATCTACGGCTGGCGCGGTGCGACGCTCGAGAACCTCGCGCAGCTCGGCAAGGATTTTCCGAAGCTGCACCTGGTCAAGCTCGAGCAGAACTACCGGTCGACGGTGCGCATCCTCACCGCCGCGAACAACGTGATCGCGAACAACCCGAAACTGTTCGAGAAGAAGCTGTGGTCCGAGCACGGGATGGGCGATTCGATCACCGTCACGGCGTGCAACGACGAGGAGCATGAAGCCGAATCGGTCGTGTTCCGGCTGTCCGCGCACAAGTTCGAACGGCGCGCGCAGTTCCGCGACTACGCGATCCTGTATCGCGGCAACTTCCAGGCGCGCATCTTCGAGCAGGTGCTGCGGCGAGAACGCATTCCGTACGTGCTGTCGGGCGGCCAGTCGTTCTTCGACAAGGCCGAGATCAAGGACCTGTGCGCGTACCTGCGGCTGATCGCGAACGCCGACGACGATCCCGCGTTCATCCGCGCGGTCACGACGCCGCGCCGCGGGATCGGCAACACGACCCTCGAGGCGCTCGGCTCGTTCGCGGGCCAGGCGAAGGTGTCGTTGTTCGAAGCGGTGTACATGGGTGGCATCGAGGCGCGGCTGTCGGCGCGCCAGGTCGAGCCGTTGCGGATGTTCTGCGACTTCATCCAGCGCCTGACCGAGCGCGCGGACAAGGAGCCCGCGACCGTCGTGCTCGACGACATGATGGAGGCGATCCACTACGAGGCGTACCTGTACGACGCGTTCGACGAGCGCCAGGCGCAGTCGAAGTGGCAGAACGTGCTCGAATTCCTCGAATGGCTGAAGCGCAAGGGCACCAAGCCCGAGACGGAAGCCGTCGACGGCGAGGCCGAAGGCTTCCACAACGCCGACGGGCTCGCCGATACCGGCAAGAACCTGCTCGGCCTGATCCAGACCGTCGCGCTGATGTCGATGCTCGAGGGCAAGGACGAGGATCCGGACGCCGTGCGGCTGTCGACCGTCCATGCGTCGAAGGGGCTCGAGTATCCGCACGTGTTCCTGGTCGGCGTCGAGGAAGGCATCATGCCGCACCGCGGCGGCAGCGAGGACGACGGCCCGATCGACAACGAGCGGATCGAGGAGGAGCGCCGGCTGATGTACGTCGCGATCACGCGTGCGCAGCGCAGCCTGCACCTGAACTGGTGCAAGAAGCGCAAGCGGGCGCGCGAGACGGTCGTGTGCGAGCCGTCGCGCTTCATTCCGGAGATGGGGCTCGACGATGCGCCGCCGCCTACCCCGGAAGAGGCGCCGATGTCGCCGAAGGACCGGCTCGCCAGCCTGAAGGCGTTGCTGCAGAAGTGACGCGGCGGCGCCGTCGGGCGTGCGGTGTTTCGACGATCCGACGATCTGACAGTCAGCCGGTCAGCCGGTCAGGCAAAAAACAAACCCCCGCGGTGCGTGTGCGCCGCGGGGGTTTTTTCTGGCCGGCCGGTGTTACTTCGCCGAGTTGACCATGTAGTCGACGGCGGCCTTCACGTCGGCGTCGGATGCGTTCGACCCGCCCTTCGGCGGCATCGCGCCCTTGCCGTGCAGCGCGTAGTTGTAGACCGTGTCCATCGAGTCCTTCAGGCGCGGCGCCCAGTCTTCCTTGCTGCCGAACTTCGGCGCGCCGAGCACGCCGGCTCCGTGGCAGGCCACGCAGGTCGACGAGTACAGCGCCTTGCCGGCGGTTGCCGCATCGGCGCTGGCCGGGGCGGCCGCCGGTTGTTCGCCGGCCTTCGGGATAGCGGCGATCGCGGCCTGCGCGGCGGCGATCTGCGCGCTCGCGGCGTCGGCCGGGCCCGATGCGCCTGCCGCGCCGCTGGCGGGCTGCGCCGCGTTGGCGGCCGGTGCGGCCGGTTCGGGGAAGTTCGCGCCGTCGTTGTTCGCCATGTAGACGATCGCGCGGGCGATTTCATAGTCGCTGACGTCGTCGGGGCTCGTGCCGCCGCGCGGCGGCATCGCGCCCTTGCCGGCCAGTGCCGTCTTCAGCAGCGTGTCGAAGCCTTGCGAGATGCGCGGTGCCCAGTCGTCCTTGTTGCCGAATTTCGGCGCGCCGGCGGCGCCCGTGCCGTGGCAGGTCACGCAGACGGCCTTGTAGACTGCCTCGCCGGTCTTGTACGTGCGGGGCGCGTTGGCGTCCTTCACTTCGACCTGCGCGAGCGGGGCGATACGCGCGGCGACCTGCTCGTCGGATAGCGCGTCCGTGCCGGCGCCGGCGCGGAACGCATGGTTCGCATAATTGGCGAACAGGACGATCAGGATGATCGGAATCGCGAACGACGCGATGATGACGGCAATCAGCTGCCCGGGGGTTTTGACGGGAGATTCGTGGGGTGCTTCGCTCATGCTTGCCTCGTCTCCGTGAATAGGAATTGTGAGCGCGGTGCAACGGCAAAATGGCAGTCCAATGAAGCACGGACGATTATAGACGGAACGTTTACATCACGGCGAGCGGTGCGATGGCGCGTGTTTACCCGCACGCAGCACGGTGCGGCGGGGATTCGTCGGGCAAGGTGGACGCGTCATGGGAAACCGGGTATCCTTGCCGTCTTGCCAATAGTGGGCGGCCTGTATATTGGGGTCGCTTCACTGTCTCACGCGCCCGTAGCTCAATGGATAGAGTACTGCCCTCCGAAGGCAGGGGTTGCTGGTTCGATCCCAGCCGGGCGCGCCAAGCCTAGCAAGGCTTCCAGCGGTTTCGCTACTTCATCGTTTTCTCCCACTTCAGTGAAATTACAGTCAGCCGGCGGCGACGTGCAGCTCGGCGGCCTGCGTGTGCGACTGCACCCACTGCGTCAGGTGGTCCGCTGACAGGTGCGCGTAGCGCTGCACCATCTCCAGTGTTTCCCATCCGCCCAGCTCCTTCAGCACCTGCAGCGGTGTGCCGCGCTGCACGTGCCAGCTCGCCCAGGTGTGACGCAGATCGTGCCAGCGGAAGTCGCGGATGCCGGCCCGCTTCAACGCCTTGCGCCAGGCTTCGGTCACGGTCTGATAGACCGGCCGGCCGTGGTACACGAACACACTGTCGACGAACTCGGGCGCGCGCTTCTTCGCGCGCTGCTGCAGCAGCACTGCGATCGCCGAATCGGATAGCGGCACCGTGATCGCCTTCTTCGCCTTCGCCTGGTCCGGGTGGATCCAGGCAACGCGCCGCACGATGTCGACCTGCGACCACTGCAACCTGGTCACGTTCGAGCGGCGCAGCCCTGTCTCCAGCGCGAAGCGCGCCATGTCGGCCAGGTGATCCGGCAGCTCGGCGATCAACCGTTCAGCCTGGGCCTGCGTCAGCCAGCGGATCCGCTTCTGCACGACCTTCGCGCGCTTCGTGGCCGGCACGCGGTCCAACCATTCCCACTCGACGGCCGCGTTCAGCACGGCCTTCAGCACGCCGATCACGCGCGTCACGGTGCCGGCGCTGACGCACTCATCGGTGGTCACGATCCCGTGCTTCGTGCGGATCACCTTCGGTTCCCTCCGTTTGGCGAGCGCGATCGCGTCGATGCGGTTGCGGTCGATGTCGGCCAGCGCGACGCCGGCCAGGTGTTGGTCGAGCCAGCGCAGGTGCGTTTTCGACGTCTCCAGGCTCGACAGCCCTTCGCGGTCGCTGATGTAGCGCACGACCGCGTCGTTCCAGGTGTAGCGCGGCTTGTGGCCGAGCCGCGCCTGGTTCCACAGATCGACCTTCAGCCGATCGTGAAGCTCTTCCGCCTGGGCTTTGTTGCTGGTGCCAGTGCTGCCTTGTACGACCGGACCACCGCCAGGCGGGGTGAGGCGGTAATACCAGTTGGGACTGTTACTGCGTTTATAGAGCGACATGATTCCAATTTCTCCTGCGGGTCGCCCTGCACAACTCGCGGAATCCATTCTCCGGCGAGGTAGCGCTGCAGGGCAACCGTCGAAAACATCCAGCGCTTGCCGACCTTCCGGCCAGGCAGCGCGCCGGCCTTCGCTTTCAGGCGCACCGTTTCAGGGTGCGCGCCGAGCAGCGCGGCGGCTTGTTCGAGGTTGACGGTGTTCATCGGGCTATCTCCAGAGCGCCACGCGGCGGGGGCAGGGGCAAAACAACTCGTGGACTCGTGGCATGCCCCGATATTCATACGTAACCATTTGATTTTTAAGGTTTTCGTTTGCCATCATTTGCCACGAAAAACACGTGGCACCCCCTTCCGACTCGTGGCCTAAAAAATAGGCAGCGCTTCCGACTCGTGGCAAAACATGCCCGACTCGTGGCATGGCTTTCCGGCTGATTTCCGGCCCTTCTCCGTATTCTTTCTTCTTCTTTTTCAATGAATTAGAGAGAGGAGATAAAGGGACGGCGGCGGCCGGCGCAAAAACCGGACTAGTGGCAAAAGCGGCCCGACTCGTGGCAAATTGAGCGCGATACGTGGCGGCACTCTTCTCAACAATCAAAGACTTACGAGCGGATGCACCCGAAAACCACCATTCGCGTGCGCTGCCTGCCCGTCCCCTGTGGAAAAACCGGCCCGCCCGGCCCCCCTTTCTCAAAGGCAGCGCAGTTGCCCGGCCGTTTCGACTTGCGGGGGGGACGGGGGGCAGCGGAAAGAGCGACGGCCGGGCATTCGCGTGCGCCGATTGCTGCGCGCATCGACGCACGCACCGGAAACCCGAATACAGGGCCGCTACGCGGCCAGAGTGAATGAGGGAAGGGGTACGGCCGCACAGCGGCCGCATCGGCTGAGAGGGCGTCACGCACGGCCCCGCTGCTCGGTCGCGTCCGTCGCCAGATCTTCACGGATCGACACGTGCAGGCCGAACGCGGCCAGGCGATCGAGCGACACCGGCGTCAGATACGGCACGCGGCGGGTGTAGATCCGGCGCTCGAGTTCCTTTTCGCCGACCACGACGCCGGCGTGCTTGAGCTGCGCCTTGAACACGCGGTCGGATTTCACGGGCAAGCCGTTCCATTTGTCGCGCAGCGCGCTCGTGTGGGCGATGTGGTCCATCACATGCCCGGTGCGCAGCAATAGGCAGAACTCGCCGTCGACGGTGTCGAACGTGAACGGGTGCTTGTAGTTGCCGCCGTCGATCTCCGACAGCACGGTTTCCATGATCCAGACCCACGGCTCGCGATCGGCGCTCGTCTCGGCGATGTGGCCGTTCATTTCGGTGAGCAGGTCGCGCGGGAAGTCCCCCTCGGTCGGGTCCATGCCGGCGAATTCGCACAGGTAGCGCCAGGCGAGCGCGACGGCCGCGTAGTTGCCGGCCATCCGCTTCGCGCCGTCGTCTTCGCCGCTCGCGCGGCAGTTGGCCAGCGCCTTGTCGCGCAGCGTCGCGTACTGGTCGGCCACGGCGCGCTTGTCCAGGCCGGCGAGGAATTCGAGCCACTGGCGAACCGGGAAGCGCGGCAGGTCGTCCGGCATCAGCGGGCCGCGCTTGCCGGTCAGTGTCGTGCGCACGAGCTTGCCGAGCAGGCTGCGCACGGGCACGTCTTCGCCGGCCAGCATCACGGGCGCGCACAACAGGTATTCCGTCATGTCGGTGCCGCGACGGGTCACGGTGTACTGGTAGTTCTCCTGCAGCAGGCCGACGGCCTTGTCGATCACGTCTTGCCGGCGCGCGGACAGCTCTTCCCAGCCGACCGGGTGGCTCGTGTGGCTGATGCTGGTCAGCAGGCGGAACTCGGTCTGCAGCGACTGCCCGGAAAACATCGTGAACGCGAGCGAACGCTCGAGGCGCTTGATGAGCGTCGACTTACCCGCGCCTTTGTTCGCCTGGATCGTGATGTGCGGCCAGAAACCGAGCAGCGCCTTCAGGTGGCCGCCGAGCGCCCACACGAGCGGGATCGTTGCGGCGTTGTGCTTAAAGGTCGCCTGGTACGCGGCGATGACGCGGCGCGCGTCGCTGGCCGGGCCGGTCGGGAAGGTCAGGTTGTGATACGGGCACTGCTTGTCGGCTTCGGTGAAATAGCAGTCCGGGCCTTCGTTGACGATCAGCCGGCCGTCGCGCCAGGCGAGCCCGACGAAGTTTGCAGCCTGGCGCGCGCCGAGGTCGGCGCCGCGCTCGAGGATGTTGACCATGCGCTTGAACGGCGCCGGCGACCAGATCGGGCCGAACTTGCCCCACTGGTCGACGTTGTGCAACTGGTCGTCGAGCATCACGCGGCGCACGAGCTGCGCACCGTGGCGCGGCGCCTGCACCGACACGGCGAAGTACACGGTGGGCGCCTGGTCGGCGTCGCCAGTCATCGTCGACGTCGCGCTCGCGACTGACACGCGGCTGATGCCGGCAATGCGAAAGCCGCACAGATCCGTTACGACCGGCGTTTCGACGCCCGATTCTTCGTTGCGATCCATCTTCGTGATGTAGCTGGTGAAGTCCGGCCGAACACGGAAGCGCCAGTACTGCGCGAAGTCGTGCGAGGGCAGGAAGATACGCGGCCGGCCGCTACGCGTGGCGTCGCCGGCCAGGCCGGCGATGAGCCAGGGCTCGAGCTGCTCGAGCGCGCGCGTCAGCTCGAGCGGGCCGCGCAACTGCAGGTAGTCGTTCACGTCGTTGATCGGCTTGCGCGTCTTCTCGCCGTCCGCGAGGTCGGCCAGCCAGCCGGCCTGGTCGACGAGCACCGCGCTGATGTTCAGCGCCGTCAGCCGTTCGTAGAGCGCCCATGCAGCCTCGGGACCAGGACGGCGGCCGGCGCGCGGGTGACCGTCCGCGAAAGGCTCGTCGTTGTCGAGGCAGACGATGACTTGTTTCCCGCGCAGGAACGCGAAGTCGATGTCGCTGACGTTCGCCAGGCCGCGCAGCGCGAGGGCGGCCGTGCCAGGCATCGCGCAGGTGTCGATCGACAGCGCGTTGATCGCGCTTTCCACGATAACGACGCGCTTTGCCTTGTCGAGCCGGCGCGGATCGGCGGTCCAGCCGTAACCGGCCTTGTCGCCCTGGGTCTGCGTCTTGACGCCGCCGTTGAGCGCCGGATCGACATAGCGCATGTCGACGGCAACGACGCGGCCGTCGCCAGGCGCGCGCACGATGAACGCGGCGGCCGGGCCGGCATGGCCAACCTCGCCGGCGGCGACCTTCGAGCTGGTCCACGTGTTGAAGCCGAGCGAGCGCGCGGCGACCGCCGTGTCGATCGCGCCGGCGGAAATGCTACGGCCGCCCAGGTATTCGCGCACCTGGTCACGCTCGGCGAAGCACCGATCGGCGATGTATTCGACGGTCGATTTCTCGCGGCGCTCGGCCGGCGCCTGGCGGTCGAGCGGGATGCCGTACGCGTCGTGCAGGTAGCGCGCGGCGTCGGCGACGCTGCCGCCGCGAGCGTGGATGACCAGGTCGAGGCACGAACCGCCGACGTCGGCGCTGTGATCGCGCCAGCCGGTGCCGTGCTTCGGGTGGTTCATGAAGATCGACAGGGACGGGCTCCTGTCCTCGTGCTGCGGCGAGTGGTACAGGGCCTTGTCGCCGCCACGACCGCGCTTCAAGCCGAGACGATCGGCGAGGTCGTGCAGGTCGATGCGTTGTTTCAGTTCGTCGATCGAGGCCATCGTTATTGCGGTTGCTGTTGATGCAGGGAGAGGGCGGCAGGATTGCCGGGTGTCGCGGGGCTGTCGACGAGCGCACGGAGTGCGCCGGCCGACGCGGGGAAGGCGAGCGCCAGGCGATCGCCGAGCACGCTGACGAACAGCGCGAGCACCGCGACGCGCTGCAGGCCGCCGGGTTCGTGGTCGAAGCGCAGGGCGTCGGCCGCCGCTGCGATGGAGGCCGCGAGCGCGGCGTCGTGAGGGGTCGTGGTGTGCGTCATGCTGCTGCGCCTCCGAGGATGTCGTGGTGGTTCTGCTGCAGGCGATAGGCCGCGTGCTGCAACTCGTAGCGCGAGACCGTGGCTTGCTCGAGGATTTCGCGCAGCCGGCGCCGGTTGCGATCGACGTTCGACGTCGCGTTCGCGAGCGCGGCGGTGCGCGTCGCGCCGTGGCCGATGCGCATGCCTGAGATCAGGTGCGTGACGATCCACTTTTCGGGATGGCCGTCGTGCAGGTGCGGATCGGCATGGATGCCGAACGTGGCATCGGCGCTGTTCGGGATGACGACGTGATCGCCGGCGACGGTGCGCAGGCCGGCCGGCGTCAGCAGCTCGTAGCGGATGGTGGGTTCGTGCGTCATGCGTTCCGCCCGGCCGGTTGATCGTCAACTGTTGCGCGCGACTCGTCGACCGCCGAAGCTGCAACCCACTCGGTGCCATTCCAGCGGGCGAAGCGGCGAATCTGCTGCAGCAGGTAGTCGCCCGACTGGATGTGGAACATCGGGATCGGTTGGCTGCGCATCCAGCGCCGGATGATTTCGACACCAACGGCGCGAACCACTTCGCCAGCGTCGCGGTCGCCGTGTTCGACTGGCAGGAATTGCGCGGTGTACCAGCACCCCGCGAGATAGTCGTCGGAGAAGGTGGACAGGCGGTCAGTGTCGAATTCGAAGGTGAAGGTCTTTTTCATAGCATCACCCCTGCTTGTCGGCGAACAGTGCATCGACGATCTCGTGCGACAGCGATACCCAAGCACGAGCGCGCGGGTTCTCGAGCTCGAGAACGTCGGCGTTCGGGTTCGTCAGCTCGAATCCGTGGTGCGACATGAGCTTCGCGACAACGGCGCGAACGCACTGCTCGCGATCAAGCTTCGGCAGGAACGGGTTAATGCGTCGCACTGTGGTCCAGAACGCGCGGGCCGCGTCGTCGACCGTTTTGTTATCGGGCACGGTTACGCGGCCGTCCGCGTGGATGATGAAAGCCGGTTCGACCGGATCACGAGGGGACGCGTGGAAATACAGATCACGTGGCAACGTGGCGGCCGAGACGGTGAAGGTGCCGGGGATGGTTTTCGTGGTCATCGCATCACCCACGCGGAGGAACGGACCAGGCCAGCACCGCGACCAGGACGATCATGGCGACAGCGCCAATCGCGAAAGCAATGACGCGGGCGTGGCGAACTTCGAACAGGCGCAGCACATCGCCGGCCAGGCAGGACGCGCCAGTGAGGGAGAAGGAGAGCATCAGCAGAACGCCGATGCTGAAAACGTAGGGCTTCATGGTGTGGTTCCAGGTGAGTGCGCCGGCGGCCGGCGCGGATGGGTCAGTCGAAGTCGTTCGCGGCGCGGCACTTCCCATCGACGGGCGGCGGTTCGGGGGCAAGCTTCCGGTCCCGCCATACGCTCGCCGTACATTCGAAGGCGTGGCGGGCGGCCGGGCACAGGGCGTCGAAACTGCCGACCATGCGCAGGCGGCGCCACATCGCCCGCAGCTCGATGTCGGTAAGGAGCGCGCGCATCGCTTCAGTGCATCCAGTCGAGCACCGGCGTGCCGCACGAGAGGTCCCACGACACGACGAAGCCCAAAGCACGGGCGGATGCGACGAACACGTCGGCACGCACGTCGGCTTCGGAGATCTTCGTGAGGTAGGCGACACGCTCGTCGTAGGACAGCGATTGGGCGAGTACGGCGATCGGTGCGGGGATCAGCGTTTGCATACGGCCTCCAAGAAATTTCAGGCAAAAGGAGTCCCTCACGCCCGCAGAGCGGGCGCGATGGGTGTTCAGCGAAAAGGCGGGTTAGGGCTTAGGCGTCGAGCAGCGGGAGCTGTCGCGAATCGGTCGGAAGCCGATCAACCTTGCCGAGCGGCACGTACACGTGCGGATTCGGGTTGAGGCTCGGCGCGATCGTATGGACGGTGGCGACGTGGATCTTGTACGTCGTCGCGCATTCGATGTTGGTGCACTGGCAGTACGCCTCGCGGACGAGGGACGACAGCGTGCGGCTGGTTCGAATGACGGCGCGGCTGCCGCAGTGGTGACACTTCAATTTCATCGTGACTTCCTGTCGGAGACTGCCGCGTTAGTTACGGCTGGTGGTTACGGCGTAAAGAGCCCGGTTTCGTCCGGTGAGGCGACGCGCACCGTTGCGCAGTCGTCGCTTCACGAGCCATTCGGCCGCCTGCTGGATCGTCGCAAGACCTTCCTGCAGTCGGACGCGTTCAAGGAGTTCGGCTTCTTGCTCGGTGAATGTGAGTTCGAGTTCGGGCATTGGATCGGCTGCTCTAGGGCTGCTGTTTTCAGCCGTGCTCGTGGGCTACATTGCACGCTGGAATCAGAGCCTCAGCGGCTTCGCGCAAAACCATCTGGCGAATCAGCGTTGCAGCGGCCTCGCCCTGGTAATTGGCGAGCGCGGTAATGAGGGCGTATTCGTAGTCGTCGAACCGCACCATCAAGCGGTTGTCGCGGACACGTTTTGGATCCGGATACATGGTGGTCACCTCGGGTTCAGCTTGCGGAAACATTGCCCGTGGTGTCCTCAATCGAGGACATCCTGGCGAGGTAGCGGGGGAGCCCTTCGAGATAGATGAGGCGTGCGAGGCTCGACAGTGAGCGCCGTTCTTGTTGGCCGAGCTGCTCGAGCTGCGCCCGCTCTGCGGGAAGGAGGCGAAGCGAAACGGTCTTGCTGGACATGACGCCCGGCGGCGCACGCCGCGGGCCTTTGTGGGTAGTCATGGCGGGTATACTCAATTTCGATAGTGCTTCACTAGGGATAGGTGAAGTGTAAGGTAATCAAAACGAAACCGCAAGATGTCTGACATTTCAATAGGAAACCGGTTGAAGGAGGAGCGCATGCGTATCGGTCTGAGCCAGGCGGAATTCGCTGCACTGGGCGGGCTCGGTAAGCAGGCCCAGCTCAATTACGAATCGGACGCGCGATCGCCCGATGCGAACTACCTGGCCGCGCTTTCGAAGGTCGGGGTCGACGTGCTGTACGTCATCACGGGCGAGCGTGCGCAGGGGCCCGGCGTACCGGACGATGAGGCCGAGCTGCTCGAGGGGTTTCGCCAGTTGAACGACGTCGGCCGCACGGCCGTCCAGGCTTCGGTCAACGGCTTCTTGCTCGCCGGGACGATGACGATCTCAGGCGCGCCGGCTAAGCGGCTTCCGCGTCTTGCCGAAAACCGCGCTGCGAAATTGGATGCTGCGGCGCTCGAGGTGCTGCGAGACGCGCAGGGCGACGCGGAACGTGTGAAGCGCGAACGCGCATCGAAGAAAAGCGCCGCGAAAGATCAGGACTGACGAAGAGTCTCTGCGGCGCGCTCGAGCGCCGCCATCGCAGTTTCGACTTCCCCTAACACGTCGTTCGTCGTCATGTCGGTCGACGCGCCTTCGAACGGTTCGCACAACGCAGCGAGTTCGCGATCGAAGCGGGCCACGACGGCGCGGAGCTGCGCGCCGAACTCCGTGAGTCGAAAACCGTCACTCCCAGATCGGCGCTTCATCAGCGGGCGGCCGAGGACGCGCTCGAGCTCGGACACCTTCTCGCTGACCGTCGGCCGCTGTACGCCCATTGCCTGCGCCGCCTCCGAAATGCTGCGATAGCGCGCGATCTCACTGTATGCGCGCAGCAGATTCCAGTTGAGTCGAGGGGGAGTCGTCCGGGAAACCATGATTCAAGCGATAGTTGTTATTGGCCGTAATGCGCCCTTCGCAGTGGCTGGGGACGGGTGATCGGGAGAGAGCCGACGAAAGTTAGGCGATTTCCT
The DNA here is from genome assembly GCF_001043615.1 of Burkholderia sp. LK4. NCBI lineage: Bacteria > Pseudomonadati > Pseudomonadota > Betaproteobacteria > Burkholderiales > Burkholderiaceae > Burkholderia > Burkholderia sp. LK4. Next base: position 165,610 of record NZ_LDUL01000009.1, read on the forward strand.
AACTTTCACAGGGCTTTCTCCTACATTCCATTTGTCTGAAAAAAGCACGAGAATGGGGCAGCGTTACAGCACGCGTGAATGCCGTTTCACGTCGTAGCGCCTCTCAAAATATCCGAAGAGGAAGCCGTTGTGAGTTACAAGCCGCAAGACCCGCAATACCAAATTGAAACAGCCGACGACGGGGTAATCCGACGCTGTACCGAAGCCACGCTAGCCGCGCAATGTGGGCGCGCCGGCTCCACTGTAGCTGGGAACCGAGAGGCGCGCGCAGTGCGTGACTTGTCGGCCGGTGAGCGCGCGGCACTGCTGGCGCAGGTCACGAGTGCGATGTTGAGCCTGTCGAACATCCGCAACCTGCTGCTGACGTAACGTCACGCATCCGCCGAGGTGTCGATCTCTGGCACCTCGGTCGCTTTGACCTCTAGATCGAGGTCCGATGTAAATCCGCCGTTACCGTCGATCGAATGTGTAACGCGCGCAATGATCCAGTTGCAATCGTCGATGACACGTTTGTAACCGCGCACGGTTACAGGTAATTCGGTCATCAGCTCGGGGCGGCCGAGCGCCAGCACAATGCTGAACTCTGCGACGCCGCGCTGTAACTTCTCCCACTCTGCCTTCGCCGCCCGCGTCGCGTTCCCCTTGTTCGCGTACGTGTGTCGCAACGTCTTCACGTTCTCAGCCGTGCCGAACAGCACGTCGCCGCTCTTGTCGATCGGCTTCTTCTTCGCTGTCGTGCGACGCCGGCGCCGCTTTACGGTGGTCGACTGCTTCTTCGCGGTGCGCGTGTTCAGGTAGAACGCCTGCACACCGGAATACGTGTCCCGATCGGCGACGCCGAACTCGTGGCGATCGCCGACGTCGCGGGTGATCGTGACGGCCGGCAGCGGCTTGCCGCTCGCTGTGGTCGCTTCGCCGGCCTTGATGAAGAGCAGCAACCCGTTTTTCACGGTCGCGATCGCGTCGAACATCTTCGCCAGGCGCGATAGCAGATTGGCATCCGACTCTGCCGTCTGGTCGATGTGGTCGACGAGCTGCGCGTCGAGCGCCTTGCTGATGCGCGCCTCGACCTTGTTCTGGCTGGCGATCGCGCGCACGATCGCGCCGACTGTCTGCCGGTGCCAGGAGCGCTCCTTCTTGATCGACAGGCCCGCGCGCAGGTCGACACTTCGCGCGCGGATGGTCAGCACGTCGGGCGTGCCGGTGTGCCGAACCTCGTCGACCATGAATTCGCCCTTGTCGACCAGGCCGTTTGCCGCACCGGCCCAGCCGATCGACAGCTTCAGCGTGACGCCGCGACTCGGGATCTCCAAGGCGCCGTCCGCATCGTCGAGGCTGATGTCGAGCTGGTCCGCTTCGAAGCCGCGGTTGTCCTGCAGTGTCATCGAGATCAGCCGGCCGTCGAACTTCTTCGTGATGTTCTTGCCGTTCAGCGTGATCGAGTAGATCGCACGCGGCACGCGATCGTCGGCGAGCACGACCTGCTGCACCAGGTCGGCGCCGGGGATGTCGGTCAGGTTCATAGCGAGATCGCCCCCTTGATGGCGTCGGTCACGATGCCGAGCATGTCGAGCTCGTCGTTACGCGTCAGCGCGATCGTGAACTCAATGCGCCGCGCGGTGCCGTCGCTGAAGAACAGCGTGCGTGTCGTATCGATGTTGTCGATCGTGAACATGCCGTAGATGTGGCCCGTGCCCTCGATCAGCGGCCAGGCGGTGTGTTGGTCGGCCATCGCCTCAATGACGGCAAGGGAAAGGTCGCCGCCCGTCAGCTCGGGCAGCAGCACGCCGGACAGGCTGATGGTTTCGTCATCTTCGCCGACGTACTGCCGCGCGGGCTTTTTACCGACGCGGTTGTTGCTGGCGAAACGCCAGCCGCGCCGGCGCTTCAGTTCCTGGTAGGGCAGGGTCGACAGGCTGAACACGAACAACCCGAGCGCCATCATCATGAGAACTTCTCCTTCAATCCCGGTCGCGCAAACGCGAGCGCTCGCGCGCAGCCTGCGCGGCCTGTTCCTGACGTAACACCTGGCGAACCTCTTGCGCGAGCGCCTGCACATCCATGCCTGGCGACGCGTATAGGTTGATCGTGATCGGCGCCGGTGCGACTGGCGCACGTGCAGCGGCCGACGCGACCGTGAGCGGTGGCCGGTTGTCGACGGTGAGCGGGGCGCCGCCGGCGATTGCCGCGCCGGTGATGCCGATGCCGGCGCCGGCGGCGACGATCCGCTTGCCGACCTCGAGCACGGTCGACAGCGGCCCGTCCTGCCCTTCGCGCAGCCCCTGGTCGAGGCCGGCCATCGTGAAGCCGCCGAGCGCGGCGAACACGCGGCTCGGCGAATGGATGCCGAGCTTTTCCTTGAACCAGCCGATTACGCTGCCGCCGGCCGACTCGATCGCATCCTTCACGGAGCCCAGGCCGTTTTTGATCCCAGTCACGAGCCCCGACATCAGGTTGGCGCCGAACTCGACGAAGCGCGCGGCAGCGTCGGCCGCGACCACGACGATGTTGGCGAGCCACGCGCCGAAGCCCTTGCCGGCGTTTGCTGCGGCGTCCAGGCTCTTCTTGCTGGTGTCGACCGGTCCGAGCAGCCGCGTGATCCAGTCCCAGGCGCTTTTCACAGCACCGACCAACCAGTCGAATACGGGCTTCAGCGGCTCAAACGCCGCACCGAGCACCCCGAACACGCGGGTGAAGATCGGCGCGAGCGGCTTCAGGCCCTCGGTGAGCCCTTGCCAGAAGCCCGAGAAAAACGCCTTGATCGGCTCCCAGTACTTCACGATCAGCAGCGCGGCGACCGCGATAGCGGCAATCACCAGGCCGATCGGGCTCATGAGTGCGACGCGGCCGACGAACAGCAGCGTCTGTGCGAGCCCGCCGAGCGCAGCACGCACGCCGTTGATCGCCCCCATCGTGCCGCCCTTGACCAGGTTGAAGCCGCCGCGTGCCGTGTCGACGGCCATCCCGGGCGCACCGCGTCGTGCGACGTACTGCCGAGCGGCCGTCCAGCGCGACGACACGGCCGCACGCGATGCGGCCGCATGCGCGGCGACGGCGCGCCACACCTGAATGGTGTACTGGCGCGCGGCACTGGTGCCGTTTTTCATCGCCGTTGCGGCCGACCCGCCCCATTGCATCACTGCCGCCTTGGCCGCCTGGCTCGCGGCCGGCACGCGCTGGCCGAGTGACACGACATAGGTGCGCAACGATGACGCGGCAGCGCGAGGCGACGAAGCCTGCCATGCGCTCGACAGTGCCGAGCGAATGCGCCCGGCGGCGGCCTGCGTGCCTTTACCGGCGGCCGTGACGCCGGATGCTGCCCCGGACGCCGCGCGGGAAATGCCACGCAGCGCGCCGGCGCCGGGGAGGAGTGCGCGCGCGATGGCTCCGCCCTGAATGCCGAGCATCGACATGCTGAAGCGAACGATCGCCATCGGCCCGAGCACGGCAGCCAGTGCGATCGTCAGCGTGCCGAGGACGGCAAGCAGCACGCCCAGGCCGGCCGCGCCGATCACGACGGCGCGCGTGAAATTCGGGTATTCCTTCGCGAAGCCGAGCAGACGCTCGAGGACGCTCGCCGTCAGCTCGAGCGCGCGGTTGTACACGGGCAGGACCTGCTCGCCGATGACGGTGCGCAGGTTGCGAACCTTCTCGAGCGCGGCCAGCTCCTTCCCTTCGGTTTGTTTCTGCCCCAGCTCATGCAGTTGGTCGATGCCGTACGCGCCACGGTTCAGCTTCTCGTTCTTGTGAATCTGCTCGCGCTGCATGTACATCGTGGCGAACAGGTTCGCGCCGTTGCCGTTCGTCATGATCGTGGAGAATTCCTCCAGGATCTTCGCGTCGGACGTGATGCCCTTCGCCTTCAGCTTAGGCAGCAGCACCTTCTCCATCCACTCGAACGGCGAAGCGTTGAAGAGGTCGCCCTGCATCAGCGCGCCGGGCTTGATTCGCTTGACGGTGCCGGTCGTCGTGTACTCGACATCCTTCTTGTTGACGAGCCCAAGCTCGACCAGGCGCTTCGATGCACGCACGGTCGTTTTGCCCTGCATCAGGTTGCTGTAGGCAGCCTGCACGCCCGTGCCGGCAGCGTGGCCGCCCATTTCCTGAATCAGCGGCTCCATCTGGTAATAGAACGCGTCCTGGCGCATCTGCTTCGCGGCGACCTTGCCGGTCTGGATGAAGTTGCGCCACTCGTCGCCGCCGACGCGACCGCCCGTCGCGGACAGCACCTGCTGGACCATGTTCGCTTCGCCCTTGAACGCTGCTTCGCTTTTCGTGCCGCCGCGCAGCTCGATCACCTTCAGCATGTTCATGAACTTTTCTTCGTTATCGTGCCCTTGAGCCGAGCCGAACATCGCCTCGTTCGCGAACTTCATCTTCGCGAGCGTCGGCATCACCATCTGCGCGTGGTGTTCGTCCGCGAAGATCGACATCGCGTCGCGCATCAGCGTCATGTTCTCGGATGTCGACACACCGACCGATTTCATCGAACGCACGTAACGCTCGGCGTCCTGCGTGGCTTGATCGCCCAGGCCGAGCGCCTGAATGCGGCCGCGCTCGTTCTGCACCTTCTTTGCCTCGCCCAGCGGCTCGCGCAGATCGTTGAGGATGTGCGAGCCGGTCGCACGCGCGGCATACCCGCCGATCGCCATTTCGGCGGCGGCAGTGCGTGCAGCGCCCATCTTGGCCCGCGTGTCCGCGATGCGCTTCTGGCGGGTGTTCAATGCGTCGAGCCGCCGCGATTGCGCGTCGATCGCACCGGTCGTTGCGGCGATGTCGGTGCGCAGCGCGCGCTCGTGCTGGGAAAGCTTGCCCGTGTCGATGCCGGCGCGACCGAGCCGGTTGCGCAGCTCGTCGAGACTGGCGGATTGTTTCTTGAAGGCGGTTCCGAGCTTCGACGAGGCTTGCCGTGCTTTCGCCAGCTCGGCAATCATCTGCTGCGACGGAGGGCCTACCGCATGCAACGATTTCGCGAGTTCTTTGACCTTCTTCTGTGCGTCGGCGAGCTTCGTCGACGTGTTGGCGAGCCCCGTGCGCATTTCGCGGAACTCACCGATGCGCCGCTGCGTGTCGTTGAGTTCCTTGAGCCGCGCGCGAGTGTCCCGCAGATCCTTCGCGAGCGTGCGGTTGCGGCCGGCGATCTCACGGATCGGCCGGCTCGCCTGGTCGAGCGCCTTGAGGACGACCTCGAGACGCAGGGAACGGTCGCTCATTCATCACCTTGATCGTGTCGTTCACGCGCGCGCTCGCGCCAAGCCATCAGGTCTGGCAGTGGCATGGCGTCCATTACGTCGGGCGACCAGTGGAACACGAGCGCGATGTCGGCCATTACGTCGTCGACGCCTCGAGGGAGACGTCCACTTTCGACGAGTTCGGCAGCAAAAAACCGGCGACCTCGGTGCCGAGCTGCAGCAGGTCGGCCGGGTCCATGCGCTGAACGTCCTGGTCGGTCAGCGTCGGATTGCTGATGCGCGGCAGCACCTTCGACAGCGCGATGACGTCGAGCTGCAAAAGGTCGGTCAGGGCGACGCCGCGCAGCGCGCCGGAATGCGGCTTGGTCAGCGTGATGGTGGTGATTTCTTGCTCGCCGCGTCGGATCGGCGTGTCGAGCGTGATGACGGCGGATTGTTTCGTTTGCATGACGTGTTTCCTGGACAGGTAGTGGAACGAGAATTACAGGCCGAGCGCGCGGCGTTGCTGGGCGAGACGATCGACGCCGCCAACCATTTCGATGAAGTTCGGGAAGTCGATCTCGATCAGGGTTTCGCCGTTGACGACGAGGCGGTAATACGCGAGCGACATCGTGCCGGTCTGGTCGGCGTTGTCGCCGGCCTTGGCCTTGCCGGGGTCGATTTCCTTGTAGCGGCCGCGCACATACACTTCGGCCGCATCGACTTCCTCGGTGTCGTCGCGTTGGTAGGAGCCGGCGAAGCGTGCGGTGACGCCGTCGATCTTCGACGTGCCCCACGTCTTGAACATCGCCTTCATGAAGCCGCCCATCGTGAGGCCCAGCTCGAGCTTCTCCATGCCGAGGTCGATGTCGACCTCACCGTTCATGCCGCCGCCGCGATACGCCTCCATCTTGCGCGTGAGCTTCGGCAACTGGATTTCCTGCACCTCGCCGACGTACGAGATACCGTCCTCGAACACGATGAAATTCTTGAGTTTGGATGGCAGAGCCATTGCGTTTTCCTATGGTGAGTGGCGGGGCGTCAGACGGCGATGCTTTCCGCGAACTTGAGCAGGTAGCGGTCCGTGATGCGCTGGCGGAACGTCAGGTCTTCGAGCGGAGGTGTCGGGCAGAAGTCGTAGTCGAGGAAGCCCTGGCCGGCCTTCAGCGAATCCTTCTCGTTGGCGGCCGGATCGAACCAGCACTCGCCGTCGATCAGGTAGCCGGCCGTCTTCCACGCGCGGAACTTCGCGTTCACGCTGTCGACGATGTCTTTGATCAGCGTGCGGCTCATCGGCTGGTCGACCGCCCACATGTGCGCCTCGGCCATCGTGTCGGCAATCACCTGCGCGGTGCGCACGTAATTCTCGAACGCCCACAGCTTGTCCTCGGAACAGGTGCGCGATCCCCACAGACGGTAACCATTCGCGTTCACCAGGGTGGTGACTTCGTGGCTGTTCAGGTAGCCGGCGTCGGTGTTCGGGTCCTGCAGGTCCCAGAACACGTCGCGGCTGATGCCGGTGACGCCATTCACGACGACGTTCGAGATCGTCTTGTGCCAGCCGGTTTCCTCGTCGATCTTCGCGCGCATGCCGAGCGCGCGCGCCGTCGCCCAGGTGATGTCCTCTGCGTTGGTCGTCGTGTTCCAGTTCACGAAGTCCGGCCAGATCGTCATCAGTTCGCGCTGGCCGAAATTTGCGCGGTACGCGATGGCTTCTTCCTTCGTTTTCGCGCCGAACGCGTTGACGTAGCCGAAGCCGCGCAGCTTTTGCGCGATCGTCGCCAGCTCGGTTGCGACTGGCAGCGTGTCGAGGCCCGGACAGCCGAGCACACGCGGCTTCACGCCGAGCCGGCTCTTCGCAGCGAGTAGCGCTTTCAGGCCGGTGTACTGGCCGTCTGCGGTGGTCGTGCCGATCACGTTGCTGTTCGTTGCGTCGGCATCCTTGCCAGTCGGCACGCGCACGGCGACGACCAGCGGCGAGGTTTGCGCTGCGATCGCGTCGAGCGAACGCGCAAGCGTACCCTTCGTGCCGGCCTTGCCGATCGCGGCCTGTACGTCCGTGATGAGGACGGCACGGTTTTCGGGGAAGGTGGACGGATCGGCGTCGTCGCCGGTGCAGACCATACCGATGACGGCCGTGCTGACCGTGCGGATGGGGCGCGTACCGTCATTAATTTCAATGACGCGTACGCCGTGGTGGTAATCAGAAGGCAAGCTTTTCTCCCGGAAGTGAGCCTTCCGAAAGATTGCCTTCCGCGCGCGCGGAGATCACGCGCGGGAGGTTGTACAGCGGCGAGGCACAACCGAAGCCGCTGCAGGATCGCGCTACGCTGCGGCGGCCTGCGTGTCGAGCTCGGCGAGGCGCGCAGTAGCGACCTGGTGGTAGCTCGGTTCGAGCTCGCACCCGATCCAGTTCAAGCCGGCTTCCTTCGCTGCGGCGAGGAACGTGCCGGACCCGGCGAACGGGTCCAGGACGACGCCGCCGGCCGGCGCCAGGCGCACGACGTCGCGCGCTAGCTGCGCTGGCTTCTCGGTCATGTGGCGCTTCGGATGCGCGAGGCGCTCGGAGAACACGCCAGGCAGATACACGTCGGCGCGGCGCACGGGACCCTTCGTGGCCCAGACCAGGAACTCGGACTGCTGCGCGAAGCCGCCGGCGCGCGGGCGTGTGCGGCCACCGGTCTTGTCCCATACCGCGACGCCGCGCCAGGTGAAGCCGGCAGCCTGAATAGCGTCGGTCAGGCTCGGGAGCTGGCGCCAGTCGACGAAGCAGGCCAGGTGCGCTTCGTTGCGACAGACGCGATAGGCTTCCGCGAGCCACGTCATGCACCAGAACGTCCACGATCGCTGGTCCTTGCTGTCGTGCTGGAACTCCGGATAGACGGTCTTCACATCGCCACCGATGTACTTGCTCGACGGCGCCTGGCTGCGCGAAGCGCTCGTGGTGCCGCCGGACGAGTAGGGCGGATCGGTGAAGACCAGGTCGACGCACGCGTCGGGCAGCGCGCGCATGACGCTCAGGGCGTCGGCCTGGTGTACGCGGTTGATCAGATCAGCGGAGAGAGTGTGTTGCATGGGGCGATTCCCTTGTATCGGAGGCTCTGTGGCCTGCGGGTAAGGGGCTCTCGGCCCTCAGAATATTCATTGCGCCGCAACGCGGGCATTTGATGGTGAGCCGGACGTATTCGCCGGCGCCGAGTTTGCGGTTACAGCTTCCGCATCGGATGTCCTGCATGGGGTGATTCCTGCCTGTGCTAGGATGCCGGCGCCTCTCGAGAGGTGTCGCGGCCCTGGCCAATCCTGCAGGTCTGCTCTGCTGGTGCGGGGCGTGCACGATGTTCCTGCATCGCGCACGTCGCCGCGTCCTTTCCTTCCTATGTCGCCTTACGCGACGATCACACCGCCGGCCAGCATGTAGCGGTCGACCGCGTTGTACATGATCGGTCGATCGGCAGCCGGCTTATCGTCTTCCGGTTTCGCTTCGATCAAGCGACGGTGAATGTACGGCACCGCACCCTCGTTCTCTTCCGGTACACCTTCCACAGAAATTGTCGACGCGAGCTGCAGCGGTTGCTTGCCTGCCTTATACGTTTCTTCCGACACGTAGCTGTTGACCGACGCAACCGTGGTCCCGCTCAGCACGTCGAGCGCGACGTTGCCGATAACGTGGTAGCCGGCCGTTGCACCGGTCAGTGCGAGAACAACGTTTTTCTTGATTGCCATTTCTAACTCCTGTTGGTGTGTGTCAATTCAGTTGTGTAGGTGACTGCGGCCATACAACGTTCAGCGGGAATCCTGCCTGCTGCGGAACGTCGCGCAGCTCGGCGCGGTAGCGCCGAAGAGCGGCCTCCAGCTCGGCCTGGCCCGCGTCGGCAGCCCGTTCGACGAGCGGGTCGACCTTAGCGAGCAGTTCGTCGCGCTGGCGGCGCACGTGCGCCGTTGCGTCGGCCAGCTCGAATTCCTCCTGGAACTCGGGCCACCAGGTCAGCAGATCCGCTGGCGTCGGCGCCGGGATGTCAGCAGGCCCCCAGATCGGCACCCATGCCGTCCTGGTCTGTTCAAACGATTTCTCGTCGACCGGATGCGCGACCCAGTAATCCTTGCCGCGTGCAAGGTTCGGGAATTTCTTCGCGAGAATGAACGCCGCTTGCTCGACGTGAAGCATGGTGTTGCTCGTCATTGGTTCCTCAGAAGTACGCCGTAGACCACGATGGCATTGGCCGTGCCGTTGCCGGGGGCACTGAGTCCGCACACGACCCACGGCGCGGGCAGTGCGCCGCCGAGGCGATCCACGGTGCCGAAATTGTTGACGCCGGAATCCCACTGAACGCGCGCGCCCGCATTGGCCTTGCTGCCGATCGCGTTATCGATGTTGGCGAGCTGATCGGAAAGCCAGACGTCGCCACGAAACGCCAATTTCAGATTCCCATCAGTGTTGAGAATCTGTTGACCTCGCATGTACATCGATCCCCAGTCGTCAACGGACCACGTGACCGCGTTGTACGCACTGTTGATGATCTCCATGCCGCCGCCGTCACGCGCACGCAGGTACGTCCATGAGTCGTAACCCGGCCGGTTATTCCGCAGGCCGATGTCCGCCTGCCAACCGTCGCGGTTCAGCGTGGGCCGGTTGTAGAAGCGGGACAGCGCCGTGACGTGGATGTCGGTGTTGAACTGGACGCGGTTGTCGGCGTTGTAGACGACGATTGCGTTCGACTGCCACGAGCCATCCGGCTTCATGGTCGCCCAAGCCGAATAGTTGCCGTTCATCGTGGCGTGAAACCACGCCTGCGCGGTACCGTCAGCGCGTGCAGCGACGAAGCCGCGTGCGTCCGTGTTGTTCGGCTGTTTAACGCGCAGGTCGCCGGTCATCGTGTCGCCGGCCTTGTTCACCTTTGCGTTCGGATCGAAAGTGCCTTGATCCCACACGCGCGCGCCGTTCACATAGAAACCGCCCTTCACGTCCCACTTGCCCGCGCGGAAGTCGTAGTACCCGTTGACGGTTCCGTCGAACGCGCGCATCCCCATGCCGAACCAGCCCTTCAACGCGAAGTTGTACGTGCTGTAGCTTGCGTTGTCGCCCGTACCGTCCTCGAATCCGTTGGTGCCGCCTCGGGACTGCAGGTAGAGCGGGGCCGCCATCGTGCCGCCGACATTCTTGTCGAGCGGCGTTACGTTCATGGAGTCCCACGGCGTCGCGCCGGCCCACGTCGGGCGCTTCACGAAATTGACCTGCTGGGTCAATCGCGGAATGTCCAGCACGCGGCGTTGCGTCGAGCCGTCATTCTCGAACGCGCTGAGTGCGAAGTCGTCCGTGTCGGATTTGCCGAGCGTGAAACGCGTGGTGTTGCCGTTCTTGAAATACATCGTCGCCCACGACGGGCCGCCGTCAACTGCGTAGCCCCGCCCGCGAATGAGCCCTTCCGCATTGAGAATCGAGCCGTCGTCAGCAGCCGAGCCGATCAATACGCGCCCGCCGTTCTGCATCAGGAACATGTTTCCGACTGCATGGCCGGATCCGCGCGAGATGCTGAGTGCATTCTGGGAGGCGGAGTAATTGTCATTGACGGTGCGGATGCCGAACCCGCCGGCCCCGTCATGCAGCAGTTCCCACTGCCTTTGATCGGTCGCTCCACCTTCGCGTCGCAGGATGATCGATGTCTGCCCGGTGCCGGACCCGTTCGATGCGACCAATGCGCCGACCCCGTTTGACGCCTTGATCGGGCCAACGGCCTGTATTACCGCGCTGCTACCGTCGTCACCAGTCTGGCCGACTACGAATTTTCCGTTTGCGGTCACGCGGGCGCGCTCGGTTCCGCCCGCGCTGAAGGTCATTGCGCCCGCGCCGATAGTGTCGCGGCCGTAAAAACCGATGTTCGGCCCGTTGGCCCCTTTGTACATGCCGATCAGGCCGGACGAACCGGTGCCTTGATCGTTGATGAAGTAGTTTCCGGCACGCATGCTCCCGGCTACCTGCGCCGTGTTCGCACCGTCGTCGGTTGTCCCGCCGATGGTCATCCGGCCGCCCGGAATCAGCCGCGCAATTTCAGAGTTGCCGGCGATAAGTTGCAGCACGCCCGTCGCCATTTCGCTGCCGATCGACACATGGCCGTTCGAGCGAAAGAAACCCCACGCAGCATCGCTGTTCGACCAGGTCGTGACCGAACCGCTGCCGAACCGATGTAACCCACGCGTGACCGCGTTGCCGCCAATCTGGAGCGCGTTTCCATCATCGATCGTCGTGCCGATGAGGACGCGATTCGACGCTCCACCGGCCAGAAACCGCATGGTTTCGCGTCCGTTGTTCGTGATCGCGAACACGCCGTCCGAAATGTGGAAGAAACCCGTGTCCGGTGCGCCGTCGTTCGCGAACGAGATGCCAGGCTTGTCGACAGACCCTTCGGCCGCCAGCAATTGCCCGGACATGGTGAAACCCGTCGTCTGAGCCGGCTTCGGCAGATTGCCCGTGTTCCACACTTCGTTGCCGACAACGATCAGATTCTTCTTGGCGAAGTCGAACGCAAACATCGCGCCCGTTGATGGGAGGTAGAACCCGGCCGCATTCGCGGTACCGAAAAAGTACCCGCCACTCGGGCCGAGCAACATACGCGCCTCGTTCGCGCCGTTGCTGACGTTGAGCATGCCCTTCACCGCCAGTTGACCGTTTACGTACGTGCCGGCGCCTGTGCCGTCCAGAATCACGGCTCCCGTGACGACGTCGACCGTGAGAGGCCGCAAGCTGTTCCACGATGCGCCGGCGTCACTCGCGTCGGTCAACAGAAGATAGAAGTTCGTACCGTCATTGCGCAGCAGCACGTCGCGGCCATTCTTCAGCCGGAAGTTCGCACCGCCGGCGTCCAAGCCGGAGCTGGTGATGCCGCCGGAGAACGTGCCGCTCCCCGCGACCTGGAGTGCATTCGAGCCGTCGTCATTCCGATTCCCGATTAGTACCCGGCCGCCATATGTAACGCGCATCGCGCGAATCTGGTTCGTGTCGCTGTTGGAGTCGTTGGGCGTCCGATTGATCCAGAAGTCCAGATACTCGCGGCCCCACGTGCCGCCGTCGTAGCCGGCGCGGATCGAGGCGATGAGCCGTGCGTTGGTGTCCGCTGTGCCGGCTGCGAAGGTGCCGTGAAAGCGAATCTTCGCCCCACGGTTGAGGGCGCCGGAAGCTGCCGCGACGACGAGCTGCGCATCCTGGTCCGTCGGTGTCGACGTAATGCTGACGGGGCCATTGAGCTGCGGGCGCACGAGTGGCGCGTACCGCGCGGCTGCGGCTTTCGGTGTCACGGCACGCACGTCATCCGTTCCGGCGTCGACCTCGGCCTGCGTCGCCAGCTCGACGACACCTTGGCGCTCGGTGGTCGCCGGCGGATTGAGGAACGATGTCGGCCCGAAAACCAGCTTCGTCACGTCGATCGAGGCGAACACGGTATCGGCGGCCAGCAGCAGCATCGACGCCGGTGCCTTTTCGAGGATCGGGTCGTTTTGCACATAGACGCCGAACAGCACGCCGTTGTCCAGGTACAGACCGAAGCCGAACAGCTTGTACTGGTCCGCGCTGTCGTCCTGGATAACGATGTGGATCGTGTCCTTTGCAACGGTATCGCCGCCGAAGGTCGTGATGCGCTTCAATTCGCTCGGCATCGCGGTCATTTCCGGCTTGAATGCGAAGGCTGCCGTGGCGAGGCCAATCTGCGTGACCTGGCGTGCGGTGGTCCCGGTGTTGCCGGGCGCCACCAGTGCGGCGCGGCCGGCGTCCGTGATGTAGATGAGGTTTCCAGCCATGTTCGTTAATCCGTGAGAGAGAGGCGGCGATAGACGGCCGCACGCACGCCGCATGCGACGCCGATCGGGCCGTGCATGCTGAAGCCCTGCGTGAAGGTGTAGTGAGCGGTCCCGCGCTTCGCGCGATCGACCTCGGCCCGGATGTCGTTGACGTACTGCGCGGTGGCGGGCACGCCGTCACGTGCACCGACCGTCATTACGATCTCGAACGTGCCCGGCACGCCTTCCGGTGTTTTCTCGAACCACTCGCGCATAACGACGTTTGCGCCGAACGACGCGCAGACGTCGCGCACGGCGTCAGCCGTGCCCTTTTTTCGGGCGATCCGGATCGCGGATTTCACGCGTGCCCGCTTTACCTGCTCGGGCCATTCATCGCGCCAGGTGTCGACGCCCATGTGCCAGGCGAGCCACGGCAGGAAGCGCAGCGGGATTCGATCCGGGTCCATCAGCGTGTCGATTTCGACCGGGATCTCGCGCGCGTCAGCATTGGCTTCGGCCAGACGCCGCTCGAGCACCGTAGCGTTCGGCGGCAACAGCGAAGGAGCCAGCTTAGTCATCGGCCACCCCGCCGTCCGTCAGCTCGATACCGGTGCAGTACGGCGCCTGGTCGATCGCAATCGGCACGCCTTCGGCCGGCGTGTCCAGTAGTACCTTCTGGACGCCAGCGACGCGCATCGACGCGTACAGGCCGTCCTTCGTGACTTCGGAACCAGGCCGGTGCATCGAGTCGGCGAAGAGCTGCGTCTTCTTCTGGGCTTCGGCGAGCGCGACCGCGCGATCCGGGCCGTTGAAGAAGCGCAGCGTGGCGCGGATTGCATACCGGACGATCTTCGCGCTCTGGACGATGACCTTGTCTGCCTGCGGCCGCTTCTTCTCCAGCGCCTTCGCTACGATCGCGACCAGCTCGGGGCTGGCGGTGCCGTCACCTTCACGTGACAGGATCGTGACGATCATTACGCACGGCGACGGACTGTACGCAGTCGCCGCTTTCACGAGCCCGTGAGCGGCGCGCGCGTGGAACACGTACGCGTCGTCGGGGCCAGCGACCGAGAAGCCGCGCGGTGCGAGCTGGATGCGTTCACGCAGGCTGTCGTCGTCCTCGTAGACCGGATCGATGCCCCGGTCCGGGTCGCCCGGCGCGATCAGCAGACGGTCGACGTCGAAGAGGGCACCGAGGTGCTCAAGCGTTGAGCGCTGCGCGTACGCGAGCAGGATGCCGCGCGCCTTCTCGTTGATGAGCGCGAGCAGCAGCATCTTGTCGTACGCGGCCTCCTGCAGCAGCTTCACCATCGGCTCCGATTCGAGCTCGAGCGTGGCCGCGATCTCGGCCTGCTGTTCCTTGGGATACAGCGAGACCAGGCGGGCCTTCTTCTCGGCCAGGATCGCTTCGTAGTCGAGTTCGTCGACGATGTCCGGGGCCGGGAGCTGCGACAGATCGATCGGGGTCGTTCTCATGCCGCACCTCGGCTGTTCGTCGTCGGCAGGCGCATGGAGAAGGTCGAGCCAGCGCGCGGGCCGTCCGTGCGTTCGCCTTGCAGCTCAAGCACGGCGCTGCCGTCGATGCCCGTGCTACCAAAATCGACCTGGTCAATCTGGATGCGCAGCTCCCATCGTGCCAGCGCCATGACGGACGCCGCCATGACGCGCATGCGCATCAGGGGATTGACCGGGCCGTCGATCAGCTCGGGAAGGAGCGAGCCGTATTCGCGACGCATTACACGCGTGCCGAGCGGCGTGAAGAGGATGTCCTTCACGGACTGCTCGATGTGGGCCTGGCCGGCGATCGCGCGGCCGGTGTGTGCGTTTATGCCGATCATGCGCCACCCTCGATCGGCTTCGTGGTCTTGGAGAATTCGCCTTGTGCCTGGTGCGGATGTTCCACGAGGCTGACGTTCCGCGAGCGTACGTCGACGTCAGCAGTCACAGTGCCGGTGAAGTGGGCGCTGCCCTGAATCTCGATCACGGAGCCGCCGTCGCCGGCGCCGCCCCCATTCTTGCCGGTTGCGCCCGATTCGAACGTGAGCGGTCCCTTCACGAGCAGCGAGCCCGTCACGGTCGTATCGTCGGCGTCGAGCGTGACGGATTTCGCCTTGACGGTTGCCGTTTTGGTTTCGACCGTGACGCTGACCGGTGCGACGACGCGCACGGTCGCCCCCGCCGGCAGCTCGGCCGTGAGCGCGTGCGATGCGAAGTCATACGAGATGCGCGCCTTGTCCTTGTAGACGCGAACGTGCTGCGTCGGGCTCGAGCTGGGCGCATCGTGGCCGTCGCAATACACGCCAGAGAGAAAGAGACCTGTCGTCGGCTCGCCCGACGGACAGAACAGCAGTCCAGGCTCGCCCTCGGACGGCGGGTCCCACGTGATGCTGTCGCCCGTGCGCTGCGCGAGCCAGCGAATCCAGTCGGTTTGCAGGCCGCCGGATTCAACGCGTACGCGGCGGGCAGCGTGATCGACTGCGATCACGGTGCCTTCGCGAAGCACGCTCTCGATGCGGCGGTTCAGGTCAGCAAAATCATCCATGCAGCGAGGATGCCGCGCGCGCGGGAGAGGGTCACGCGAAATGGGTTGTACACGGCTGGTTAACAACCGTGACCCAATACGAACGGGGAGAGCGCCCTGCTATCGCGACAGGAATTCGAGGACGATGTCAGCGATCCGGTCGACGTCCGGATCGGCCAGGCCGAGCAGCTCACGCACGGGATACTGGACGACCGGGCCGTTGCGCTCGACGCGATCGCGCAGGCCCTCCTGGTGGACGCGGGCGATGCGCTCGACCTGGCGCGTGAAATGCAGCACCGACGCGTCGGCGGTCGCGGCCGTTTTGAGGAAGCGCGCGGTGCGCAGCTTCGCGAACATCGCACGTCGGATGCGGCCCTTCTTGCGCCGCGCCTGCGGCTTGCGTGGCGCAAAGCGGCTACCGTCCGGGTTGCGGGCTTCGGCGATACGCCGTGATTGGCGCCGGCGCAGTTCGGCGGCCAGCCCTTTCGCCAGGACTACGCGCTGCGCGGACGTGAGCTGGCCGAGCAGGCCGGACGCCCAGTCCTCGGCGCGGGACAGTCGATCGACCATCAGGTCCCCGCGATCGGCGGCTCGCCGAAGTGGCGAATCTCATAGCCGTCCGGCTGCTCGACCACACCGACGCGCTCGGTCAGCTTCAGCAAGATCTCGACGTCCGATTTGCCGTTGTCGAGCAACTCGGCCTGAAACTTGAACCCGTCGCGGCAAAGATCGCGGTTCAGCAGCAGCTCGGGCTGGTGGATCTTCAGCCAGGCGATGATCGGCACCATTAGGTGATCCGAATGGCCGGCGTAGTCGGTCACAACGATGTCGAGCGTGTACGCATATTCGAACGACAGCGACTTTGCTGCGGTGACGGCAATCGACCCGTGTTCGATGAAGATGTGCAGCCGGTCGGGATCGCGCGCGAACTCGGGCAGGGCGGCGGTGAGCGCTGCGCGCAGGCTGTTGGGCTTATTCATGGTGCCGATTCCTCGGGGTCACGTACAAGCGCCTGCAGTGCGATCAACTGCTCGGCGGTTTCGTGGCAGGTGGTGTAGTTGCCGGCGACGGTTGCGGCGACGGCAGAGAGCGCAATGCCCGAGGGGGCCGCATCAGCACTTCCGGGATCGCCCACTGGCACGTTGGCGGCGGCGCCGTCGTGCACGCGCACAAACCCAACAGGAACAACGCAGGCGCGATCCGCTTCGCGATCCACATAGACGGGAACCTCCTTGATGATGGTGTCGCCCTTCTCGCGGACGACCTGGACACGGTCGACGTATTGCGTGACAACCTTCACGTCGCGGCGTGCCGCGTCGCGCTCGGCCGTCCGATCGCGCACGTCACGCGCGAGATCGTCGACGTGCCGGCCGGCGTCGACCAAGCGCGCATGCTGGATCGCGATGACGACCGCAGCTATGGCGAGCGCGATCGCGCCGGCGATGAAGATACGGGCGCCAGTCGTCACGCGGCCGTCCGGCTGTAGCGCTCGAAGGCCCGTTCGAGCTTCACGTCGTACAGGTTCTCTGCGTAAGCCTTACCGTTGTACAGCTCGGCAAACTTCGCCCACTTCTTACCGCGCAACGCGGCGAGCATCACCTTGTCAGCCAGGACGAAGCGGACGAATGCCTCGAGCTGCTCGGCCTCACTGACCTTCATCGCCTCGACGAACGCGAACACGTCCGGGTAGCCGAGCGCCTTCCAGTGGAAGCCCATGATTTGAAACGCGCCCCAGCTCGTCGCCTCGAGCGCGCACGCGGCCGAAATCTGCGATGCGCTCGCGAGACGCGCGTATTCCGCAGCATCGCCGGCGTAGCCGCCGCGCTTCTGGTTGACCAGGGCCGGATATTTCGCCGCCAGCGCGTCCGCATCGAGGCCGGCCGCCGCGAGCTGGCGGTACATGATGTGCCGCTCGTACAGGATCACGGGCCGGCCGTCAGGCAGGAACCCGGCGCCTTTCGATTCCACCTCATTGACGGCGCGCACGGCCGCGATATCGACCTGCAGCCGATCAGCCGCGCGCTGCAGGTCGGCGTCGGTGAGGTGGCGAGGATCGCGCCGGCCGGCCGAGAGTGTCGACCAGGTCTTCGGGCCGGCGATGCCGTCTGCGACCAGCCCGTGCGTGGCCTGGAACGCCACCACGGCGTTACGGGTTGCGCTGCCGTAGATTGCGTCGGTGTCGAGGCGCGCGCCGGCTGCGATGAGCTGGCGCTGCAGGTAGCTGACGTCGGCGCCGCGGTCGCCGAGGCGAAGGGTCTTATACATGGCGCCCCCATACCTTGAATTGCAGGACGCGCGCGATCAGGGAGGCGCGCGGGTTGCCACGGTGGAACAGCTCGACGACGTTGCCGCGAACGCCGTACACGGCAAGGCACAGGACGCCGACAAGCACCGTGTCGGCCAGGTCCGCCGGGGGCAGCAATCCGAACGCGGCGCGGATCGGCGCGGCGCCGGCAGCGACGGCGATCGTGTACGCCAGGCATGACGCGAGCGGCCGGTGTGCGCTCGTGCCACGACGGAAGGTCACGAGGCGCAGCGCGAGCGCTGCGCACAGCATCACGTAGACGGTCGTGAGCATCACTTTTCCCTCCCCTTGAACACGTTCAGCAGCCGGTCGGGCGCGTCGGCCTGGGCGATCAGCCAAAGCAGCAGTTTCACGACGAGCGCGGACGCGATCAGCGCGCCGATGCCGGCGTGCACCTCGACGCGGGCCGGCAGCACGGCGCCGAGCGCGGCCGCGAACAGCTCGGCCGTGAGGCAGCCGGCGACGAACGAGATCACGAAGAACGCGATGCGCTTCGGGATTGACGGGTCGGCGGCCGTCATCACGAACAGCAGCGAGCCGGCGAACGCGCCCATGACGACGTTGGCGTCGACGCCGGGAAACAGCGACAACGTTGCGACGCCGAGCGCCGCGATCGTCGCGGACGACGTAGAAATTGGTTCAGCCATATTCAATCCCATAACTGGAGCCGCTCGGCGCTGGATTGCGCCGCTTGCGGTACTTCGTCGGGCAGCTCGACGAGCAGCCCGTGAGGCAGGATCGGGCCGTACTGCGCCAGGTCCCGATTGAGGTCGAGCACCGACTCGACGACGCCGCGCGTGCGGCCGAGTACGCGCCAGCACAGCGCGTCGACGGTTTCCCCCTGCAGCGCACGCACCTGCATCAGATCAGCTCCACGGTGACGCGCGGGCGGCCGACGATGTCGCTGATTGCCCATCGGGCGTCGCGGCGCAGCTCGTCGCCCTGCGGCTCGAGCTCGTCGGCGCGGCGCGCACCGTCGCCCGTCGTGTCGTAATCGCGGTACCGCTCGATGAGCGTCGCCTTCGCCAGGCAGTACACGGCGCGCCGGTAGTGCTGCAGCAGCACGCTTTCGTCGTCGAGCCGGTCGGCCGGCACGTCGGCGAGCCGCACGATGCCGGCATCGCCCCACGCCGCGCGGGCGCTGCGTAGCTCGTCGTTCACGCTCGCGATCGCGGCGAGAAGCTCGTGCCGCAGACGTGCATCGGTGACGGAACCATCGAGGCGCATCGTGTCGCGCGCATGCTCGAGCGACACGTCCGGGTAAAACGGATCGTTCTTGATCGGCTTGGCTGATTCCGTTTCCACCGGCACACGCGACAGCGGCGGGGTCGAGACAAAGGTCATGGTCGGGCTCGTCGGGTTGAGACGGTGAGGCGGTGGACGGGGCTTTCGCGCGGACAGTGCCGGCTACGGCCCCGTGCCGCCTGGTGCGCGGGGTACGCTCGGTGTCAGCCACCGGGGCCGGACTGGCCCCCGTTGGCGGAATTCTTCAGCTCGCGCTCGAGCCGCTCGATGTCCTTTTTCACGCCCACATTCGCGAAGAGCTGCAACGCGCGGCGCAGGTGGTCGAGTGCCTTCGTCGGATCGGACGCCGACAGGCCGTAGCCGATGGCCTTGTGCAGCTTCGCGCGCACTTCATCGGGCATGTCGCATACGACGGTCAACCATTCGATCTCGAGCAGCGGCTCGACCTGGATCGGATCGCCCGCCCGGTTCGCACGCAGCGCGGCTTCGGCGAATTCCTCGACCAGCAGGCACGGTGTGCTGCGCTTGTACTGGTCGGGCAGCGCGAGTTCGTGGCGTACCGCGTACGCGCCGATCTCGAGTGCGCCTCGGAAGTCGCCGACGTCGATGCGCCAAACCATGATCGTCATCAGCACGTCGTCCTGGGCGCCCGCCGCGCCGTCCAGCACGCCGGCGACCCACGCGTCGTATGCGGGCAGAAACTGCCGCTTCAGGTCGGCCTTGCGCTCGAGCGACTCGACTGCCTTCAGCGCCCGGCGATGTTCGTCGAGCTGCGCGAGCATCAGCGTGTACGCCGAGTCGTCGCGCAGCCCGCCGACACTCGTCGGCGTGCCGCGCGCGGCCGTGGCCGCGACGGTGCGCTGGAAGTGTTGGCGGAACGGGTTCGTCATGCGCCACCCTGCGGAGCGGCCGGGGCAGCGTCGACGAGCTGGATGTCTTCGACCACGCAGCCCGCGCCGTACTGCTCGATCACGTACGCGTCGTTCGAGCTTTCATAATTCTCGATGCGATCCCGCTCGGGCACTTCCTTAAGCGAGCGCCGGCGCGCACTGATTTGCCAGTAGATCGACAGGTTGTCCAGGCGGGTGACCATCAGCGCATGAGCCGGGAAGTACGGAACGCTGACGGCCGGCAGGTTGCCGATGCGCTTCTGCGATACGACGATGTCAGTTGCGAGCGTTTCGGTCGACGGCTGCGCCTGGTTGATGAGCGGGAAATACTTGTCCTGGAGCAGCTCGCGGCCGCAGATAACGACGAGATTCGGATCTTCGGCGTACCACGGGTCGAGGAATTCGTTACGTGCGAGCGAAACGACAGCGTCGAGATTCTTGAATTCCTCGCCTTTGCCGATCTTCACGCCCGAGAACACGCGTTGTTTCGCGTTGTTGCGGTATTGCTGCAGCCAGCCGATGTTCACGTCCTGCAGCAGCGGGTTCGCGTTGAGATCGGTGTCGGCCGCGACCTTGACGCCGTTCCAGCCGATCATGATGCGATCGAGCGCCTGGCGCACGATGATGGAATCGCGCACGCGCGCCTGAAAATCCGGGAACTTCGCCCACGCGTCGAGCTGCTGGTAGCGAATATGGGTGTCGTAGTCCGTCTTCTCGCAGCGGTATTTCTGGTTGTCGAGTGCCGAGACGTCGCGAGTCTCACGCGCGCGTTTGGTCGTATCGGTTCGGCTCGCGATCGGCCCGGACACACCGAGGCCGATTTTCTCGCCTTCCATTTCCTCGACGCCGTGGATGTTGATGCGGCCGAGGAAGCTGCTCGATTCCTGAATTTTGGTTTCGAGCGTCTGCTGCACGCTCGGCGCGACCGAAAACTTCTTCGTTGCATCGCCGACGCCGTTCAGTTCCTGGATGCGGGCCAGGAACCGGTTGTACTGCTCGCGGGTAGTGTTCCGCATAGGTTCTCCGTCTTTTGAAAATGGGATGAGAGTCGGTTAGCAGTCGGTCTGCGCCCCGTTGTCGCTGCCCGTCGACATCGGCCGTTGTTGCTCGCTGCTGTCGGTACGCGACAGCTTCTGGACCAGGTCGCTGTGGCGTTTGTCGCCGTCCTTCTGTGCGCGCTTCAGTTCATCGAAATTCGTGTTGAATTTCTCGAGCTGCTCAAGCACCTGGCCCTGGCTTTCGGCGAGTGCGACGACCGATTGCGAGAGGTCGGAGAAGCGCTGGTCGTCGGAGGCTTTCTTGCGGTTCAGCAAGCCGGACACCTTCGAGAACAGCGAGCGGCTGGTGTCGTTCGTGCGCGGCGTTTCGTCGTCGAGTTCGATGTCGGCTTCGATCGCGGCACTGAACAGGTTTTCCGGGCGTTGCTTGCGCGTGTCGAACGCCTTGTGCTTCGCACTGAACTCGAGCATGTCGGTGCCGAGACTCGCCGGGTTGTCGGTGACGGCCAGGCCGACCAGATACGCCTCGCCGGTTCCAGCGAAATCCGGGTCGACTTCCATCGACGAATAGACCTTCTGGCGTTGCTCGGTGGTCATTTCGACCAGGTCTTTCGTCGGCGAGAGCTGGGCGAGCAGGCGCAGCTTGCCGTCCTGTTCGTCGGTCTTCAGCGCGATCACATCGCCGTACGCGCGGAACGCGCTGTCCGGATACATGCCGCGAATGTGTTCCATGTTGATGCGCGCGCCGTACGTCTTCGGGTCGTAGCTGCTCGCCATCTGCTCGAGCATCGTGCGATCGATCTTGCGACCGTCAGTGGTCGCGCCTTCCGTCGCGATGCAGAAAAACTTCGTCTTCTTTTCGTCCTGTGCCATGTGCGAATCCGCTGAGAGGGGGCTGAGTTCAGGGATTCCAGTGTCGGCAGTTCGAACCGGTGTCGCAACGCATGTTGGTTGTGCACGCAACCGATACAACCGGATGCAGTAGGGCCTACGCGCGCGCGTCGGTAGCCTTGCTGCATGACTGCACTTCCCATCGATTCAAGCGACGTTGATCCACGCCGACGCGCACGCGACCTGTACTGGCAGGGGTATCGCATCGCGCGTATCGCCGAGCTGCTCGGCGTGAAGCCGGCCACGCTATATAGCTGGAAAAAGCGCGATAGATGGGACGAGACCGAGCCGGTTGACCGCGTCAACATGACGATCGAGGCGCAGCTGATAAAGCTCGTCACGAAGGAGGCGAAGGAAGGGCGCGACTTCAAGGAAATCGACCTGCTGACGCGTCAGCTCGACCGGTTGCGATCGCGACCAGCGAACGACGCAAAGGTGAGCGAATCCGGGGGCAGTGGCGGCACGCGCCGATCACGTAGCTCGGACGACCGCAACGCGTTCAGCGAAGAGCAGATCGAGAAGTTGAACGATGCGTTCCTCGAATCGATCTTCGACTATCAGCGCACCTGGTATCGGGCAGGCTTCAAGGAGCGGATCCGCAACATCCTGAAGAGCCGGCAGATCGGCGCGACCTGGTACTTCGCACGCGAAGCGCTGCTCGATGCGCTGAACACGGGCCGCAACCAGATCTTCCTGTCGGCCAGCAA
Organism: Burkholderia sp. LK4; assembly: GCF_001043615.1. Taxonomy (NCBI): domain Bacteria; kingdom Pseudomonadati; phylum Pseudomonadota; class Betaproteobacteria; order Burkholderiales; family Burkholderiaceae; genus Burkholderia; species Burkholderia sp. LK4. Next base: position 188,105 of record NZ_LDUL01000009.1, read on the forward strand.
GGCGCAGGCGCACGTGTTCCGCCAGTACATCGTCCAGTTCGCGAAGGATGCGGTCGGCGTCGAGCTGCGCGGCGATCCGATGGTGTTGCCGAACGGCGCGACGCTGTACTTCCTCGGCACGAACGCGCGCACCGCGCAGAGCTATCACGGCAACCTGTATTTCGACGAGTACTTCTGGGTGCCGCGCTTCCAGGACCTGCGCAAGGTTGCGTCGGGCATGGCGATCCATTCGCAATGGCGCCAGACGTATTTCTCGACTCCATCGAGCCTCGCGCATGACGCGTACCCGTTCTGGTCCGGCGCGCTGTTCAATCGCGGCCGACCGAAGGATCAGCGCGTGTCGATCGACATCTCGAATGCGGCACTCGCGGCGGGCCGCGCGTGCGCGGACGGCCAGTATCGGCAGATCGTGACCGTCGAGGACGCCGTGCGCGGCGGCTGCAACCTGTTCGACCTCGAGCGCCTGAAGCTCGAATACAGCGCCGACGAATACGCGAACCTGCTGCTGTGCCAGTTCATCGACGATTCGCTGTCGGTCTTCCCTCTGGCGACGTTGCAGACGTGCATGGTCGACACCTGGGAAGTGTGGGACGACTTCAAGCCGCTGTACATGCGCCCGTTCGGCGACGAAGAGGTGTGGATCGGGTACGACCCGTCGCACACGGGCGACAGCGCGGGCTGCGTGGTCTTGGCGCCGCCGAAGTATCCCGGCGGGAAATTCCGCGTGCTCGAGCGGTTTCAGTGGCACGGCCTCGACTTCGAAGCGCAGGCCGCGAAGATCGAGGCGCTGACCGGGCGCTACCGCGTGACCTACATCGGCATCGATACGACCGGGATCGGGCAGGGCGTCTATCAGCTCGTCACGAAATTTTTCCCGGCCGCGACGGCGTTCCATTACTCGGTCGAGATCAAGACCGCGCTCGTGATGAAGGCGCAGAACGTGATCCGCAAGGGCCGGCTCGAATTCGACACGGGCTGGAAGGATCTCGCCGCGTCGTTCATGGCGATCAAGAAGACGATCACTCCGAGCGGCCTGCAGGTCACGTACAAGGCGAGCCGATCCGAAGAGGCGAGCCACGGCGACCTGGCCTGGGCGTGCATGCACGCACTCGCCAATGAGCCGCTCGAGGGCGCCACTGGCACCAATACCGGATTCATGGAGATTTTTGATGGCAGGTAAGTATCGACGCGGCGCAGGGCGCCGCACGCATGGCCGCGCTGAGACGGCAGCCGATTCGACGTTGGCGCCGGCACCTGCGCCGCGCGCAGAGGTTTTTTCGTTTGGCGATCCGATCGAAGTTATGGATCGGCGCGAGCTGCTCGACTACGTCGAGTGCATGCGGATGGGAAACTGGTACGAGCCGCCCCTGCCGCTCGACGGGCTCGCGCGCTCGTTCCGGGCCGCGCCTCACCACAGCTCGGCCATCTACGTGAAGCGCAACATCCTCGTGCAGTCGTACATCGAGCATCCGCTGTTGTCGCGGGCCGACTTCAGCCGGTTCGTGCTCGAGTACCTGGTGTTCGCGAACAGCTACCTCGAGCTGCGCACGAACCAGCTCGGCGCGCCAATGGCGCTGAAGTCGTCGCTCGCGAAGTACACACGGGTCGGCGTCGAGCCGGATCAATACTGGTTCGTGACGAACGTGCGGGAGCCGTACGAGTTCCCGAAGGGCTCGGTCTATCACCTGTACGAGCCGGACCTGAACCAGGAGATCTACGGGCTACCCGAATACCTGTCGGCGTTGAACTCGACCTGGCTGAACGAAAGCGCGACGCTATTCCGCAGGCGCTACTACAAGAACGGCAGCCACGCGGGCTTCATCATGTACATGACCGACGCGGCCGAGCGTCAGGAGGACGTCGACAATCTGCGTTCGGCACTGAAGAACGCGAAGGGGCCGGGTAATTTCCGGAACCTGTTCATGTACGCGCCCAAAGGGAAGAAGGACGGCATCCAGCTCCTGCCGATCGGCGAGGTCGCGGCGAAGGACGAATTCTGGAACATCAAGAAGGTGACCGTCGAGGATCAGCTTGCGGCGCACCGCGTGCCACCACAGCTGATGGGGATCATTCCGTCGAACGCGGGTGGGTTCGGTGACGTGGAAAAGGCGGCCGGGGTATTCAACGGCCTCGAGATCGAGCCGCTGAAAGCGCGGCTCCGGGAGCTGAACGACTGGATCGGGATCGAGGTCGTGCGGTTCCGCCCTTACGTGCCGCCGGCGCAGTAATGTGCCGCCGCATGCTGGTGGTGCCGGCTATTTTGTCGGCCGATCAGGCGCGGCGGCCATTTCGTCGGCCGGGTAGAGCTGCAGCATCGCGCGAGCAGCTTCCACGTTCTTCGTGTGCAGCCATTCGTCGTAGTCTGCCGGCCGTAGCATCACGACGCCCCGCTTCTCATCGTCAGGCCGGTGCATGAGGCGGAACAGCGGGTGTTCGTCCGCGTTGAGCGTCAGCATGGTCACACCGAACAGCACGCGGCCGTCTTCGCCCTGGTAGCGTCGCCAGATGCCAGCGACGCAGTAAGCGCTCCAGTCAGCAAGGCCGATCCGCTGCCACACGCATGGGCCGCGATCCCATCCGCCGCCGGCTTTCTGCGTCGCGTGAGGATATGACGGTTCAACGACATATTGCGCAGGGATCAGGCAGCGCTGGCCCTCGCGCCACGCGCGCTGATACAGGCGTTTCTCTGCGACCTCTTCGCCGCGCGCGTTGACGGTGTCGAATTTCTTCTGCTTCTTTCCGTTCTCGTCAAACTTGTCCGGCTGCATGAATTTCGGCCAGAAGCCAAACACGGCGTCGGTGACGGCGGAGCCGTCGCCGTCTGGAAGCACGGCAGGTGCCCGGTAGTCGGGCCATACGTCGACATCCCAGGGATCGCGGCGGAACAGGTCGCCGATGCCGATCTTCAGCTCGTTGATGCCCGGATCTTCGTTCGGTGCTTTGTAGTTGGTGCACATCACTGTCCCCTTTTCCTGTCCGACTGGCGCAACCGATTGCACCGTATCGGGAATCGATGCGCGCAGCTACACTGTATAAATATACAGGTATGTGTGATGGGAAGCGTACGATCAGGCTATGGCGTATTCATCCCGAAGCTCGACGGCCGGCCGTGTTGGACATGCGAGCACTGGAGCGGATACGTCGCGGGTAGCGACAGGACGGCCGTGTGCTTCCAGCCGGGCGCCGAGCACGTGCGCGCGATTGCAGTCTCGGGCTGCGCGTTCTGGGTCCGGGCGATCGGGCTGGATGAACTGACGGACGCGCAATGCGACGCGTTTGTACAGCGGTACCGGCCGGAATACCCGTTTCCGAAGCGCTCGCGCCCGCTGCGAAAATAACTTATAAAACACTTGTGGAAACTTATATTAAAACTTATAATCTTTCACATGAACTCGATCAAATGGACCCCAAAAGCATTCAAGCAACTGCGTAAGCTGGATCGCCAAGTCCAGACGGTCATTCGTGACAGCGTAGGTACCTTGGAAGCCATGCCGAACTGCCACAACGTGAAGTCCCTGACGAATCACGAGTATGGCTACCGGCTCAGGGTCGGCAACTACCGGGTTCTGTTCAACTGGGACGGCGAGGTCAAGGTAGTCGATATCGAGGAGGTAAAGAAACGCGATGAACGCACGTACTAACATCCAAATCATCAACGGGCCGGACGGTGCGCCGGCCTTTGTGGTGATCCCCTACGCGGAATACATGGCGCAGCGTGACGAAGAGCGCGACCTGATTCCACATGCTGTCGTAAGCGCAACGGTCGACGGGGCAACGCCCTTGCGCGCGTGGCGCGAATATCTCGGGCTGACGCAGGCCGAAGTCGCGACGCGGCTCGGCATCAGCCAGTCGGCCTATGCTCAACAGGAGAGCAGCGAGAAGCTGCGCAAGTCGACGCGCGAGAAGATCGCCGCTGCGCTCGGCATCACGGACGCGCAGCTCGACGTCTGACGAGCGGTCGGCCGGCAGCAAAAAGCCGCCAGGCACTTCGGTGCCGGCGGCTTTTTTGCGTCCGGCGCCTTTGCGTGGCCTCAGCGGATTTGGGCGCCTCAGAGCGGCCGCCGCCACGACGCACCTCAAGGGTCGGGCGAGCCCGCCGCAGGGCCGTGGCGGGCCGCCTGTCGCGTTGGATGCGATGTTCCAAGGGCCGGACCCTGACCCTCGGATGACGATTCAGACCCGGCGCGCGCAGTTGTGACCCCGCTCCACCTGCCCGCAAAATTGAACGGTTTTTATGCACTCATGCGCCCGGTGCTTGGGGCCGCCCGGCGCGTGTCGCGACGCGATCGGGGGGGCGATTTAGTTATGCAGTTTTATGCGCCTTGGTTATGCGGTCGAGCCAGTCGGCAGCTTACTGGGGAATCGGGGCAGGGGTCGCGCCATGTGTCATCACAGTTTGGTTTGCTGGGGCGCAAACCAGCACATCACCAATGGTGCGATGACCAGAGCGGCGCCTGCGAAGAATGTGGTCGGCGCACCGTATCGCTCCCACAGCCACCCGGCGAGTGCGCTAGCCAAGAGCATGCAAATACCGCTCGCGAGGTTGAATACTCCAAATGCGGTGCCACGCAGCGAGTTTGGAGAGGCCTCGGCCACCATCGCCGCCAGGATTCCTTGCGTGAAGCCCATATGTAGCCCCCACAGTGCCACGCCAACGAACAGGGCTATCCGGGAACTGCTTATTCCTAGCAGAACGTCTGCAGCGATCAGCAGGATCAAGCCGCTTGCCAAAAGCCCTCGCGGATCGACGCGGTCCGACAGTATTCCAATCGGATAGGCCGAAGCCGCGTAGGACAGACTCATCACAACCATTACAGCCGGAATCCACGCAAGGTCGAGACCAGTCTGCTGTGCACGGAGCACCAGGAAGGCTTCACTGAACCGCGCTAGCGTGAAGGTTGCACCGATAACAACGGCAATCCAGTAACGGGCCGGGAATTCTCGTAGTGCATGCCAGTGCAATGGCGAGCGAAACCGACCCGACGAGTTGGGAGTGTCCGGCTCCCGGACGCCGAATACGATGAGCGCTACCGCGAGGAATGCCGGTACAACGGCAAACCACAGGACTACCTGAATATGATCGGCGAACCATAGCATCAAGACTATTGCAACCAGGGGCCCAACGAATGCGCCGACAGTGTCCATCGACTGTCGAAGGCCAAAGCACGCACCGCGAATTTCTGGCGGGGCCACGTCGGCGACAAGTGCGTCGCGCGGCGCGCCACGAATACCCTTGCCCACCCGGTCGAGAAGACGGGCGGTGACGACTATTCCTGGGCCACTTGCCAGTGGAAACAGTGGTTTCGTGAGGGCTGCGAGGCCGTAGCCCAACAGCAAGAGTCCTTTGCGGCGGCCTAGCCAGTCGCTGATTGCACCAGAGAAAATCTTGACGATCATCGCGGTCGCTTCCGCTGCCCCCTCCAGTATGCCGAGCGCGGCAACACTCATACCCATCGTTGTGACGAGGTAGATGGGCAGCAGCGCATGTACGAGTTCGGATGAGAGGTCCATCAAAAGACTGACGAAACCTAGCGCCCAGACCGTGCGCGGAATGATGGGGCGTGCGGTAATTGAGCGAGAAGTTGTCGGCATTGTTGAATGGCTATGGTGGCGGGCAACAACATTTTGCCATCTCACCATTAACGCGTTCTTAACAAGGTTCAGTGCTGCACTGAATCGCCCGGTCGCACGCTGACGTCACGCAGAATCCCCGCAGGAAAGCCATCTGGGCAGGTGGCACGCGCGGAATTCGGGGGCACCCTGTCGGAAACACTGGCAGAACGGGGTGGCACATATTCTTGGGGACTGCCACTACAGTGAAATTACAGTTTGGGTGAGCTTGGACAGCCCTGATTGACCTTGATTAGCCTTGGTTTTGCTGATTGCGAGTCGTGTAAGGCATTGATTTGTAAAGGGTCTTGGTGTGCCGGTAAAACTCCGAAGGCAGGGGTTGCTGGTTCGATCCCAGCCGGGCGCGCCAAAACATGCCTGTTCAGGCGTTCGGTGGTTTCGCCGTCTCATCCGCATCACCATTTCTCCGCTTGCAGTAATATTTCGGCCTGCCATCAGCGTGGCGGTTTCCGAACGCACGCGTCCGACCGAGCGAAACCTTGCACCGATGTCGTTCGACGCACCCGAAGCCCGCCTGAAACACCGACTGAGCATGTCGACCGAAACGACGAACAGCCGCCCGGAAGCCGGCGCCGCGATCACCGCATGAGCAAATCCCTCCCAGTCCAGATCATCAACGGCCCGGACGGCGCGCCAGCCTTCGTCGTGATCCCGTACGCGGACTATCTTGCGCAGCGGTGCGCCGCACGTGACCTGATTCCGCACGAGCTCGTGACGCGCGTCGTGTTCGACGGAAGCTCGCCAGCCCGCGCGTGGCGCGAGCATCTCGGCCTGACGCGGGCCGAGGTCGCGCGGCGGATCGGCATCAGTCGCTCGGACTACGCCAAACAGGAAAAGCGCGGGAAGCTGCGCAAGTCGATGCGCAAGAAGGTCGCGGCCGCGCTCGACATCACGATCGCGCAGCTCGATTTCTGACTTTCCGACCCGCGGCGCAACGCGGCGAGCGGCCCCGCATGCAGGTGGCCGGCACGCCGTCGCGCCGCCTCGCCGATGTGCGAGAATCCCCCGCAACGACAACTCCAAGCGTCGATCGCGGCGGCCGTCCGCGCATCGCGCCGACTCCCGATGGCTGCCATTCCGTCTACCTCGACCGCAGTCGATGCCCGCGCGCTGACCGGTGCGCAGCACGCGCTGCTCGCGCGTCTGCACGCGTATTCCCCTGACGACCCGAACGCGCCGCTACCGTACAGCCGGCGTCTTGCCGAAGCCGAAGGCTGGTCGCATGCGCACGCGCTGGCCGTGATCGACGAATACAAGCGCTTCGCGTTTCTCGCGCAGGCGGCCGGACACCCGGTCACGCCGTCGGTCGCGGTCGATGCCGCATGGCATTTCCACCTGCAATACACGCTCGAATACTGGGACGTCTTCTGCGCCGGCGTGCTGCGCGCGCGGCTGCATCACATGCCCGGCACGGGCGCGCCGGACGAGGCCGCCGTGTACGCGCAGCGTTATCGCGACACGCTGGACAGCTATCGCCGGCTGTTCGGCTGCGAGCCGCCGGAGTCCATCTGGCCGCGGCCAGCCGACTTGCGTGCCGCATCCGGATCGCCGCGCCCGGAACCGTCGGCCGCGAACGGGGCGGGGGACGCGAATTCGCCTGCCGCCGTGCAGGCGCGCAGAACCTGGCGCGACCGGCTGCCGAAACTCGCGTGGCCGGCCGCCGCCGCGAGCGTCGCGGCGACCTGCGCATCGGCGCAGGACTTCAACGTGCTGAACTACGCGGGGCCGCAGTTTCTCGCGTTCTATGTGCCTGCGTGTGTCGTCGCGTTGTTGTTGATCGTCGTGCTTCAGGCGATCGAGTTCCGCTGTCGACGCTGGGGCGGGCGTACGCGCAAGGCGTCGGCCGACCTGAGCACCGACGAAGTCGCCTATCTCACCGGCGGCGAAGCACGGGTCGCCGAGGTCGTGACGATGTCGCTCGCGCAGGCGGGTGCGGTCGACCTGTGGACCGCCCCCGGGCAGGGTGGCTGCGTGCAGATCGCCGACATGGAACGTGCGGGGCGCCATGACGACCACTGCGCGTGGCTCAAGGAGCAGCCGTCCGGCACCGTGAGCTACGACGTGTTTCGCAAGCGACTCGCCGGGTATGCGCAGGAGGTCGTCGACGGAATGCGCGCACAAGGCTGGCTGTGGGCACCCGGCGAGATGCGCGCGTCGCGCCTGGCCGCGCGTGCGATCGTGCTGATCGTACTGGGCACGGGGGCCGCCAAACTCGCGATCGGCCTGAGCCGCGGGCGACCCGTGTTGCTGCTCGCGGTCTGCATGGTGGTGTTCGCGGTCGCGTACCGGATCGTCGTGCGGCGGCTGACCGGTTTCGGGCGCGGTGGGGCGACGGCTGCCGGGCGGGCCGCGCTGCTTGCGCGCCGGATCGCGCACGATCCGCGTGCCGCGCGAAATCCGCAGCGCCCGCAACCCTCGCAACCCGATGCGCACGCAGCGCAGCAGGCGCAGGACCGCGAACGCGACGACACGGACCCGTTGCTGTGGACTGCCGCGCTGTTCGGTGCGGGTGCGCTGGCCGGCACCGCTTGGTCGGTGTATTCGCAAACCGTGCAGACCGCGTCGCGGATGTCGTCCCTCGCCGCGCTGAAAGCGGGTAGCGGCAGTGCGTTCGATGCATCGGACAGCAGTTGCTCGTCGTCGAGCTGCAGTTCGTCGAGTTCGTGCAGTTCCAGCTCGTGCAGTTCGAGTAGTTGCGGCGGGTGTTCGTCGAGTAATTGAGTGCGGGAGAGTGAGCGGCGCACACCGTTGGTGAAGGCGGCGGCAGCACATCGCCACGGCGGCCGGCTCCGGTGACGGAACGTGCCGGCCGGATCGAAGCGACGCCTCCGCCGACGTGTGAGCATCACGAAGGAAAACCGGGCGCCAATGCCCGAGCGCCGAATGATGCACGCGCCCGTCATCGGCCGGCGACGGCAATTCCACGCGCACGCGCGGCGCAGCCGGGCCGCGGACGCGAGACCCCACCAGTCCCTATCTCCGGAACAGAAGCCAGAACGCCGTTCTTATTCGATGTCGGCTACCGTCGCCGGCTTTCTATACTGCATCGTCCATGCTCGTGGCCGATGTGCCGCGACGTTTTCCACCGCCGTTTCGAGCGGCCCGGCATCGAGCCGCCGCACCGGCACACTTGCGACCGCGAATGAACGTTACGACCTCCGACGATTGTATTGGCGTGCTGCCTGACCATCCGTGGGCGAAGCATTTCATCGTGCTCGGCTACCGGGATGGCGCCTTTTCGGCGATTCCGAACAATTTTTTCCGCACCTGGGTCGATGAAGAGGCGCAGGTCGGTACGTTTCATATCGGCCGGTGCTCGTCGATCGGTGTGGGTTCGATCGCAAAGTACGATCAGGGCGTTCAGAAACTCGTGATCGGCAAGCACGTGGCAGGCGGAATGCGTCTGCGATTCCTGTTGAATGGCCAGCACGAGATCCGGACCATTTCCACGAGCCCTTTCAGCGTCTATGGTAACGGCCTCGAGAATCCGCCGATACCGCAATACGCGGACACCGTGATCCACAACGACGTCTGGATCGGCGACGAAGCGCTGTTTCTCGGTGGCAGCCAGATCGAGAGCGGATGCGTGATCGGCGCGCGGGCCGTCATCCCGCCCAATTTCCGCACCGAGGCGTACGGCATCTATGCCGGTTCGCCGGCCCGTCTGATTCGCTTCCGCTTCACGGAAAAAGTGCGCGAACGACTGCTGCAGCTCGCGTGGTGGGACATGCCGCTCGACTGGATCAAGCAGAACAACGACGCATTTCTGGTCGATCTCACCGCCGACGAAGAGCGCGCACTCGACACGCTCGCAGCGCTCCAGGAAGCCAGGGACCGGGCCGTCAGCCAGCCGGGCCAACCGGCCGCCGTGCCGGCGTCCGTCTGACCGTCCGTTCGCGCCGCGCGCCGCGAGGCGCCGCATGACATGACCCCTGCTTCCGACGAATCCGCGCTGGTTCAACACGCGGCGACCCAGTGCCAGAACGGACAGTTCGCCGACGCACTGTCGCTCGTCGCGCCCCTGCTCGACCGGCCGGCGCCGGCAGTCGCGGCGCTGCACATCGCGGCCGTCTGCGCGCTCGGCCTGAACCGGCTGGCCGACGCGGAAGCATGGTGGCGGCGCGCGATCGACGCGATGCCGGCGTTCGAGCCGGCCTGCGACGGCCTCGGCGCGCTGCTCGTGTCGCAAGGGCGCCTGCCCGATGCCGAGGCACTCCTGCGCCGGCAGCTTGCGTCCGTCACGCCGTTGCGGGCGTCGCACCATCACCGGTTCGGCAAGGTGCTCGAAGCGCTCGGCCGGCTCGATGAAGCCGAGCAGGCATTCGGGCAGGCGCTGCTGATCGAGCCGCAGTCGGCCGACGTGCTGGCCGATCTCGGCAACCTGTTGCGTGTGCTCGGCCGCCACGCCGAAGCGGAACTCGCCTACCGGCTCGCGATTACCGTGCGAGCGGACTTCGTGCTCGCGCACGCCAATCTCGGCGCGATCCTCGTCGACATGCAGCGGTTGCCGGAAGCGGAAGCCGCCAGCCGCCGGGCGCTCGTGCTGTGCCCGGATCACCCGGAGGCGCACTACAACCTCGGCGTCGCGCTGCAGAACCTCGATCGCCTGCCGGAAGCCGAAGCGGCCTATCGCGACGCGATCCGTTGCCGTCCCGGCCTGCCGCAGCCGCACAACAATCTCGGCTGCGTCCTGCGCGCGCAGGGGCGCCACGACGAAGCGATGGCCGTGTTCGCCGACGCGCTGTCGCTCGCTCCGGACATGGCCGAAGTGCACTACAACCTCGGCACCACGTTCGCGCATGCCGGCCGCCACGACGACGCCGAACGCGCGTACCGCCGCGCGCTCGAACTGCGTGCGGACTATGGCGATGCGCGTTTCGGCCTGGCGACGCTGTTGCTCGGCCTGGGCCGGTTCGAAGAAGGCTGGCGGCGCTACGAATCACGCTACGAACAAGCGGCGTTCGTGCACCGCCGGACCCGCGAGGTGCTGCGGTGCGCGCAGTGGCAGGGCGAACCGCTCGCCGGCAAGACGCTGCTCGTCTGGCAGGAAGACGGCCTGGGCGACATGCTGCAGTTCAGCCGCTATTTCGCGGAATTCCGGGCGCGGCACGCGGCGCGCGTGGTGTTCGCGTGTCAGCCCGCGCTGCATCGGCTGATGGCGACGGTCGACGGCGTCGACGCGGTGCTCGATCACGAGACGGCGACGGCGCAAGCCGCGCAGTTCGATTACTGGACGAGCCTGCTGAGCGCGCCGATGCACTCGGGCACGACACTCGACACGATCCCGCCGCCGGTGCGGCTCGCGCCCGATCCGGCCCGCGTCGCGCGCTGGCGCGCACGCCTCGATGTATTGCCGGCCGGCCCGCGCGTCGGGCTCGTATGGAAAGGCAACCCGAAGCATCACAACGACGCGCACCGCTCGCTGCCGTCGCTTGCGTTGCTGACGCCGCTGTGGAGCGTGCCGGGGGTGAATTTCGTGAGCCTGCAGAAAGGGCAGGGCGAGGACGAGGCGCGTCAGCCGCCGGGCGGCCTGCCGCTGCTGCATCTGGGCTCGGAGCTCGACGATTTCGCGGATACGGCCGCGATCGTCGCGCAACTCGATCTCGTGGTGTGCGTCGACACGTCCACCGCGCATCTGGCCGCGTCGCTCGGCAAGCCTTGCTGGGTGCTGCTGCCGAATCAGGACGTGGACTGGCGCTGGATGCACGGCCGCGACGATTCGCCGTGGTATCCGGGCACGGTGCGGCTGTTCCGGCGCGGGCGCGACGAAAGCTGGATCCGGATGGCCGAGCGCGTGCGTGCGGCGTTTGCCGCGCATTTCGCAGCGGGTCGCGTGACGGCGGACGAGACGGCGCAGGTCGTCTGACGTGACGGCGCGCGCCGCGCGGGTGCGGCGACGCGGCATACTGCGGGGAACGCGGCAAGGCCGCCCCTGCTTTCAGATCAATCGAGGCCCTTGTGGAAAACATCGTCATCGTCGGCTCGTCCGGTCACGCCAAGGTCGTGATCGACATCGTCGAACAGGCTGGCCGGTACCGGATCGCCGGGCTGATCGATTCGTTCCGGCCCCGCGGCGAGGAGACCCTCGGCTACGCGGTACTGGGCGCCGAACGCGACCTGCCGGATCTGGTCGGTGCGCACGGCATCGCCGGGCTGCTGGTCGCCATCGGCGACAACCACGCGCGCGAGAACGTGACGGCCGCTCTCGCGGCGCTCGTGCCAGGCCTGCCGTGCGTGTCGGCGGTGCATCCGGCCGCACGCATCGGCAAGGCGTCGACGATCGGCGCGGGTACGGTCGTGATGGCCGGCGCGGTGATCAATCCGTGCTGCGCGATCGGCAACGGGTGCATCGTCAACACGAACGCGTCGCTCGATCACGACGGCACGATGGAGGATTTCTCGAGCCTCGCGCCAGGCGTCGTCACGGGCGGCAACTGCCGGATCGGCCGCGGCGCGGCGATCGGCCTCGGCGCGATGCTGCGGCACCGGATCGCGGTGGGCGAGCACGGCGTCGTGGGCGCGGGCGCGGTCGTGCTGCACGACGTCGAGCCGTACACCGTCGTGTACGGCAACCCGGCCCGCCGGATCCGCGCGCGCGCGGCCGGCGAGCGTTACCTGTAGGCGTCGCGCGTCAGCGCGCGATCAGCTCGACGATACGGCGGACCATGTCGTCGGTGAGCGCCGGGTAGATCGGCAGGCACAGCACCTTGCGCGCGGCCTCGGTCGCGACGGGCAGGTTGTCGCGGTTGGCGGACGGCAGCCCGCGGTACATCGGGAATTCCGAAATCAGCGGATGGAAGTAGCGGCGCGCGTACACGTCGTAGTCGCGCAGCTTCCGGTACAGCCCGTCGCGATCGAGCGGGTAGTCTTCGTCGACGAGGATCGCGAAATACGCGTGGTTCGCGACGGTCTGGCCGCCGAGCGGCACGCAGCGGATGCCGCGCACGTCGGCGAGCAGCGTGCGGTACAGCGTGTCGATTTCGCGGCGGCGCGCGAGTGCGCCGTCGATGTGCTGCAATTGCAGCATCCCGAACGCGGCGTTGATTTCGCTCATCTTGCCGTTGATGCCGGGCGCGACGACCGTGACTTCGTCGACGAAACCGAAGTTCTTCAGGTGATCGATCCGTTGCTTGGTCTTCGCGTCGGGGCAGATGATCGCGCCGCCTTCGAACGTGTTGAACACCTTCGTCGCGTGGAAGCTCAGCACCGACAGATCGCCGTGGGTGAGCACGCTGCCGGTGGTGTTCTGCACACCGAACGCATGCGCGGCGTCATAGATCACGCGCAGGTTGTAGTTGTCGGCGATCTTCTGGATGGCTTCGACGTCGCACGGATTGCCGTAGCAGTGCACGGGCATGATCGCGGTGGTCTGCGGCGTGATCGCCGCCTCGATGCGCGCGGGGTCCAGGTTGAGCGTGCCGGGCGTGACGTCGACGAATACCGGCTTGACGCCGTTCCACAGCAGCGAATGCGCGGTGGCGACGAACGAATACGGCGTCGTGATCACTTCGCCGTTGATGCGCAGCGCCTGCAGCGCGGTGACGAGCGCGAGCGTGCCGTTCGCGAACAGCGACAGGTGCGGCACGCCGAGATACTCGCACAGCGCGCGCTCGAACTGCTGGTGGAACGGGCCGCCGTTGGTCAGCGTGCGGCTCTCCCAGATCTTCTCCAGGTACGGCAGGAATTCGTCGAGCGGCGGCAGGTGCGGCTGCGTGACGTAGATGCGTTCGTGCGGCAGTTGCGCGACGGACGACGCGGGCAGGCTGGCGGTCATGATGGTCTCTCTCGATCTGACGTGAGGTTCAGGCCTCTGCCGCGGCCTGTGCGGTGGTCATGTCGTCGAACAGCGGCGTGTCGAATGCGGTCGCGGGTTCGCCCGCGCACCAGCGGGTCCACATCGTGCGCAGCGCCGACGACAGCCCGGCCGCGACGACAGCCGGCCGGAACGCGGCGGACTCTCCGCAGCGCGCGCGCAGGCCGGCGCGAAGCGCCTGCAGCGCGGCGGTGTCGCGGCCGAGCGCCAGCGCCCTCGCGACGAAGTCGTCCTCGTCCGTCGCGATGTACGCGTCGAGCCCGACGTGCTGCAGCCAGCCCGCGCTGCCGCGCCCGGCCATCGTCGCGCCGGGGATCGTCACGGTCGGCACGCCCATCCACAGCGCGTTCAGCGTGGTCGTCGAACCGGTGTAGGGGAACGCGTCGAGACAGAGGTCGACGCCGTGATGCTGCTGCATGTAGACGGGAATGTTCGAGCGCCGGTGGAACGTCAGGCGGTTGGCGTCGATGCCCGCGGCCGCGAACCATTCGGTCAGCGTCTGCTGGTCGCGGTCGTTGTCGAGCGCGCCGAGCGCCATGCGCGCGGTCGGGTCCGCGTGCAGCACGCGTGCCCAGACCTGGATCACGTGCGGGCTCAGCTTGTTCAGGCGGTTGAAGCTGGCGTACGTCGTATAGCCGTTGTGCAGCGCCGGCAGCACGTTGACGGGCGGGCAGTTCGGCGGCGGCATGAACGGCGCGATCGCGGGTAGCCGCACGATCTGCTCGACGAACTGGTCGTCGAATGCGCCGTGCGGCGCGACGAAGCGGTCCGTCAGGTAGTAGTCCATCGCGGCGAGGCCGGTCGTGGCCGGATAGCCGATCCACGATGCCTGAACCGGCGCGGCGCGCTGCGCCAGCGCAACGAGCCGGTTGCGGCCGGTATGGCCCGACAGGTCGATCACGATGTCGATGCCGTCGTTGCGCACGCGTTCGAGGAAGGCCGAGTCGCTCATGCCGGCGACGTTGCGCCAGGTCGTCGCGTGGGCCTTGAAGCGTTCCGACGTGTGATCTTCCTCGAAGTGATTGTGATAGAAGTGCATCGCAATGCCGGGGTCGGCCGCGAGATGCTCGATCACGGGCACCGCGTAGGAGGCGACCGCGTGGCTGAACAGGTCGCCTGACACGAAGCCGACCTGCAGCTTGCGCGCCGGATCGCGGGGGTTCGAGAACACGGCCGCGCGCTTGCGCTTTTGATTGTCGTAGCGCTTGCCGAACTTGCGGTGCTCCGCCACGAGTGCCTGCGGATCGAATTCGGTGCTGTGCGCGATACTGAACAGCATGCTGCTGTGAGTGACGCTGTCGGTCGGGTTGATTTCGATCGCGCGCCTCAGCCAGCCTATCGCTTCCTGCGTTGCACCCAGTTCGAGCAGCACGAAGCCGAGCGTGCCGCACGGCGCGGCCGCACCGGGCGCGAGTTCGACCGCGCGCCGACAGGCCGCGAGCGCTTCATCCGTGCGGCGCAGCGCGAACAGCACGAGACCGCGAATCCGCATGGCCTCCTGGTGATCGGGCTGAAGCTGGTACAGGCGCGTGCACTGCTCGTCGGCTTCCGAGAGACGGTTCATCGCCCGTAGCGTATCCGCGAGCAGGATGCGCACGAGGACTTCATCCGGCAGCAGTTCGACCGTGCGAAAGCCTGCCTCGATCATCTCCGCGAAGCGGCCTTCCCGGTGAAGCGATGCGGACAGCGCGCGCCAGCATGCGCCGTCTTCCGGGTAGTCGGCGACCAGTTTCCGCGCAAGCGCGGTGGCTTCAGCGTGCCTGTTCTTGGCGAACAGCGCTGCGTGCTTTTGCAGCAGCGTCTGATTGGGGCGGCGGGCAGACTTGCCGGAGTCGCTCCGCCCGGCCGCGGTTTCCAGGACGATCGCCGCGTCGATGCCGCTTGGGGCGGTCGCGACCGCTGCAGTTGCGAGCACGATATCGGGTGACGCCAACTGGGCGATCAGGCTGTTCAGCGCGGGCCCGTGCACGCCGCGTTGTTGCGCGATTTCGACCGCGATCCACGCGGCGGCCGTCTGCCCGCTGCGATGCAGCGCGTGAATGTAGCTGACCCAGTAGTAGCCGTTGTCCGGGCTTGCGCCGAGGGCGGCTTCGAAATGCGGTACCGCATCAGCCGCCTGGCCCATATCGGCCAGCAGCACCGCGAGGTTGTAATGCGCATCTCCATGCGCGGGCATCGCGTCGAGGATGGCCTCGTACAGCGCCCGGGCGTCTTCGAACGCGCCGCTGCGATGGCGCTCGAGCGCGTTGCCCATGACGAGCGCAATGTCCTGCGCAAGCTGCTGTTCGGGCGTAAGCGTGGCGGAGGCGGACAGGTCGAGCGAGAGCATGATGGAATCTGCGGAAAGTCGGTCGATACCATTATGGGTAGCGCGCCGCTGCGCCGATGCCATGAGATGACGGTAAAAGCCTGGTCAGTTTGGCCGATTGAACGGCCCGCCGCGGGGCCGGGCGGCGCGACTGGCGGCACCCAAAAAAAACGCCCGCACAAGGCGGGCGGAGGCGAACGAGCACGCCCTCACATCAGCGCGTAGTTCTTGTTGTCAGGTTGGTGCGCCGCCAATGATGCGGCGCCAGGCGCGCGTCAGCGGCTCGCGATGCTCTGGTACTGGCCGACGGCCTGCACGCGGCCCATCGCCGCCTGGTATTCGTTGGTCAGCTCCTGCTGCGCGCGTTGCGCATCGGCGAAGATGCGCGCGTTGCTGGCCTGAATCCGGCGGATCGCGGCGATGCCGGCCGGCGGCTGATCGGCCGCGAGCGACGCAACGAGCGGCTCGCGCAGGTCGACGAGGCGCGCCGCCTCGATCCAGTCGGCCATCGCGGCCGCATGTTCGATCGCGTCGGTGAGCGCGTCGAGCTGGGCGATCAGTTCGGTCTGTTCCATCGTGGCTCTCCTGTCCGGCCAGCGGTCAGCTCTTGTTGCTCGACAGCGCGCCGGCACTGTTCGTGCCGCCGAACAGCTGCGTCAGGTACTGCGAGTTGCTGTTCATCGTCGCCATCAGCGTGTTGAGCGCGGTGAATTGCGCCTGGTACTGGCTGGTCAGTTGCGCGACGTAGTTCGACAGGTTCGTCTGCTGCGTGGCGACGCTTTTCAGGTCGTTGTTGAGCGCGGTCGTGCGTGCGGCGATCAGCCCGCCCGTCTGCGTGTAGTTCGTGATGTCCTTCGTCAGCTGCTGGCCGATCCCGTTCGTCGAGTTGAACAGCGACGCGACGCCGGTCGGGTTGTTCTGCAGTGCGGAGTTGAGCGCGGTGCTGTCGACCTGCAGCGTGCCGTCTGCCTGCAGCGTGACGCCGATCGACGCGAGGTTGACCGTCGAGCCGTTGCTGCTCACGCCGCCCGCGACGACCGACGCGAGTGCGTTGCGGATCGTGTTCAGCGTCGAGTCGCCGAGCAGCGGGCCTTGCGACGACGCGCCGGCCGTGAAGCTCGACAGCGAGCCCATCGTCGTGACGAGCGTGTTGTAGAGCGTCACGAAGTTGTTGATCGCCGACGCTTGCGTCTTCGTGTCGGTGGCGACCGTCAGCGTTTGCGGCTGCGTGCCGCTGACGGCGGCCGAGGTCAGGTTCAGCGTGACGCCGGTGATCGCGCCCGTCACGGTGTTGCTCGCGCTCGTCGCGGCGATGCCGTTGATCGTGAAGGCGGCGTCCTGCGCGGCCGTGCTTTGCTTCCAGGCAGCGCTGCTGTTGGCGGATGCAATGGACGACTGGCCGCCCGTCGTGCTGGCCGTCGACGTGACGCCGAGGCTGGAGAGGCCGTTGTCGCCGGTCACGTTGCTGACCGTTACGCTGATCGCATTCGCCGCGCCGGTCGGCGTCGAGCTGAGCACGAGGTGCGCGCCGTCGCTGCCGTTGACGACGGAAGCGACGATGCCCGGGTTGCCGGTCGTGTTGTTGATCGCGGCGGCGATGCCGGACAGCGTGTTGTTGTTGCTGCCCACGTTGACCGTGAACGACTTGCTGCCGAGCGACAGCGTCATCGTGCCGGTGCCGAGCGCCGTCGACGCACCGAACGCGGCCGACGACAGCGACTGCGACGTCGCGATCTGCGTGACGCCGACCGAATAGCTGCCGGCGACGGCGCCGGCGCCCGCGGTCGCGGTCAGGCCGGTGCCGCTCGCGGTGGCGGTGAAGGTGTTTTGCAGCGAGCCGTTCGACAGTGTCGTGACGCCGGCCTGGAGTGCGCTCAGCGCGGCCGAAAGGGCGCCGTACGCGGAAATCTGGGTGTTGTCGCTGGCCTGCTGCGCGCTGAGCGCGGCGGTCTGGCCGGCGGTCTTCGCATTGACGAGCGCCGTCACGAGCGAGTTGACGTCCATCGACGAGTTGCCGGTCGATCCGCTGATGATCGATTGGGCAGCCTGTTGCAGCGCGCTGTTGGCCGAGCTGTTGGCGGCGGTGACGGCGGGATTGATCGTCGACATCGTAGTGCTCCGTGCGGCGGGTAGTCCGTGAAATTCTGGATAAGGACCTGGCGGCGGGGCAAGGCCCCGCGCGCCAAGTGACTACGGCCGGGCCGCGCGTTACGCGGGGCCCGGCCGTGGGTTGCTACGCGATTACTGCAGGAGCTTCAGGACCTGCTGCGGCAGCGAGTTTGCCTGTGCGAGCACCGAGATGCCAGCTTGTTGCAGCACCTGGTTCTTCGACATGTTCGCGGTTTCCTGCGCGAAGTTCGCGTCGGTGATCTGCGACTGTGCCGACGACAGGTCGGTCGATTCTGCCTGCTGCGCCGTGGCGATTGCCGTGAAGCGGTTTTGTGCCGCACCGAGCTGTGCCTGAACGTTGTTCACCGTCTGCAGCGCGTTGTCGATCGACACCATCGCGACGTTCGCACCGCTGACGGTGCTGATGTCGAGGGCAGACACGGTTGCATTCTTATTGACGGCGTTGATCTGCGCAACTGCGTTCGTGGCCGCGGTGAGCGCCGCTGCCGACATGCTGGCGCCGCCGACGCTGGTTGCGCTCGTTTGGAGCGTCAGAGTGCCGACTGCCGCGCCCGTGCCGCCCGTTGCGTTAGTGCCGAACACGGACTGGGCATAGGTTTGCGAGATGGCGCCGCCGTTCTGGTCGGTGAACGTGTAGCCACCCTTGCCGTCCGACAGCACGTTGATCGCGGTAACCGTTACAGCCGCCGCCGCCGTCGTGTACGCGCCGCCGCTGTCGAGGCTCAAGCCCGTCACCGTGCCGACCGTCTGGCCCTTCTGCACCAGACCGCCGCCGATCTGCGCAGCCGACATGCTTTGGCTCAGGTCCAGCGAAATCGTCTGGCCGACGTTCGCGCCAACCTGGAACGACACGATGCCTGCGTTGCCGTTCAGGATGTTCGTGCCGTTGTACGTCGTTTGCGACGCGATACGGTTCACTTCCTGGATCTGTTGCGCAACTTCCTGTTGCAGTGCTGCCTGGTCGGTCGAGGACATCGTGCCCGTCGATGCCTGGACGGCCAGCTGGCGGATACGTTGCAGGCTGTTCGTCAGCGACGACAGTGCGCTCGATGCCGTTTGAATCATCGACACGCCGTCGTTCGCGTTCGACACGCCCTGGTTCAGACCGTTGATCTGGGTCTGCATCCGGGTCGAGATCGCGAGGCCTGCTGCGTCGTCTGCCGCGCTGTTGATGCGCTTGCCCGACGACAGGCGGGTGATTGCCTGCGACAGGGCGTTTTGCGAGCCGTTGAGGTTCTGCTGTGCAACCAGCGAGTTGATGTTGCTGTTAATTCCGAGCATGGAAAAATCTCCTGTGTAAGCCGAAAGCCCTGGAAAGCCGTTTTGGCGTCGGCGGAAGCACTCGTTCATTGCTGGCCGCCTCAGAGCAGGATTTCGGCGCACCAAAACAAAACTTGAGGGGCGCGTTGAGATTCGGCCCGATTTTTTATCCTTCTTTGTCATTTCGGACCGCCCCGGCGCGATGCCGGATGGAAGGGGCCGGAGAGCGGTCCCGGCACGCAGTCGTTCGCCTGTGCACACGCAATCGACAAAAGGGTGGTTTTGTCTGTGATTCCCTGCTATGATGGCGGGCTGAATTGAGATTTCTGTCAAGCCTCTGCCGTTTTCGGCGTGTCTGCTGGCAGTCAAACGCGGCGCTGCACGCGGCTTGTGAAGCGTACTCGCGGTGCTTTCCGCCTCTCTTTTCCGGCCTCCGAGGCCGTATTTCCGCTCGTTTCGCCTGTTTGTGGGGACGCTCGGATGGCCGGTGCGTGGCGCTTGGCCGCTACGTTTTTGACCGTTTAAGCAATTTAGGAACGACATGACGACGATTCTTCTGAAAGAAAACGAGCCGTTCGAAGTGGCGATTCGCCGCTTTCGCCGTGCTATCGAAAAAAATGGCCTGATCGCTGAACTGCGCGAACGCCAGTCCTACGAAAAGCCGACCGCAGTTCGCAAGCGCAAGAAGGCAGCAGCCGTCAAGCGCCTGCACAAGCGCCTGCGCAGCCAGATGCTGCCGAAGAAGCTCCACTAAGAGCGTCTGACGGTTCGCCGCGAAACGGCGGAGCGAGCTTCGAAAGAAGCCGCTTCGCCGTTTTGCTTTTGCGGCTCGGGAAAATCCCGGGGCCGCCGCGGTGCGGCCATGCCGGCCGGCCGCCGACGGCTTGCGGCCGCCGGCGCGGCGTTCAGAAGTCGATCTTCGCGCTCAGGCTCACCGTGCGCGGGTCGCCCGGCTTCACGTAGTCCGCGTACTGGTATTCCCAGTAACGGCGGTTCAGCACGTTGTCGATCGACGCGCGCAGCGTCACGTCGTGGCGGCCGATCCGCGTCAGGTAACGCGCCCCCGCATTGACGACGAGAAAGCCCGGGGCGTCGAGGCCGCCGGCCGCGCGCAGCGGCGTCGCGCCGGTGAATTTCGCATCGACGCCGAGCGTCAGCCCCGGCACGCCGGGCACCGCATAGCCGATGTCGCCGGCGAGCACGAAACGCGGTGCGCCCGCGACGCGGTTGCCGTTGTTGCCGATCCCGTTCGCGTACCACGCGTCGAGCAGCATCGCGTCGACGCCCGCGTTCCAGCGCGCGCCGATTTTCGCGCGCGCACCGAACTCGATCCCCTGAATGACCGATTCTCCGTCCTGCACGTAGACGTTCGCCGCGTTCGCATATTCGGCGCTGCGCTCGATGCGGAACAACGCGGCCGTCGCGCTCCAGCGCGCGTGCTCGCTCTTGATCCCCAGTTCGTACTGCTTGCTGCGCAGCGGCTTGAGCACCTGGCCGGCGTTCGCGTAGACGTCGTTCACGCGGCTGCCGGGCTCGAGCGATTCGGCGTAGCTCGCGTACGCGGTGGTCGTCGGCGCGAGCTTGAACATCACCGCGAACGTCGGCGTCACCACGCCGTTCTGGCGATAGCCGGGATCCTCCGCGCCGCTCGCCTGGAACGAGCGCTGCTCGTAGTTCATGTAGCGCACGCCGGCGAGCACCGACCAGCGCGCCGAGAGCTGCACGGTGTCGCTCGCGAACAGTGATTTCTGCACGATCTCGCTCGTGCGGTACTGGATGAAGCCGTGCGGGCTGTCGTAGCGGTAGGGATTCGGCGCATACAGGTTGCCGGCGCCGAGCGGCACGAACACGCTGTTCGCCGAATAGTCGTTCGCCTGCTTCTGCCACGACGCACCGATCACGATCTGGTGGCTGAACGCCCCGGTGCGTACCTTGCCTTCGACCATCGCGCGCCACTGGCTGAAGCGGTGATCCTCCATCCCGACGTAGCGGCTGTCGGTGTAGTTGCCGGCTGCATCCTGCAGGTACAGCGTGCTTTCGTTGCGGCGGCGCGTCGCCTTGCTGTAGCTGTACGCGACGTCGAGCTGCCAGTCGGGCGCGAGCTGGTACTGCAGCCCGGCCGTATAGAGCTGCAGGTTCGTGTTCAGGTACTGGTCCTTGCCGCCGAGGTTCGTCGTGCCGCCGCTGATCGTCGCGGGCAGCACGCCGCCTGGATAGCTGCCGGTGAAGATCGACGGCGTCTGGCCCGTCGTGCGGCGATCCTGGTACAGCGCGCCGACATTCACCGACAGGTCGCGCGTCAGGTTCGCCTGCAGCGCGAGCGATACGCTGTCGCGGCGGATGTTGCCGTCGTTGTACGTCCTGCCTTCCTCGTGCGTCGCGTTCAGCCGCGCGCCGAACCTGCCGTCCGGCCCGAAGCGCTGGCCGAGATCGACGTGCTCGGTCCACACATTGGTGCTCCGGTAGCCCACGTCGACGCTGCGCACGGGTTCGGCACCAGGCTGCTTCGTCACGTAGTTGACGACGCCGCCGGGCGTCACGAAGCCGTACAGGAAACCGCCGAGCCCCTTCAGCAACTCGACGCGATCGAGCTGCTCGTACGGCATCGTGATCCCGTACGTGACGAACGGCAGCCCGTCGATCTTGTAGCCGTTCTGCCAGTCGAGCTGCATGCCGCGCACGGTCATGTAGCTGGCCCACGCGCTGTACGCGCCGCTGTTGTCGGACACCGACGCGTCCTTCGCGAACACGTCGCCGAGCTTGTACGGCTGGCGTGCCTCGAGCTCCTCCGACGTGACGATCGTCGTCGAGAACGGCGTGTCGAGCTGGCGGCGCGTGCCGAGCGCGCCGGTGGAGACCGTGTCGGTCAGGTGCTGCGGCGAGTCGTGCGTGGCGGTGACGTTGACGGCAGGCAGCACCGTGGCGCCGCCGGGCGAATCGTCCGCGTGCGCGAGCGACGCGGCAACACAGGCAAGGGCGGCGGCCACGCGACGTGGACGGACGGGAGGGCAGGCGAGGCTGACGGTCATCGTGGATAAGTAAAAATGCAAGTAAGAATCATTCGCATTGCGATAAAATGTCGCGCATCGTATCAAAACCCGTCGAACGCGCAACAATTCCATGCCGCGTGCAAGGGCATCCGGCCTCGCCAGCGACGGCCGGCACCGCTCGTGCGCGGCGCGTGACCTCAAATGACCTGCATTCCGTTGATCCGGGGCCGCTCGTGCCGGCCCGCTTTCCCTTTGCCCGGTGCGCGATGAACGCGTTCCTGCGACCGTTTCTCGTCCGCCTGCATCGCTGGTTCGGCCTCGCGATCGCGCTGTTCCTGTTCGTCGCGGGGCTGACCGGCGCATTGATCGCGTGGGACCACGAGCTCGACGCGCTGCTGAACCCGGACTTCTACACCGCACGCAGCGATGCGGCGCCGCTTGATCCGCTCGCGCTCGCGGCGCGCATCGAGGCCGCCGACCCGCGTGTGCAGGTGACTTATCTGCCGCTCGCGATCGAACCGGGACACACGCTGCAGGCCGGCGTGATGCCGCGCACCGATCCGGCGACCGGCCAGCCCTATGCGCTCGACTTCAGCCAGATCGCCGTCGATCCCGCGACCGGCGCGGTGCAGGGGCGCCGTGAATGGGGCGCGCTGTCGCTCGCGCGGCTCGACCTGATGCCGTTCATCTACCGGCTGCATTACTCGCTGTTCCTGCCGGTGTATGGCGGGATCAATTTCGGGTTCTGGGTGATGGGCGTCGTCGGCATCGTGTGGGCGATCGACAGCCTGATCGCGCTCGTGCTCGCGTTTCCGAACCTGAAAAGCTGGCGCAAGTCGTTCGTGTTCCGCGTGCGGCGCGGCGGCTATCCGCTGGTGTTCGACCTGCACCGCTCGGGCGGCGTGTGGGTGTGGGGGCTGCTGCTGGTCGTCGCGGTCACGTCGATCTCGATGAATCTCGCCGTGCCGGTCGTGCGGCCGCTGGTATCGCTGGTGTCGCCGCTCGCCGAGACGCCGTACACGAACCCCGAACACTTTCCGCCCGCGCCGCCGGGCAGCACGATGCTGCCGCGCGAGCGGATCGTCGAGATCGCGCGCGCGGCCGGGCGCGACGCGGGGATCGCCGCGCCGCCCGGCGCGCTGCTGTTCGCGCCGGCGATGAATGCCTACGCGGTCGGGTTCTTCACGCCCGGCAACGAGCACGGCGACGTCGGGCTCGGCAACGCGTGGCTCTACTGGGACGCCGTGACCGGCAAGCCCGTCGCCACCCAGGTGCCAGGCCGCGGCTCGGCCGGCGACCTGTTCATGCAGGCGCAGTTTCCGCTGCACTCGGGGCGGATCGCTGGCGTCGCGGGCCGCGCCGCGGTGAGCGTGCTCGGGATCGTCATCGCGATGCTGAGCGTGACGGGCATCTGCATCTGGGTGAAGAAGCGCAGCGCGCGCGTGCGGGCCGCACGCGGTGCACGGGCGGTTGCGCCGGCGCCGGCGCCGTCGCGCGCCGCCAGGTGAGCGGTTGCGCGTTGAGCATCGTTTCGTGAGGGGGCAGCCGGCGGCCTGACCGGAATTGCCGGCATAACCGGCATAACCGCCGCATGGCCGCGGCGAACGAT
Organism: Burkholderia sp. LK4; assembly: GCF_001043615.1. NCBI lineage: Bacteria > Pseudomonadati > Pseudomonadota > Betaproteobacteria > Burkholderiales > Burkholderiaceae > Burkholderia > Burkholderia sp. LK4. The sequence goes on from NZ_LDUL01000009.1 coordinate 211,846, forward strand.
GGGCGGCCGGCGGATGCCCGCGCCGTCAGCCCGCCTTGCGCCGGCGTGCCGGCTGCTTGCCGCCGAGCGCCGCGCATTGCGCGTGGCACGGGCAGCCGACCTCGTGATCGTTGACCATGCCGGTGGCCTGCATCAGCGCATAGCAGATCGTCGAACCGACGAACTTGCAGCCATACGCCTTCAGCGCCTTGCTGAGCGCGTCGGACTGCTCGGTCGACGCGGGCGCGTCACGGTACGACTGCCACGCGTTCTGGACCGGCGTGCCGCCGACGAACGACCACAGGAGCGCGGCGAGCGACCCGTGTTCTTCCCGGATGCGCTGCACGGCACGCGCATTGGTGACCGCCGATTCGACCTTGGCGCGATTGCGCACGATACCGGGATTCTCGAGCAGCTTTTCGATGCGCTTCGGCGTGAAGCGCGCGACGGCATCGACGTCGAAATCCGCAAAGGCGTCGCGATAGCCCGCGCGCTTGTTCAGGATCGTCGACCACGACAGCCCGGCCTGCGCCCCTTCCAGGATCAGCATTTCGAACAGGTGGCGATCGTCGTGCGACGGCACGCCCCACTCGGTATCGTGATAGTGAGCATCCGCTTCAGTCTTCACCCAGTTGCACCGCTGCGACATCGTCTGCCTCGTTTTCAGTGTCGATTCGATCGTGCCAGCATAGCGGAAGCCCTTTTCACGGAACAGCCGGCCGAACGGCAGATGGGCGCGCGGCGCCGATCCGGTTAAGCTTGGCGCCTGTTCGAATCAGCGGGATGAAGGCATGGCGGCATTACTTTTTGCGATCGGGATCGACGGTGGCGGCACGGGCACGCGCGCGGTGCTGGCCGACCGGCACGGGCGTGAGCTCGCGCAGGGGCGCGGCGGCCCGTCGGGGCTCGGGCTCGGCATCGAGCGCGCGTGGGCATCGATCGGCGCAGCCTGCGCGGACGCGTTCACGCGGGCCGGCCTCGCATTCGACTGGCCGCAGTGCGCGCTCGGCTGCGGGCTCGCGGGCGTCAACAATGCCGCGTGGCTCGCCGCGTTCCGCGCGCAGGCGCCGCTCGGCGCGCTCGCGGTCGAGAGCGACGCGTATACGACCGTCGTCGGCGCACACGGCGGCGCGCCGGGGCTCATCGTCGCGCTCGGCACCGGCAGCATCGCGGCGGCGCTCGATGCGGCCGGCGCCTGCCGGATCGCGGGCGGCTTCGGCTTTCCGTCCGGCGACGAGGCGAGCGGTGCATGGCTCGGCGTGCGCGCGCTCGCGTATGCGCAGCAAGCGCTCGACGGACGCGTACCGCGCGATGCATTCGCGAACGCGTTGCTCGCGGAAACGGGCGCGCAGGATCGCGACGCGCTCGTCCAGTGGTCGTGCGATGCGAACCAGACGATCTACGCGCGGCTTGCGCCGATCGTGTTCGCGCACCGTTCGCATCCGGTCGCGGGCGCGCTGATCGCGCAGGCGGGCGACGAGATCGGCAAGATGATCGACGCGCTCGATCCGCAGCAGGCGCTGCCGGTCGCGCTGTGCGGCGGCCTGGCGGACGCACTGGCTCCGGCCGTGCCGGCGCGCCATGCCGCCCGGCTGCGCGCGCCGCTCGACGATTCGGCGCACGGCGCGCTGCGGCTCGCGCTGCAGGCGCTGCGCGAGGCGGAAGGCAACTGAGCAACTGAAGGCATTCGAGGGCAGCTGAACGCGCACCGAAACCGGGCCGACGGCGGCGATCGACCGGGAACCGTCCGGCAGGCAACCGGGCGCGACGTTAGAATGGCCGTTCCGCAGAGCCCTGAGCGCCATTCTTCCGTCCCATGTACAAAGTCATCGCCACCGATCTCGACGGTACCTTGCTGAACAGCGACCACCAGCTCGATCCGTACACGATCGACACCGTCCGCCGGCTCGACCGCGACGGCCTGCAGTTCGTGATCGCCACCGGGCGCCACTACGCGGACGTCGCCGGCATTCGCGACGTGCTCGGCATCCGGCCGTACCTGATCACGTCGAACGGTGCGCGCGTGCATGCGCCGGACGACACGACGATCCACGCGCAGGACATCGATCCGGCAATCGTCCGCGGCCTCGTGCAGCCGGATATCGTCGGTGCGCACGGCCGCGTGATCGTCAACCTGTTCACCGACCAGGGCTGGCTGATCGACCGCGACGCGCCGCACCTGCTCGAATTCCACCAGGATTCGGGCTTCCGCTACGATGTGATCGACATGGCCGCGCACGACGGCACGGATATCGCGAAGGTGCTGTACATCGGCGATCCGGCCGATCTGGCGGTCGTCGCCGAGCAGATGCGCGTGCGCTTCGGCGATGCGCTGTATGTCACGTACTCGCTGCCCGACTGCCTGGAAGTGATGACCGCGAACGTGTCGAAGGGCCGCGCGCTGCGCTCGGTGCTCGCGCGGCTCGGCGTCGACACCGGCCACTGCATCGCGTTCGGCGACAACATGAACGATATCGACCTGCTCGAAACCGCCGGCCATGCGTTCATGATGAACAACGCGAACCCCGACCTGGTCGCGCGGTTGCCGCACATCCCGCGGATCGGCAACAACTTCGACGCGGGCGTCGCCCGCCACCTGCGCACGCTGTTCTCGCTCGAAGGCAACGCCGCCGCGTCCTGAGCGTCCCGCCCGGGTGGAAATGAAAAACGGGCGCCAGCGGCGCCCGTCGAAATTACCTGCCTCTATCTTCTTGGACAGCGTGAGGCTCGCTGCTCTGCTCGCTTGACCCCGTAGTGATTTATTCGCTTGTGCGAGCGGATGCCGGCAGCAGGTCGACGGCGTTGTCACGCCCCGCGACCAGCGGGTAGATGATCCCGGCGAGTGCCGCGCCGATGATCGGCGCCACCCAGAACAGCCAGAGCTGGCCGATCGCTTCGCCGCCCACGAACAGCGCGGGGCCGGTCGAGCGGGCCGGGTTCACCGACGTGTTGGTGACCGGAATCGAGATCAGGTGAATCAGCGTCAGGCAAAGGCCGATCGCGATCGGCGCGAAGCCGGCCGGTGCGCGCTTGTCGGTGGCGCCCAGGATCACGAACAGGAAGAAGCCCGTCATCACGACTTCGCAAATGAACGCCGCGCCGAGTGCGTAGTGGCCGGGCGAGCGCTCGCCGAAGCCGTTCGTCGCGAAGCCGCTGCCGACGACGTCGAAGCCCGGCTTGCCGGTCGCGATCAGGTACAGCACGAATGCGCCGAGCGTCGCGCCGACAACCTGCGCGACGATGTACGGCACGAGATCGCGTGCGGGGAAGCGGCCGGCGACCGTCAGGCCGACGCTCACCGCGGGATTCAGGTGGAAGCCCGAAATATGGCCAATTGCGAATGCCATCGTCAGCACCGTCAGGCCGAAGGCAAGTGCGACGCCGGCAAAGCCGATGCCGAGGCCCGGAAAGGCGGCGGCCAGCACGGCGCTTCCGCACCCGCCGAGCACCAGCCAGAACGTGCCGAATGCCTCTGCAGCGAGACGCTGAGAAAGATTCATGTAAGGACCTCGTTCAAGTTCAAGTGGATTGAAGGCGACCGGACGACGCGACGCATTTAAACCGTCATCCGGAATTGGTCTGGATTATAGGAAATGAATCGGGTGGGGGAGGGTCAACGATTGTTAAATTTTAATGGCTGACGAATGCCCTTATTAGAATAAGTCCGCATTCTCGATATAGTCGAATCGGTTAAAGATGGCAGCATTAATTTCGAAGGGCAGGGCGGCAGTGCGGATGGCGTAACGGATGTTGGTGTCCCGGCCGGATTCGCCGGGGCCGCATCATCAAAAGGGGAGTCGAAAAATGTCTCAATACGCGAAACTCAAGGCGCAGATCGCGGATCTGCAGGCCCAGGCGGACGATGTGCGCCGCCAGGAAGTGGCGGCAGTGATTGCCGAAGTCCAGCAAAAGATTGCCGAATATGGACTGACTGCCCAGGATCTGGGCTTCGCGGAGCGAGCGAAGCGCGGGCGCCCGCCGAAGAAGGCGCCGCTGCCGCCGAAATACCGCGATCCGAAGTCGGGCGCGACCTGGAGCGGGCGCGGCAAGCCGCCGAATTGGATCGTCGGTAAAAACCGCGATCGTTTCCTGATCGAATGATCGAAAACCCCAAACAAAAGAGCCGCATCTCGATGCGGCTCTTTTGTTTGGCGCGCCGATTGCGGCGCGGATTGGATTACGAAATATTTCTTCGCGAATTTCCGTATCAGGCGCCGGCGACGCGGCGCAATACCGGCTGGCGCGCTCCCGTGCAAAGCGATTCGTAAGTTTCGACATAACGCTGCGCCATTGCCTTCGAGCTGAAGCGCGTATCGAAACGTTCCCGGATTGCGGTGCGCGACAGGCTGTCGATCCGGTGCAGTGCGCCGACCGCGCCCTGTACGTCCTCGACGATGAAGCCCGTGACGCCGTCCTCGATCACTTCCGGCACCGAGCCGCGGTTGAATGCGACGACCGGCGTGCCGCAGGCCATCGCCTCGATCATCACGAGGCCGAACGGCTCCGGCCAGTCGATCGGGAACAGCAGCGCCTTCGCGCCGGACAGGAACGCGGGCTTCTGCGCCTCGTTGATCTCGCCGATGAATTCGACGTGCGCCTCGCCGAGCAGCGGCTCGATCACTTCCTTGAAATAGTCGGCGTCCGCCTTGTCGACCTTCGCGGCGATCTTCAGCGGCAGCCCGCTTTGCGCGGCGATCCGGATCGCGGTGTCGACGCGCTTTTCCGGGCAGATCCGGCCGAGAAACGCGAGGTATTCGGGCTTCACGCCCGGCTGCGGCGTGAGCAGCGTGTCGGGCAGCCCGTGATACACGGTGCCGGCCCACGCGGCCTGCGGCAGCGGTTTGCGCTGGTTGTTCGAGATCGACACGACCGGCGCGTCGGGAAACGCGTCGAACACCGGCTGCAGTTCCGGCAGGTCGAGGCGGCCGTGCAGCGTCGTCACGTACGGCGTGTCGAGGCGCGACATCAGCGAGAACGGCAGGTAGTCGAGGTGAAAGTGCAGCACGTCGAATTCGTGCGCGACCCGGGCGACCTGCTCGAGGAGGCGCATATGGGGCGCCATCGAATCGCGGATCGACGGATCGAGCCGCAGCGCGCGCGGCCAGGCCGCCTCGAGGCGCGCCGACGTGACGGAGTCGCCGCTGGCGAACAGCGTCACGTCGTGGCCGAGTTCGACGAGCGCCTCGGTGAGGTAGGACACGACACGCTCGGTGCCGCCGTAGAGTTTCGGCGGAACGGCTTCGTAAAGCGGCGCGATCTGGGCGATTCGCATGGGTGTTCTCCTGTTTGATCCGGGGGCACGGTGGTGCCGGTGCGGATCCCGTACAAGGTTGCGGAACTCGCCGACGCACGCGGTTGGCGGTACGTGGCCGTGCCCTGGGCGGGGTGCGCGGGGCGCCGGACGGCAAGCTGCGGGGCGGGCCGGCACGGCTCGCGCCGCCGCCCATTGGAGTCCATTATCGATATCGCCCTGAGGGGTTCGAGTGTTTTTTCAAACACTTAAGGCTTGTTACACGATGAAATACGCAAAAACCCCGATAAAAAGGGCGCGGAATCAGGAATGGAGACAGATGCAACTATTGTTGCGTCATTGTGAAAAAGCACTATAATTTTTACCGATCCGATTGCCGGCAGCCTTGCCGGCAAGCCTTTCGTCATTGCACCGGGGCCATTGGATCCATCTCGGCCGAACCCGCGTCGGCACGTGCTTTCGCGATTGAAGCTTTCAATTCGCCTTGTCGGAAAAATTCCTACACGGTTTACAGACAAATCCTGCATGGCATACGCCACTTCGCTGATACCGGCATAAATGCCGTTTGGCCAAAATTCGCCCTGTAAGACTATAAACGAGCCGACCGAGCGCCCAGAGCGCTCCGAGCGAGCAAACGTTTTCATAACACGAATGGCCAAAGAAAGCTCTTTAACGGGGGAATCATGAGCGCTACCAGCGAAATGCTCAGTGAGATCAAAGAGGTCAACCTGTCGTACCTCCTCCTCGCGCAACGCCTGCTGCGGGAAGACAAGGCGATGGGCATGTTCCGCATGGGAATTTCCCAGGAACTGGCCGACGTGCTCGGGAACCTCACGCTCGCACAGACCGTGAAACTCGCCGCGTCCAACCAGATGCTGTGCCGCTTCCGCTTCGATGATCACGCGCTGCTGTCGTCGCTCGCCGACAAGGGCCGCAGCGATGTCGTCGCGCACGCCCACTCGGCCATCCTGATGGCCGGGCAGCAGGTCGAAGGCGTCCGCTGATCCATCACCCCGCCTTGCGTTGAGTCCCGGCGTGTCGCGCCGGCGGGCAGCGTACTGGCCATCCATCCGAATCACGTCAAGCGGACGGTTATCACCATGGCAAGCAAAAGCGTCGTGATCGAGGTGAAGGAAATCACCCTCGCCATCGAACTGATCGAACTGGGCGCCCGGCTGCAGTTGCTGGAAGCGGAGACGAGCCTGTCGCGGGATCGTCTGATCAAGCTGTACAAGGAACTGAAGGGCGTGTCGCCGCCGAAGGGGATGCTGCCGTTCTCGACCGACTGGTTCATGACGTGGCAGCCGAACATCCACTCGTCGCTGTTCTACAACATCTACCGGTTCATGCAGGACCACGGCCGCTGCGAGCCGATCCAGTCGATCGTGAAGGCGTACCGGCTCTACCAGGAGCACGTGAACCTGTCCGGCGACGAAGCCGCACTGAGCCTCACGCGCGCGTGGACGCTCGTGCGTTTCTTCGATTCGGGGATGCTGCAGATGACCCCCTGCACGCGCTGCGGCGGCCACTTCGTCGCGCATGCGCATGATCCGCATCAAGGTTTCGTCTGCGGCCTTTGCCAGCCGCCGTCGCGCGCGGGCAAGACCCGCAAGGCCGCCGCCGCGCGCGCCGAACTGGCCGCCGCCGCGGCCTGAGCGCCGCCGGGCGGGCGCGAGCGGGCCGCGCCGGGCGGTGCGGATCGCCCGCTAATCGTCTGCGAATTGCTGGTAAACACCGTCGGGCCGCCGCCGGGCGGCCGCGAAAGTTTTCCTGCCGACTGCCGTAAACCTGTTTAACGGCGGTCTCCCCGCCGGTCATTCGTGAGGGACAGGCAGTGCTGATTATCGTGGGAACACTCGTGACGCTGTTGTCCGTCTTCGGCGGTTATGCGCTGGCAGGCGGGCATCTGGGCGCGTTGATCCAGCCCGTCGAGATCCTGATGATCGTGGGTGCCGGCGTCGGCGCATTCATCCTCGGCAACGGCGGCAAGACCATCAAGGCGACGCTGCGCGTGCTGCCGACGCTCTTCAAGGGCTCGAAATACACGAAGGATGTCTACATGGAGCTGATGGCGCTTCTTTACGTGCTGCTCGCGAAGGCACGCAAGGAAGGCACGCTCACGCTCGAGGCCGACATCGACGATCCGGAAAAGAGCCCGATCTTCACGCAATACCCGAAGATCCTCGCCGATCACCACATCGTCGAATTCCTGACCGACTACCTGCGCCTGATGGTGGGCGGCAACATGAACGCGTTCGAGATCGAGAGCCTGATGGACGAGGAGATCGAGACGCACCACGCGGAAGGCGAAGGCCCCGCGCATGCGTTGATGCGCGTCGGCGACGCGATGCCGGCATTCGGCATCGTCGCGGCCGTGATGGGCGTCGTGCACACGATGGCGTCCGCCGACAAGCCGCCCGCGGTGCTCGGCGCGATGATCGCGCAGGCGCTGGTCGGCACGTTCCTCGGGATCCTGCTGTCGTACGGGCTGATCGGGCCGCTCGCGAGCCTCGCGGAGCAGCGCGTGGCCGAGTCGACCAAGATGTTCCAGTGCATCAAGGTGACGATCCTCGCGACGCTGAACGGTTATGCGCCGGCGATCGCGGTCGAGTTCGGCCGCAAGGTGCTGTTCTCGACCGAGCGCCCGTCGTTTTCCGAGCTCGAAGAGCACGTGCGCCGCGTGAAGGCGAAGTGACGCGGAGCCCCCGATGAGCAAGAGCAAGGATCGCGCAATCGTCGTCAAGCGGGTGGCCCCGGCGAAGAAGGGTCACCACGGCGGCGCATGGAAACTCGCGTACGCGGACTTCATGACCGCGATGATGGCGTTCTTCCTGCTGATGTGGCTGCTGAGCTCGGTCACGCCGGTGCAGCTGAAGGGGATCGCCGAATACTTCAACACGCCGCTGAAGGCCGCGCTGTTCGGCAGCGGCGACCGCAGCTCGCAGGATTCCAGCATCATCAACGGCGGCGGCCGCGACCTGTCGAGCGTCGACGCCGGCACGCTGCGCCGCACCGACGGCATGACGCAGCTCGCCGAGCGTCTCGCGAAAGCGGGCGACGAGAATTCCCGGTCGCAGGCGCAGGGTGCGCAGGACCGGCTCGAGCAGGCGCGCCTGCACGACCTGCAGATCAAGCTGATGGCCGCGATCGAGGCCAACCCGACGCTGCGCCAGTTCAAGCAGCAGATCCGCATCGATTCCACGCTGATGGGGCTGCGCATCGAGATCGTCGATTCGCAGAAGCGGCCGATGTTCGCGATGTCGAGCGACCACGTCGAGCCGTACATGCGCGACATCCTGCGCGAGATCGGCAAGACGCTGAACGACGTGCCGAACCGGATCATCGTCCAGGGCCATACCGACGCCGTGCCGTACGCGGGCGGCGAGGGCGGCTACAGCAACTGGGAACTGTCGGCCGACCGCGCGAACGCGTCGCGCCGCGAGCTGATCTCCGGCGGCATGGACGAGGCGAAGGTGCTGCGGGTGCTCGGCCTCGCGTCGACGCAGAACCTGAACAAGGCCGACCCGCTCGACCCGGAAAACCGCCGGATCAGCGTGATCGTGCTGAACCGCAAATCCGAAGAGGCGCTGATGCGCGACGATGCGACGACCACGACGCTGTCGGCCGATGCGGCCGGCTCGCAGCAGCTCGCGCAGCAGCTGGCCGGCCCGGCGCCGGCCGCGCGGCCGGCGCTCGCGGCGTCCGCCGTCGCCGTGCCGAAACCCTGACGCTTAAAAGATTCCGAGACAGACATGATCCGAACCATTCTCGCCATCGACGACTCCGCGACCATGCGTGCGCTGCTCCAGGCAACGCTGGCGCAGGCCGGCTACGACGTGACGGTGGCGCCGGACGGCGAGGCCGGCTTCGACCTGGCGGCCACCGTGCCGTACGACCTGGTGCTCACCGACCAGAACATGCCGCGCAAGAGCGGGCTCGAAGTGATCGCCGCGCTGCGCAAGCTGACCGCCTATACGGAAACACCGATCCTCGTGCTGACGACCGAAGGCAGCGACGCATTCAAGGACGCCGCGCGCGACGCGGGCGCGACCGGCTGGATCGAGAAGCCGATCGACCCCGCCGTGCTGGTCGACCTGGTCGCGACGTTGTCCGAACCGGCCGCCTCCTGACATTCACGCGACGCATTCAACCCGGGACCGGGCATGACTCTCGACATCACTCAGTTCTACCAGACATTTTTCGACGAAGCGGACGAGCTGCTCGCGCAGATGGAGCAGTTGCTGCTGAACCTCGACGTCGGTTCGCCCGACCCCGAGGATCTGGCCGCGATCTTCCGCGCCGCGCATTCGATCAAGGGCGGCGCCGCGACGTTCGGCTTTTCCGCGCTGACCGATACGACGCACATCCTCGAATCGCTGCTCGACCGCGCACGCAACCATGAGCTGACGCTGACCAAGGAAATGGTCGACGCGTTCCTCGAGACCAAGGACGTGCTGTCCGACCAGCTCGTCGACTACCGCGCGAGCGCGGAACCGGACGCGGCCGCCGCCGCGACGATCTGCGCGAAGCTCGAGCGGCTGAAGGCCGAGAGCGGGGCGGATGCGCCGGCTGCCGCTGCCGCGCCGGTCGCCGCTGCCGCTGAACCGGTCGCTCCGGCTGCTCCGGCTGCTCCGGCCGTGGAGACGGCCGCCGGCGACGCTCGTGCGCCCGACCACGTGGTCGAGCAGGCCGTCGCGGCTGCGCATCCGGCCGCCGATGCCGGCGCGGACGAAGGCGGCCCGCACCTGAAGATCACGCTCGTGGGCGTCGACGCGAAGGACCAGGAGCTGCTGACCGAAGAACTCGGCAACCTCGGCCGGATCGTGGGCCGCGAGCAAGTGGGCGCCGACCTGACGCTGTGGGTCGAATCGGACGTGCCGTCCGACGACATCGTCGCCGTGTGCTGCTTCGTGATCGACGAAAGCCAGATTCGCGTCGCGCGCGGTACGGCGCCGGCCGCACCGGCCGCCGCTCATGACGCCGCGGCATCCGCTGTGGAGCCGGCCCCCGCTGCAGAACCGGCCGCCGCCGCGCAGCCGGTGCGCGCCGAGGTCTTCGCGCCGCAGGCCGCCGCGCAACCGGCCGCACCGGCATCGGCAGCGCCGCCCGCGCCCGCCGCGCCGGCGCCGCAGCCGGCCCAGCCAGCGCACGCCGACCATGCGCCGCAGGCCGCCGCGCATCACGACGACAAGCGCGCGCGCCCGGCCGCCGCGGCCGCATCGGGCGCCGAAGGCAGCTCGATCCGCGTCGGCGTCGAGAAGGTCGACCAGCTAATCAACCTCGTCGGCGAACTCGTGATCACGCAGGCGATGCTCGCGGAAACCGCGAGCGCGTTCGATCCGGCGCTGCACGACCGCCTGTTCAACGGGATGGCGCAGCTCGAGCGCAACGCGCGCGACCTGCAGGAAGCGGTGATGTCGATCCGGATGATGCCGATGGACTACGTGTTCAGCCGCTTCCCGCGGCTCGTGCGCGATCTCGCCGGCAAGCTCGGCAAGCAGGTCGAGCTCGTCACGTTCGGCCAGGCGACCGAGCTCGACAAGAGCCTGATCGAACGGATCATCGATCCGCTCACCCACCTCGTGCGCAACAGCCTCGACCACGGGATCGAGACGGTCGACAAGCGCGTCGCCGCCGGCAAGGACGCGGTCGGCCAGCTCGTGCTGTCGGCCGCGCATCACGGCGGCAACATCGTGATCGAGGTGAGCGACGACGGCGCGGGCCTGAACCGCGAACGCATTCTCGCGAAGGCCGCGAAACAGGGCATGCAGGTGTCCGACAACATCAGCGACGACGAAGTCTGGCAATTGATCTTCGCGCCGGGCTTCTCGACCGCCGAGACGGTGACCGACGTGTCGGGCCGCGGCGTCGGGATGGACGTCGTGAAGCGCAACATCCAGTCGATGGGCGGTCACGTCGAGATCACGTCGCAGGCCGGCCGCGGCACGACCACGCGGATCGTGCTGCCGCTCACGCTCGCGATCCTCGACGGGATGTCGGTGAAGGTCGGCAACGAGATCTTCATCCTGCCGCTGAACTTCGTGATGGAGTCGCTGCAGCCGTCGAACGACGACATCTACACGGTCGGCAACGGCGAGCGCGTGGTGCGCGTGCGCGGCGAATACCTGCCGCTCGTCGCGCTGCACGAGGTGTTCTCGGTCGATGACGCGCGCACCGACCCGACGCAGGGGATCGTCACGATCATGGAAACCGAGGGGCGCCGCTTCGCGATGCTGATCGACGAACTGGTCGGCCAGCAGCAGGTGGTCGTGAAGAACCTCGAAACCAACTACCGCAAGGTGCACGGCATCTCGGCGGCGACCATCCTCGGCGACGGCAGCGTCGCGCTGATCGTCGACGTCGCGGCGCTGAACCGCGAAACCCGTGCGACGCACGGCGCCCGTGCGGGCGCCGAGCTCGCGATGTTCTGATGTCTCTCGCCATTCAACCGATTGGGGGCAAACGTGTCTGCTGAAGTCCAAATGATCAATCCGGCCGCGGCGAACGCGGCAACGAGCCGCCGCGACGCGGAACAAGGCGACGCGACGGGCCAGGAATTCCTCGTGTTCACGCTCGGCGACGAGGAATACGGGATCGACATCCTGAAGGTGCAGGAAATCCGCGGCTACGACAGCGTCACGCGCATCGCGAACGCGCCGGATTTCATCAAGGGCGTGATCAACCTGCGCGGGATCATCGTGCCGATCGTCGACATGCGGATCAAGTTCCATCTCGGCCGCGTCGAGTACGACCACCAGACGGTCGTGATCATCCTGAACGTCGCGCATCGCGTGGTCGGGATGGTGGTCGACGGCGTGTCGGACGTGCTGACGCTGCAGACCGACCAGATCATGCCGGCGCCGGAATTCGGCGCGACGCTGACGACCGAGTACCTGACGGGCCTCGGCACGGTCGACGGCCGGATGCTGATCCTGATGGACATCGAGAAGCTGATGTCGAGCCGTGAAATGGCGCTGATCGAGACGCTCGGCGGGTAAGCGCGCCGCGCGCGCAGGAATTTCGGGAGAATCTGCAATGTTGCATAACTGGTCGATCCGCACGACGCTCACGGCGGTCGGACTCATCCTGGTGGCGCTGGCCGCAGCCGTCGGCGGGCTCGGCCTGTACGCGCTGAATCACGCGAGCCGCTCGCTCGACGAGATCGCGCACGTCGACCTGCCGGCGATCCACACGCTCGACGACACGGCCGCGCACCTGCTGCGCTCGCGCGTCGCGCTCGACCGCTTCCGCACGCTGACCGAAGCCGGCAATACGGCCGACGCGCCGAAGGTGCTCGACCGCGCGCAGGAGCTGTTCGCGAAGTCGAACCAGAACTGGCAGGCGTTCCAGTCGTTGCCGAAGCTCGGCGTCGAGCAGGCGCTCCTCGACGAGCTCACCGCACGCTACACGACGATCGTGAAGGAAGGCGTCGAGCCGGAATTCGCGGCGGCGCGCGCGGGCGACATGGCGGCGTACCACGCGATTGCCGACGCGAAGATCAGCCCGATGTTCGTCGCGTTCGACCAGACCGCGGCGGCCGTGATCGCGTCGCTGCAGAAGCGCGCGGAAGAACGCCAGGCCGCGACGCAGTCGCAGATCTCGCTGATGATCGGGCTGATCGCGGCCGGCATCGCGATCGCGTTCGTCGTCGTGATCGCGATCCGCTTCGCGCTGCGCGGGCTGATCGTGCAGCCGCTCGAGGACGCGATCGCGCACTTCGAGCGCATCGCCGGCGGCGACCTCACGCAGCCGGTGAACGTATTCAGCACCAACGAGATCGGCCGCCTGTTCGGCGGCATCAAGCGGATGCAGGACGCCGTCACGGCGATGGTGCAGGCCGTGCATCGCGGCACCGAATCGATCGACGTCGGCGCGCGCGAGATCTCGACCGGCAACACCGATCTCTCGCAGCGTACCGAGGAGCAGGCCGCGTCGCTGCAGGAAACCGCGTCGAGCATGGAGCAGCTCACGGGCACCGTGCGCCAGAACGCGGAGAACGCGCGGCAGGCGAGCCAGCTCGCGGTGAACGCGTCCGACATCGCGACGCAGGGCGGCGACGTGGTCGGCCAGGTCGTGTCGACGATGCAGGACATCGCGGCGAGCTCGGGCAAGGTCGTCGACATCATCGGCACGATCGAAGGCATCGCGTTCCAGACCAACATCCTCGCGCTGAACGCGGCGGTCGAAGCCGCGCGCGCGGGCGAACAGGGCCGCGGCTTCGCGGTGGTCGCGGGCGAGGTGCGCTCGCTCGCGCAGCGCAGCGCGAGCGCCGCGAAGGAAATCAAGCAGTTGATCGGCGATTCGGCCGAGAAGGTCGAAAGCGGGTCGGCGCTCGTGTCGCGCGCCGGTTCGACGATGGACGAGATCGTGCAGGCCGTGCGCCGCGTGACCGACATCATGGGCGAGATCAGCGCCGCGTCCGAGGAGCAGTCGACCGGCATCGAGCAGGTCAACCGTGCCGTCGGCCAGATGGATTCGGTCACGCAGCAGAACGCGGCGCTCGTCGAGCAGGCCGCCGCCGCGGCCGCGTCGCTCGAGGAGCAGACGCGCCAGATGAAGACGGTCGTCGCAGGCTGGCGCGTCGCGGGCGGCATCGTGCTCGCGCCGTCGCGCGGTGTCGCGCGGCCGGTCGCGCATGAACCGGCGCCTGCGCCGGCGCTGACGTCGGAGCCGCGTTTCGACGCGGCGCCGGTCGCCGCGCTGCCGGCCCCGCCGGCCGCCGCCCAACCGGCACGGCGTGCCGCGCCGGCGCCGCGTGCCGCGGCCGCGTCGGGCGCCGGTCACGAATCGAAGCGCGCGGCCGATGCCGTTGCGCATGCGCCGAAGGACGCGCCGGCTTCCCGTGGCGCCGCCGCGGGCGGCTACGGGCCGCGTCTCGCGAAAACCGCCGCGCCGGCCGGCAAGCCGGCCGCGAAGCCCGCGCTCGTGCGCCCGGCGCTGAACGGCGAGAAGCCGGCGCCGGCCACGTCCGGCACGTCCGATGACGATTGGGAGACCTTCTAAATCATGTCGCACGCGCGCGCGCCGTTTCGACCCGATGCACCGGATGCCTCGCCTCGCGCGGGCGAGCCGGGGCGCGACTTCGCGTTCACGGGCGCGGATTTCGCACGCATCCGCGCGCTGATCCATCAACGCGCGGGGATCTCGCTGTCCGAGCACAAGCGCGACATGGCGTACAGCCGTCTCGCGCGCCGCTTGCGGGCACGCGGCCTCGACACGTTCCGCGACTACCTCGACCTGCTCGAGCAGGAAGACGATCCGCTCGAGTGGGAAGCGTTCACCAATGCGCTGACGACGAACCTGACCGCGTTCTTCCGCGAGTCGCACCATTTCCCGATCCTGGCGGATTTCGTGAAAGGGCGCCCGGCGCCCGTATCGGTCTGGTGTTCGGCGGCGTCGACCGGCGAGGAGCCTTATTCGATCGCGATCACGCTGATCGAGGCGCTCGGCGAATCGGCCGCGCGCGGCGCGTCGATCCTCGCGACCGACCTCGACACGCAGGTGCTCGCGAAGGCGGAGGCCGGCATCTACACGTATGACCAGGTCAAGCACCTGGCGCCGGAGCGGCTGAAGCGCTTCTTCCTGAAGGGCACGGGCGCGCAGGCCGGCCGCGTGAAGGTGCGCCCCGAGCTGCGCGCGATGATCCGCTTCGAGCAGCTGAACCTGACCGATGCGGACTACGGGATCGCGAAGCCGTTCGACGCGATCTTCTGCCGCAACGTGATGATCTATTTCGACAAGCCGACGCAGGGGCAGGTGCTGTCGCGCTTCGAGCCGCTCGTGAAGCCGGGCGGGCTGCTGTTCGCCGGCCATTCGGAAAACTTCACGTACGTCACGCAGGCGTTCCGGCTGCGCGGGCAGACGGTGTACGAACTGACCCGCGACGCCGCGCAGGGCGCGCGGCCGCGTGGCGCGCAGGCGCCCGCGTCGGCCGCGACGGCGTCGCCGGTGCGTGCGCGGGCCGCGGGCGCCGTGCCCGCCTTTGGAGAGCGCGGATGAGCGCACTGCCGATCGCGACCAATCGCTACTTCGACAATCACTTCGGCCTGCCCGGCGTGAAGCTGCTGCCGAACGAGTTCTACACGACGTCCGAGGACATGGTGCTGATGACCGTGCTCGGCTCGTGCGTCGCCGCGTGCATTCACGATCCGTACGCGGGCATCGGCGGGATGAACCACTTCATGCTGCCCGACGACGGCGCCGATGCGGGCGCGGCCGCGTCCGACTCGATGCGCTACGGCGCGTACGCGATGGAAGTGCTGATCAACGAGCTGATCAAGGCCGGCGGGCGCCGCGAGCGCTTCGAGGCGAAGGTGTTCGGCGGCGCGGCCGTGCTGGCCGGCATGACGACGATCAACATCGGCGATCGCAACGCCGATTTCGTGCGCCGCTACCTGGCGCTCGAACGCATCCGCATCACCGCGGAGGACTTGCAGGACGTCCACCCGCGCAAGGTCGCATTCATGCCGCGCACGGGCCGCGCGATGGTGAAGAAGCTGCGGCTGCAGGTGCCGGGCGTGACCGAGCGCGAAGCCGCGCTCGCGCGCGAGGCCGATCGCCTGCGCGCCGCGCGGCCGCGCCCCCACGTCGAGCTGTTTGCGGCGAAACGGCCGGCCGCGCCGCAGCCGGCGCGCCCGCGTATCGAGCTGTTCGGCGCACGCGGCGCGGCGCCGGGCGGCGCCGGCGGCTCCAGCGGCTCCAGCGGCTCCAGCGGCTCCAGCGGCTCCAGTGGCTCCAGTGGCTTACGGGCAGCGAACCCGCAAGCCGGCAGCCCGTATGCGGCGAACCTATCAAGAAAGCAGGAGGCATGACCGCAGTGCAGAAGATCAAAGTATTGTGCGTCGACGATTCGGCGCTGATCCGCAGCCTGATGACCGAGATCATCAACAGCCAGCCCGACATGACGGTGGTCGCGACCGCGCCCGATCCGCTCGTCGCGCGCGAGCTCATCAAGCAGCACAACCCCGACGTGCTCACGCTCGACGTCGAAATGCCGCGCATGGACGGGCTCGACTTCCTCGAGAAGCTGATGCGCCTGCGGCCGATGCCGGTCGTGATGGTGTCGTCGCTGACCGAGCGCGGCTCGGAAATCACGCTGCGCGCGCTCGAGCTCGGTGCGGTCGATTTCGTCACGAAGCCGCGCGTCGGGATTCGCGACGGGATGCTCGACTACGCGGAAAAGCTCGCCGACAAGATCCGCGCGGCGTCGCGTGCGCGCGTGCGCCAGGCGCCGCAGCCGCAGGCCGTCGCGCGCGCGGCGGACAGCCACGCGGCCGCGCCGATGATCAACAACCCGCTCGTCAGTACCGAGAAGCTGATCATCATCGGCGCATCGACGGGCGGCACCGAGGCGATCCGCGAAGTGCTGACGCCGCTGCCGCCGGACGCGCCGGCCGTGCTGATCGCGCAGCACATGCCGCCGGGCTTCACGAAATCGTTCGCACAGCGGCTGAACGGCCTGTGCCGGATCGCGGTGAAGGAAGCCGAGCACGGCGAGCGCGTGCTGCCGGGCCACGCGTATATCGCGCCGGGCCACGCGCACCTGTTGCTTGCGAGGAGCGGGGCGAACTATATTGCGCAACTGTCGGACGAGCCGCCGGTCAACCGGCACCGCCCGTCGGTCGACGTGCTGTTCCGCTCGGCGGCGACGCACGCGGGCAAGAACGCGATCGGGGTGATCCTGACCGGGATGGGCCGCGACGGCGCGGCCGGCCTGCTGGAAATGAAACGCGCGGGCGCCCACACGTTCGCGCAGGACGAAGCAAGCTGCATCGTGTTCGGGATGCCGCGCGAGGCGATCGCGCTCGGCGGCGCGGACGAGGTCGCGCCGCTCGCCGACATGAGCCGCCGCGTGATGGCGCGCCTGGCGACGATGGGCGACCGCGTGCAGCGCGTTTGAATGGAATGTCACGGGGCGCGTGCCACGATACGCGTCCCGACGGAAACGAATCTGGAAAGGAACGACGATGGACAAGAGCATGAAAATCCTGGTGGTGGACGATTTCCCGACGATGCGCCGGATCGTCCGCAACCTGCTCAAGGAACTGGGCTACTCGAACGTCGACGAGGCCGAGGACGGCCTCGCCGGCCTCGCGCGGCTGCGCGGCGGCGGCTACGACTTCGTGATCTCGGACTGGAACATGCCGAACCTCGACGGCCTCGCGATGCTGAAGGAAATCCGCGCGGACGCGACGCTCACGCACCTGCCGGTGCTGATGGTCACGGCCGAGTCGAAGAAGGAGAACATCATCGCGGCGGCGCAGGCCGGCGCGAGCGGCTACGTCGTGAAACCGTTTACGGCCGCGACGCTCGACGAGAAGCTGAACAAGATCATCGACAAGATGGCGAAGGCCGGGAGCTGACGTGAACGAGCCGATCCATGCCGCGCTGACGGGCGCCGGGTTCAGCGCCGACGGCCAGGCCGAAGGTGCCGATTACGCGAGCGACCGCATCCTCGCGCGCATCGGCCATGTCACGCGCACGCTGCGCGATTCGATGCGCGAGCTCGGGCTCGACAAGCATGTCGAGCGGGCGGCCGAAGCCGTGCCCGATGCGCGCGACCGGCTGCGCTACGTCGCGACGATGACCGAGCAGGCCGCCGAACGCGTGCTGAATGCGATCGAGGTGGCCAAGCCGATGCAGGCGCGCCTCCAGAGCGAAGCCGAAGCACTCGACGCGCGCTGGGCGCAGTGGTATGCGGCGCCGATCGAGCACGCGGAAGTGCGCGAGCTGATGGACGATACGCGGACGTTCCTGCGCACGCTGCCCGAATCGACGTCGGCGACCAGCGCGCAACTGCTCGAGATCATGCTCGCGCAGGATTTCCAGGACCTGACCGGGCAGGTGATCAAGAAGATCATGGACATGGTCTACCTGATCGAGCAGCAGCTCCTCACGGTGCTCGTCGAGAACATCGCGCCCGAGCGGCGCGAGCAGTTCGCGGCCACCGCGGCCGCGCTCGCCGCCGAGCAGATGAGCTCGACCGGCAGCCCCGAGTCGCTGCTGAACGGCCCGCAGATCGCGCCGGAAGGCAAATCCGACGTGGTCCAGGACCAGGGGCAGGTCGACGACCTGCTCGCCAGCCTGGGCTTCTGACCCTGCCGCGTGCATCGGCGCGCCTCCGTTTCGCGGGGGCGGCGCGATGCATGCGTCGCGCCGTTTCCACAACGTCCACCACGTTTACCCGGGCTAGCCGCCTGCGCACGCGCCGGTCGGCCTGCGTCGAATTGACACTTCGACACACTCAGCAGGCATACTACGCGTCAGCAGCAACGAAGCGTCATTCATACGACTCATACGTCGGCAGGCGGCGCGGGCACGATCGCCGCGCACGCTGCCACGAAGCCAGTCCCGTGGGAGGGAATGTGAAGCTGAAACGCTTGGGCCGCGCCGTCGCGCACGCGACGGCTGCAACGGGTGTGCTGTGGGCCGTCCACGCGCACGCCGAACTGGGCGGCGCACCGATGTCGCCGCCGGCGGACGATCAGGCCGCAAGCGTGCGCGCGCTGCAGCGCGCGATGCGTTCGGCGGACGGCGTGCAGGCGAGTGCCGCCGCCTATACCGTCCGCGAAATCACGCTCGGGTCGGGCACCGTCATTCACGAATACACGTCGGCCGCCGGCAGCGTGTTCGGCCTCGCATGGCAAGGGCCGACGATGCCGGATCTCGCATCGCTGCTCGGCAGCTATTTCCCGCAGTACACCGCTGGCGTCCAGGCGGCGCACAAGGCGCGCGGCTGGCGCGCGCCCGTGTCCGTCGATACGAGCGGCCTCGTGATCCGGACGGGCGGCCACATGGGCGCCTTCTCGGGCCAGGCGTGGCTGCCGGCGGCGCTGCCTGCCGGCGTGGCCGGCACCGACATCCAGTGACAGCGGGAGAGCGACCTTGAGCATTCCTCGTACATTCAAGCGCTGGCTCGGCGTGCTGGGCCTCGCGGCGGCGACGGCCATCCTCGTGACCGCATGCGGTGGCGGCGGCGGCGACGGCGGCGGCAGCAGCAACTCGGGCAACAACGGCAACAACGGTTCGGGCGGCTCGGACGGCAATTCCGGGAACACGGCCGTCATCAACGTCAACGCCGGCGTGGCGAACGTGATCAACATCCCGACCATCAGCGTGAAGGTCTGCGCGCCGGGCACGTCGAACTGCCAGGTGGTCAACAACGTGCTCGTCGATACCGCGTCCTACGGGTTGCGGCTCGTCGGCAGTGCGGTGTCGGGCGTGCTCGGCAGCCTCCCGCAGGTGACGAGCGGCGGCGCGCCGGTCGCCGAGTGCGGCAAGTTCGTGTCGAGCTATACGTGGGGTTCGGTGCGCACGGTCGACCTGTCGATCGGCGCCGAGCAGGCGCGTTCGCTGCCCGTGCAGATCATCGGCGACCTCGGCACGACGAACGTGCCGGCCTCGTGCACGAACGGCGGAGCGTCGGCCAACTCGGCGAGCGCGCTCGGCGCGAACGGGATTCTCGGCATCGGGCCGGCGCCGGTCGACTGCGGCACGACCTGCGCGACGTCGACGTCGTCGAGCAACAACTACTACGCGTGCCCGAACGGCGACAACGCGAGCTGCGCGGTCGCGCTCGTGCCGGTAGCGCAGCAGGTGGCCAACCCGGTTCATCGTTTCGCCGACAGCAGCGGGGTGAGCGTGACGATGCCGAGCATCTCGAACAGCGGGCAGGCCAGCGCAACCGGGACGCTGACGTTCGGCCTGCCCGACCTGACCGGGAAGACCGTGATGACGTCGACCACGACGGGCGACGTCAACGCGACGTTCCTCGGGCGCAACGTGACCGCGTTCTTCGATACGGGCTCGAACGCGTATTTCTTCAACGATTCGTCGGCGAACGGGACGGCATGCACGAGGAACACGCAGTTTTACTGCCCGGCGACTACGGTCAATGACTCGGCGACACTGACCGGCCAGAACGGCGTGTCCGGCACCGTGCCGATCACGTTCATGAACGCGGATTCGCTGTTCTCGAACCCGTCGACATACGCGTTCAACGACATCGCGGGCCCGTTCGGTTCGTCCAGCTGGCTCGACATCGGCATGCCGCACTTCTACGGCAGGACGATCTACTTCGGGATGGACAAGACCTCGACCGGCGGCGCGGCGCCTTTCGTCGCGTTCTGACGCGGCAGGGCCGCACGCTGAAAGGAACGGGGGCGAGAAATCGCCCCCTTTTTTTATCCGGCGGCCGCGCACGGCACGACCGGCCGGGCCGGAGCGCCGCCGCGTGCGGGAAGAGCGCCTACGATGTAATACCGGCGGCCGTGCCGGCACGACATCGAGGAGGCAGCGCCATGAGCCCGCGCATACAACGCATCACCCCGTTCCTTTGGTTCGACCGCGACGCCGAGGCGGCCGCCGGTTTCTACGTGTCGGTGTTCGACAACGCGCGCATCGTGCACGTCGCGCGCTACGGCAAGGCCGGCGCGCACGCATCCGGCAGCGCGGAGGGCGCGGTGATGACCGTCGCGTTCGAGCTCGACGGGCAGGCGTTCATCGCGCTGAACGGCGGCCCCGTGTTCCAGATCACGCCGGCCGTGTCGTTCGTCGTCAACTGCCGGGACCAGGACGAAATCGACCGCTATTGGGCGCGCCTGTCCGAAGGCGGCGACGAGCGCGCGCAACAGTGCGGCTGGCTGCGCGACCGGTTCGGCGTGTCGTGGCAGGTCGTGCCGGTGCAGCTGCCGGAACTGATGGCGGGCGATCCCGCGCGCGCCGAGCGCGTGATGGCGCAGGTGATGACGATGAAGAAGGTCGATCTCGCCGCGCTGCAGCGGGCGGCGGCGGGCTAGGCGCGTGCGCCGGCCCGTTGTCGGCGTGAACGGTGCCTCGCGGGGGCCATGGCCGGCAGGGGGCCGGGAAAGCCCGTGATCGGCGTATACGGGCGCTAGACCGGCGGCCGGCCGGCACGCCTCAGCTGCGTATGGTCGAGGAAGCGGTGGCCGGGCCCGTACGCGGTGCTTTCGATCCGGACGGCATCGGCCGGCGCGACCGGGCGCCCGGCGGCATCGACCGACACCGATTCGATCTCGACGACCGGCACGCACCAGGCCGCGCGGGCGCGTTCCGACGGTTCGCCGCGCGCGTCGGCGCAGCGGAAAGCGACGCTCGCGGGGACATCCTGCGCGCGCAGGGTTTGCGTCGACCCGTTCCACACATGGTGCAGGGTGATCGTGCCGGGGTGCGGTGCGTCAGGCGCCTGCGCGCCGGGCGGCAGGGCCGGCGTGCCTGCGCAGCCGGCTGCCAGCGCGCAGGCGAGCGACAGCGACGGAACGAACGAATGACGGAGCATGATGCGGTCAGGCCGGAATCGGGAATGACGAAGCGTAGCGCGCCTTGCGCGCCGGCGTAATACCGGCCGGCTAATCGAATGCGTCACTCGCAGCGATTATCGATCGTACCGGGTTTCATTCGGTTGTAATCAAGTGCCGGATTATCCGGGGCTGTCGTTTATGTCAGGTGTTAAAGATTATTAAAATGACGCGGCATGCAAGTCTGTGGCGCCGCATTCCGCTGCGGTATCCGTTCCCGCGCCGTACTGGCATGCGCTGCAGCCGGGCGAACGCATTACCCGCCATGTGAAAATAGATTGGAGTCCGCCGAAATTCAAACATATAATGCCGGCGTTGTTTCCGGGGTCGTCAATATAAAACAGGAGGGTAATAAGATGAATTTTTCAGAAGCCGTTCGTTCCGTACTCAATAAATACGCGACCTTCGAAGGCCGCGCGCGCCGTGCCGAATACTGGTATTTCGCGCTGCTCACCTGCGTGCTGTCGATCGTCGCGCAGGTCGTCGGCGCGGCGGGCCACGACGCGGGCCTGATCACGCTGCTGCTGCTCGTCGTGCTCGGCCTGATCTCGCTCGCGCTGATCATTCCGAGCATCGCGGTCAGCGTGCGCCGGCTGCACGATACGGGCCGCTCGGGCTGGTTCCTGCTGCTGGCACTGATCCCGATCGTCGGCGGCATCCTGCTGCTCGTGTGGATGTGCTCGCGCGGCACCGAAGGCCCGAACCGCTTCGGCGCGGACCCGATCGCGGCGGCCTGACCGACGCCTGCCCCGACGCGCGACGCTGTCGCGTCGGGGCCTGGTTTCGCGCCGCACCCGCTACACCGCTTCACTGCTTCACCAACCGCTTCACCATTTTCCCGCTTCGCGCCGTCGTCGCTCGGCCCGAAGCCCCAAGCCCCGCGCCCACCCTCGCGTCGCACCGGCCGGCCCGTTTCGCCGCCGCGCCGCACCCCGTTCCGTCCCTCTTCCGGCCCCGTCCGGCCGCGTTTGCACCGGCTCGCCCGATTCCCCGAAATACCCCCCTTTCCCGGCTTTGCTCGACCGATCGGTGTTTGACGCCTCCATGAATAATCGGTGTCACTGGAAAGCGGCATTCCGCCGTACCCGACTGGAGGCCCCGTGGCAGACGAGAGCGATCTCGACAAGACCGAAGCCGCCACTCCCAGGCGCCGCGAGAAGGCGCGCGAGGAGGGGCAGGTCGCGCGTTCGCGCGAACTGGCTTCGTTCGCGCTGCTCGCGGCCGGGTTCTACGGTGCCTGGCTGCTCGCGGGCCCGTCGGGCGGGCATCTGCAGGCAATGCTGCGCGGCGCGTTCCTGTTCGATCGCGCGACCGCGTTCGACACGAACCGGATGCTGTCGGCGGCCGGCAGCGCGAGCCTCGAAGGCTTCGCCGCGCTGCTGCCGCTGCTCGCGCTCACGGGTGTCGCCGCGCTGCTCGCGCCGATGGCGCTCGGCGGCTGGCTGATCTCGCAGAAGACGTTCGAACTGAAGTTCGACCGCCTGAACCCGATCTCGGGCCTCGGCCGGATCTTCTCGATCCAGGGGCCGATCCAGCTCGGGATGTCGCTCGCGAAGACGCTGGTCGTCGGCGTGATCGGCGGCGTCGCGATCTGGCGCAGCAAGGACGAGCTGCTCGGTCTCGCGATGCAGCCGCTCGGCGTGGCGCTGCCCGATGCGCTGCACCTGGTCGCCGTGTGCTGCGGCACGACGGTCGCCGGGATGCTGGTGGTCGCCGCGCTCGACGTGCCTTACCAAATCTGGCAGTACAACAAGAAGTTGCGCATGACGAAGGAAGAAGTGAAGCGCGAGCATCGCGAGAACGAAGGCGATCCGCACGTGAAGGGGCGGATCCGCCAGCAGCAGCGCGCGATCGCGCGGCGCCGGATGATGGCGGCCGTGCCGAAGGCCGACGTGGTCGTGACGAACCCGACGCACTTCGCCGTCGCGCTGCAATACACGGACGGCGAGATGCGCGCGCCGAAGGTCGTCGCGAAGGGCGTGAACCTCGTCGCCGCGCGCATCCGCGAACTCGCGGCCGAACACAACGTGCCGCTGCTCGAAGCGCCGCCGCTCGCGCGTGCGCTGTATCACAACGTCGAACTCGAACGCGAGATTCCCGGCTCGCTGTACTCGGCCGTCGCCGAAGTGCTCGCGTGGGTCTACCAGCTCAAGCGCTTCCGTTCGGAAGGCGGCGCGTTCCCGGCGGTGCCGGTCGACCTGGACGTGCCGGCCGACCTCGACAAGGGCGCGTCGGTCTCCGCCGACGACGAACGCGAGGAAGCCGAAGACACGCTCGGTAACGGAGGCGCGGCATGAGCACCCCGACCGGCCTGTTCGCGAAGCGCCAGAATCCGTTCGCGGGCACCAACCTGCGCGCGCTCGCGGGCCCGATCCTCATCTGCATGATCCTGGGGATGATGATCCTGCCGCTGCCGCCGATGCTGCTGGATCTGCTGTTCACGTTCAACATCGCGCTGTCCGTGATGGTGCTGCTCGTCAGCATGTACACGATGAAGCCGCTCGACTTCGCGGCGTTCCCGAGCGTGCTGCTGTTCTCGACGCTCCTGCGCCTGTCGCTGAACGTCGCGTCGACGCGCGTCGTGCTGCTCGAGGGCCATACCGGGCCGGACGCGGCCGGCCAGGTGATCGAGGCGTTCGGCCACTTCCTCGTCGGCGGCAACTTCGCGGTCGGCATCGTCGTGTTCGTGATCCTGATGATCATCAACTTCATGGTGATCACGAAGGGCGCGGGGCGGATCGCCGAAGTGTCCGCGCGCTTCACGCTCGACGCGATGCCCGGCAAGCAGATGGCGATCGACGCCGACCTGAACGCGGGCCTCATCAACGAGGAACAGGCGCGCAAGCGCCGCCTGGCCGTCTCGCAGGAAGCCGAGTTCTACGGGTCGATGGACGGCGCGTCGAAGTTCGTGCGCGGCGACGCGATCGCCGGCCTGATCATCATGGCGATCAACGTGATCGGCGGGCTGATCGTCGGGATGGTCCAGCACGACATGACGTTCGCCGCGGCCGGCACGAACTACACGCTGCTGACGATCGGCGACGGCCTCGTCGCGCAGATCCCGTCGCTCGTGATCTCGACCGCCGCCGGCGTGATCGTGTCGCGCGTCGCGACCGACGAGGACATCGGCACGCAGATCACCGGCCAGCTGTTCACGAACCCGCGCGTGCTGAACATCACCGGCGCGATCATCGTGCTGATGGGGCTGATCCCGGGCATGCCGCACTTCGCGTTCCTCGCGCTCGGCGGGGGCGCGATCTGGCTGGCCCGTACGCAGACGAAGCGCGCGGCGGCCCGCAAGGCGGCCGGCGACCTGACCGACATCGCACCGCCCGCCGTGCTGCCGTCCGACAGCCACGAGGCGACCTGGGACGACGTGCAGCTGATCGACCCGCTCGGCCTCGAAGTCGGCTACCGGCTGATCCCGCTCGTCGACAAGAACAGCGACGGCGAACTGCTCAAGCGCATCAAGAGCATCCGCAAGAAATTCGCGCAGGAAATCGGCTTCCTGCCGCCCGTGATTCATATCCGCGACAACCTCGAGCTGCGGCCGAACGCGTACCGGATCGCGCTGAAGGGCGTCGAGATCGGCGTCGGCGAAGTGTTCCCGGGCCAGTGGCTCGCGATCAACCCCGGCCAGGTGACGGCCGCGCTGCCGGGCGCCGTCACGCAGGACCCCGCGTTCGGGCTGCCGGCCGTGTGGATCGACGTCGCGATGCGCGAACAGGCGCAGGTGTACGGCTACACGGTGGTCGACGCGAGCACGGTCGTCGCGACGCACCTGAACCATCTGGTCGTCCAGCACGCGGCCGAGCTGCTCGGCCGCCAGGAAGTGCAGGCGCTCGTCGAGCGCACCGGCAAGGACGCGCCGTCGCTCGTCGAGGACCTCGTGCCGAAGACGATCTCGCTGACGACGCTGCAGAAGGTGCTGCAGAACCTGCTCGAGGAAGGCGTGCCGATCCGCGACATGCGCACGATCCTCGAGGCCGTGTCCGAACACGCGGGCCGCGGCGACGCGTTCGAGATCACGGCCGCGGTGCGGCTCGCGCTCGGCCGCGCGATCACGCAGCAGTGGTATCCGGGCGCGGGCGAGATGCAGGTGATGGGCCTCGACGCGAATCTCGAGCGCGTGCTGTCGCAGGCGCTCGCCACCGGCGCGAACCCGGGCCTCGAACCCGGCCTCGCGCACAACCTTCTGACCGGCACGCAGCAGGCGATGCTGCGTCAACAGAATCTCGGGCTGCCGCCCGTGCTGCTCGTGCAGCACGCGCTGCGCGCGATGCTCGCGCGTTTCCTGCGCCGCAGCCTGCCGCAATTGAAAGTGCTGTCGTACGCCGAAGTGCCGGACACACGCACGATCAAAGTCGTTAACGTCATCGGGGGTTCCGCTTGAACATTCGCAAATTCACCGGCGCAACGAGCCGCGACGCACTTCGTCTCGTGCGCGAGGCGCTCGGCGCCGACGCGGTCGTGCTGTCGAACCGCACGCTCGATGACGGCAGCGTGGAAATCGTCGCCCTCGCCGATTCGGACCTGGCCGCCGTGACGCCGCCGGCCGCGGCGCGCGCACGCATGGCCGCGCCGCGCGTGCCGGAATCGGTGCCCGCCGCCGCGGTGCCGGGCATCGTGTCGCGCCCGGGCGCGGCGCTCGCCCGCCCGGCCGTCAATCCGTATGCGGCAGGCGAAGGCGGGTTGCCGGACGTGTTCTCGTCGATGTTCGGCGCAAGCGCCGATACGGACGCGGGCTCGGACGACACGGCCGCGCCCGCTTCGACGCTCGATGCGGACCCGCTGGCCGGCATGCCGGCGGCCGCCGCCGCCGCCGCTCCCGCCGCCGGTGCGCCGGCCGCGGCTTCCGAACCCGCACCGTGGCTGGTCGAGCACGCGAAGCGCCTGACCCAGCAGCGCGATGCGCTGATGGCGCGCACGCAGGCGGCGCCTGCCGCGCCGCAGCCGAGCCCGCCGGCCCCGCAGGCCGCCGCGAGCGCGACGCCACCCGGCTGGGCGCGCGACATCGTGCGCGACGCCGAACGCCGGATGCCGGCCGCCGCGACCCGCGCGCCGGACCCGGGCGCTGCGCAGGCCGCGAAGGCGGCCGAGCGCACGCGCCTGTCCGCCGACGCCGCCGCCGCGGTGGCCGATGCGGTGAAGTCGCGCATCGAGCGGATCGTCAACGATACGGTGATGCAGGAGCTGGGCGAGCTGCGCGGGATGATGGAAGAGCAGTTCGACAGCCTGATGTGGCACGACCGCCAGCGTCGCAGCGCCGTGCATGGCGCGCTGACGAAGCACCTGTTCGCGGCCGGTTTCTCCGCGCAGCTCGTGCGGATGCTGGTCGACAACATGCCGTCCGGCGACGGCGCGCAGAGCTTCGAACAGGCGGCCGAATGGGCGCAGTCGGTGCTCGCGGCGAACCTGCCGGTGCTCGACAGCGAGGACGCGCTGATGGAGCGCGGCGGCGTGTTCGCGCTGATGGGGCCGACGGGCGTCGGCAAGACGACCACCACCGCGAAGCTGGCCGCGCGCTGCGTGATGCGCTTCGGCGCGAGCAAGGTCGCGCTGCTGACCACCGACAGCTACCGGATCGGCGGCCACGAACAACTGCGCATCTTCGGCAAGATCCTCGGCG
This sequence comes from Burkholderia sp. LK4, assembly GCF_001043615.1. Taxonomy (NCBI): domain Bacteria; kingdom Pseudomonadati; phylum Pseudomonadota; class Betaproteobacteria; order Burkholderiales; family Burkholderiaceae; genus Burkholderia; species Burkholderia sp. LK4. Next base: position 239,021 of record NZ_LDUL01000009.1, read on the forward strand.
TGCCCGTGCATGCGGTGAAGGATGCGGGCGATCTCGCGCTCGCGCTGTCCGAGCTGCGCAACAAGCACATCGTGCTGATCGACACGATCGGCATGAGCCAGCGCGACCGCGCGGTATCCGACCAGATCGCGATGCTGCACGGCGCGAACGCGCCGGTGCAGCGCCTGCTGCTGCTCAACGCGACGAGCCATGGCGACACGCTCAACGAAGTCGTGCAGGCGTACCGCAGCGCGGGCGAGCATCCGGACCTGGCCGGCTGCATCCTCACGAAGCTCGACGAGGCGACCCACCTCGGCGGCGTGCTCGACACGGTGATCCGCTACAAGCTGCCGATCCACTACGTGTCCACCGGCCAGAAGGTGCCGGAGAACCTGTACGTCGCATCGACCCGATTCCTGCTGAAGAGCGCGTTCTGTGTGCCGCGCGACGGCTCGCCCTTCGTGCCGCAAGACGAGGACATGCCGACGCTGCTTTCCGCACTGACCGCACGTTCCACCGCCGAGCTGCACGAGGTGCGATTTGGATAAACGAATCATCGACCAGGCCGAAGGGCTGCGGCGCCTGCTGGCCGGGCGCGCGTCGCGCATCGTCGCGGTGACGGGCGGGCCGGCGGGTGTCGGCTGCACGTCCACCGTCGTGAACCTCGCGGCGGCGCTCGCGTCGCTCGGCAAGGACGTGCTCGTCGTCGACGAGCGCGCCGACGTGCATTCGGCCAGCGCGACGCTCGCGGGCGCGTGGCTGCGTGACGGCGAGCGCACGCGGGTCGCGGCCGGCTTCGGCCTGTGCGCCGCCGCGCGGCTCGCGCGTGCCGGCTACACCGACGCGCAGCTCAGCGATTTCATCGACGGGCCGGCCGACATCGTCCTCGTCGACGCGCAGCTCGGCGCCGACGGTTCGTTCTCGGCGCTCGCCCGCGAAGCGCACGACGTGCTGGTCGTCACGCGGGTCGCCGCGCAGGCGATCACCGAGGCATACGCATGCATGAAGCGGCTGCATTTCGCGCACGCGCTCGCGCAGTTCCGCGTGCTGACCAATCACGTCGGCAGCCACGCGGATGCGAAGGTCGCGTTCGACAACCTCGCGGGCGTCGCGAGCCGCTACCTGACGGTGTCGATCGACGACGCGGGCTGCGTGAGCGCCGATCCGCTCGTCGAGCATGCGCGCGAGCTGACGCGCGCCGCGGTCGACGCGTTCCCGTCGTCGGCCGCCGCGCGCGACTACCGGCAGATTGCCGCCGACCTGCTGTACTGGCCGATGCGCCCGCGTTCGGGTGCGGGCCGCGCCGTGCACGCGGGCGGCAAGCCGTCGTATGAGGCGGGCGCGGCACACGCCGCATGAGCGCCACCGGAAGGAGAGAGCCATGATGTACAACGCTCAAGGAAAGATGTCCCAGGCCGACGTGCTCGCGCAATATGCGCCGCTCGTGCGTCGCCTCGGGCTGCAGCTCGTCGCGAAAATGCCGGCGAGCGTCGACCTCGACGACCTGATCCAGGCCGGCATGATCGGCCTGATGGACGCGGCCGGCCGCTACAAGGAAGACCAGGGCGCGCAGTTCGAGACCTACGCGACGCAGCGCATCCGCGGCGCGATGCTCGACGAGCTGCGCAGCAACGACTGGCTGCCGCGCAGCCTGCGCAAGACGTCGCGCGAGGTCGAGCACGCGGTGCACCAGGTCGAGCAGCATCTCGGCCGCTCGGCGAGCGAGACCGAGATCGCGCAGCACCTGAACATGCCGCTCGACGAGTACCAGGGGATGCTGCAGGACCTGCACGGCAGCCAGCTGATCTACTACGAGGATTTCGATCGCGCGGCCGACGACGAGCCGTTCCTCGACCGCTACCGCGTCGACCACGCGGACCCGCTGTCGGCACTGCTCGACGAGCACCTGCGCGAAGCGCTCGTCGAGGCGATCGAGCGGCTGCCGGAGCGCGAGAAGCTGCTGATGTCGCTGTACTACGAACGGGGTCTGAATCTGCGCGAGATCGGCGCGGTGCTCGAAGTGAGCGAATCTCGCGTATGCCAGCTGCACAGCCAGGCCGTCGCGCGCCTGCGCGCGCGGCTGCGCGAACAGGCGTGGGTCGGCGCGGAATCCTGACCCTTTACCGTTCCTGACGGCCGCGCGCGTCGACGCCGCGCGTTCGGCATCTGCATCCGTGTGCGCATTCTGCGCGCCGATTTGCTACAATCCCCTCCGTTTTCCGAGGAGCGTTGCGACGGACCCCTGCGTCCGCCAGGCTCGGAAAGCTTCACCAAGCAGCCGTGCGGCGCGCGTATCGCGACCGTCGCACCGGCCCCGCTTCCTGAACGGCGCTCACGTCACCAATCTAGAAACTTTTTAGAAAGGAGGGCGTGATGAACGCCATTATCGATTCCAAAGTCTCCAACGATTTCGTCGTCGCCGACATGGCGCTGGCCGGCTGGGGCCGCAAGGAACTGAACATCGCCGAGACCGAAATGCCGGGCCTCGTGCAGATCCGCGACGAATACAAGGCGCAGCAGCCGCTGAAGGGCGCGCGCATCGCGGGTTCGCTGCACATGACGATCCAGACCGGCGTGCTGATCGAGACGCTGAAGGCGCTCGGCGCCGACGTCCGCTGGGCATCGTGCAACATCTTCTCGACGCAGGATCACGCGGCTGCCGCGATCGTCGAAGCCGGCACGCCGGTGTTCGCGTTCAAGGGCGAATCGCTCGACGAATACTGGGAGTTCTCGCACCGCATCTTCGAATGGCCGAACGGCGAATTCGCGAACATGATCCTGGACGACGGCGGCGACGCAACGCTGCTGCTGATCCTCGGCGCGAAGGCCGAGAAGGACCGTTCGGTGATCGCGAAGCCGACCAACGAGGAAGAAGTCGCGCTGTACAAGTCGATCGCGAAGCACCTCGACGCGGACCCGACCTGGTACTCGACGCGCCTCGCGCACATCAAGGGCGTGACCGAAGAAACCACGACCGGCGTGCACCGCCTGTACCAGATGGAAAAGGACGGCCGCCTGCCGTTCCCGGCGTTCAACGTGAACGACTCGGTCACGAAGTCGAAGTTCGACAACCTGTACGGCTGCCGTGAATCGCTGGTCGACGGCATCAAGCGCGCGACCGACGTGATGATCGCGGGCAAGGTCGCGGTCGTCGCGGGCTACGGCGACGTGGGCAAGGGCTGCGCGCAGTCGCTGCGCGGCCTGGGCGCGACCGTGTGGGTCACCGAAATCGATCCGATCTGCGCGCTGCAGGCGGCGATGGAAGGCTACCGCGTCGTGACGATGGAATACGCGGCCGACAAGGCCGACATCTTCGTGACGGCCACCGGCAACTACCACGTGATCAACCACGATCACATGAAGGCGATGCGTCACAACGCGATCGTCTGCAACATCGGCCACTTCGACTCGGAAATCGACGTCGCGTCGACCCGCCAGTACCAGTGGGAAAACATCAAGCCGCAGGTCGACCACATCATCTTCCCGGACGGCAAGCGCGTGATCCTGCTGGCCGAAGGCCGCCTCGTGAACCTCGGCTGCGCGACCGGCCACCCGTCGTTCGTGATGTCGAACTCGTTCGCGAACCAGACGCTCGCGCAGATCGAGCTGTTCGTGCGCGGCAACGAGTACGAGAACAAGGTGTACGTGCTGCCGAAGCATCTCGATGAAAAGGTTGCGCGCCTGCACCTCGCGCGCATCGGCGCGAACCTGTCCGTGCTGTCCGACGAGCAGGCTTCGTACATCGGCGTGCAGAAGGACGGCCCGTTCAAGCCGAACCACTACCGCTACTGATCCGATGCGCCGCCGCCGCGGTGCCGTGCGCGCGTCGCCGACGCGCACCCGGCACGGCGGCACGGCGCGGGATCGCCGGCTGCCGCGGCGCGCCTTCGGGCACCCGCGGCGGCCGGCGGCGGCCACTGATCGTACCGATCGACAACCGAACCGGAGCACTCCATGAGCGTCATCCTCACCTGGGTCATCAACGCGCTCGCGCTGCTGATCATCACGTACCTCGTGCCGTCGATCCACATCAAGAGCTTCGGCACGGCGCTGATCATCGCGGTCGTGCTCGGCCTGATCAACACGGTGATCCGCCCGGTGCTGATCCTGCTGACGCTGCCCGTCACGATCGTCACGCTCGGGGTGTTCATCCTCGTCGTGAACGCGTTGTGCTTCTGGTTCGCGTCGTCGCTGCTGAAGGGCTTCGAGGTGTCGGGGTTCTGGTCCGCGTTCTTCGGTTCGATCCTGTACAGCATCGTGTCGTGGCTGCTGTCCGCCCTGATCTTCGGTCAGCGCGACATCGGCTGAGGCCTGAGCCTGTTCCCACCGAATCATGAAACCGATCGAACTCTCGTTTGAATTCTTCCCGCCGAAGACGGCGGAAGGCGTCGAGAAGCTGCGCGCCACGCGTGCGCAACTGATGCCGCTGAAGCCGAAATTCGTCTCCGTGACGTTCGGCGCCGGCGGCTCGACGCAGCAGGGCACGCTCGATACCGTGCTCGACATGCAGAAGGACGGCCTCGAGGCCGCGCCGCACCTGTCGTGCATCGGCTCGTCGCGCGACAGCTTGCGCGCGATCCTCGACCAGTACCGCTCGTACGGCATCCGGCACATCGTCGCGCTGCGCGGCGACCTGCCGTCCGGGATGGGCGCGGTCGGCGAGCTGCGCTATGCGTCCGAGCTCGTCAGCTTCATCCGCGCCGAGCATGGCGACTGGTTCCACATCGAGGTCGCCGGCTACCCGGAGTACCACCCGCAATCGCGCTCGCCGAAGGCCGATCTCGAGAATTTCGCGCGCAAGGTGAAAGCCGGCGCGAATTCCGCGATCACGCAGTACTTCTTCAACGCCGACGCGTATTTCCGCTTCGTCGACGATGCGCGCAAGCTGGGCGTGGACGTGCCGATCGTGCCGGGCATCATGCCGATCACGAACTTCTCGCAGCTGATGCGCTTCTCCGAGATGTGCGGTGCCGAAGTGCCGCGCTGGGTGGCACGCCGGCTCGAGAGCTTCGGCGACGATCGCGAGTCGATCCGCGCGTTCGGCGCGGACGTCGTCACGGGCCTGTGCCAGCGTCTGGTCGACGCGGGCGTGCCCGGGCTGCATTTCTATACGCTGAACACGGCGGCCGCGACGCGGACGATCTGTGAACGGCTCGACGTGTAGGCGCGCTCACGTGCCTGCATGTGCGAAAGCCCCGCCGGTTTCTGCCGGCGGGGCTTTTTTTCGAGGGTTGCGGAGCGGGGCCGCGTGCGTCAGCGCTGCGCCTGCATCAGCGGCGGGCGGCGGTCGAACCACGGCCGCGCCTGTTCGAGCTGCCGTGCCAGCCTGAGCAGCAGCGCGTCGTCGGTGTGGCGCGCGGCGAACTGCACGCCGATCGGCAGCCCGCGCGCGTTCCAGTAGAGCGGCACCGACATCGCCGGCTGGCCGGTCAGGTTGAACAGCTCGGTGCAGCCGGCCCACGTGAACGCCTTTTCCGACGACCTCGCGAGCATTTCCTTCAGCAGCGGCTTCACCGGCAGCGCGGCGAGCACCTTCATCTGCGCCGATTCGAACGGCGTCGGCTGCAATTCGCCGATCTTCACCGGCGGCCCCGCGAGCGACGCGCACAGGATCGCGTCGTAACGCGACACGAGGCCGGAGACCTGCACGGTGAGCTGGCGCTGCCATTCGAGCACGTCCGGCAGGCGGGTGCGCGCGAGGCGCCGGCCGACCACGGCCATCGCCCACGTCGCGGCTTCGAATTCGCCGCGCTTCGGCGTGCGGCCGGTCAGCGCGCGCGCGCCGAGCACCATCTCCTCGGCGATCGTTGCCCACAGCGTGAGGAAGGTTTCGGCCGTGCGTGCGTAGTTGACGTTCAGCGTCGCCGGCTCGACGTGGTGGCCGAGCGATTCGAGCAGCGCGGCCGCGTCGTCGAGCGCCGCGCGGGTGTCGTCGGCGAGCGCCGGCGCGAGCATCGGGTCGAGCACGAGGCCGATCCGCAGCGGGCCGGGCGGCGTGTCGAGCTCGCCGAGGAACGTGCCGGGCGCGCCGGCCGGCAAGGTCTGGCCGGTCGTCACGTCGAGCAGCAGCGCGCTGTCGCGCACACTGCGCGTGACCGCATGCTGGACGACCAGCTCGCCGTTCGACGGCCGGTCGACGAGGACCGGGTTGCGGGTCGGCTTCAGGCCGAACAGCCCGCAGCACGACGCCGGAATGCGGATCGAGCCGCCGCCGTCGGACGCATGCGCGAGCGGCACGATGCCGGCCGCGACGGCCGCGGCCGCGCCGCCGCTCGAGCCGCCGGGCGTGTGGTCGAGATTCCACGGATTGCGGCACGCGCCGAACAGTTCGGGTTCCGTGTACGGCATCTGGCCGATTTCCGACGTGTTGGTCTTGCCGAACACGTTGAGCCCGGCCGCGCGGCTTCGCGCGATCACCGGCGAATCGTCGTCCGGCACGAAATACCGGTAGTGCCGGCTGCCCATCGACAGCGGCAGCCCGGCCACCGCCGCGCCGAGATCCTTGACCAGATACGGCACGCCGGCGAACGGTGCGTCGGCGCCGCCGCCGTCCGGCGTGGCGACCGCACGCTGGCGTGCGGCTTCGTAGTCCTGCAGCACGATCGCGTTGATCGCACTGTTGACCGCTTCGGCCTGGCCGATCGCGGCGTCGAGCAGTTCGCGCGGGCTCGCCTTGCGTTCGCGTACCAGTGCGGCGAGGCCGATCGCGTCGTGCGCGAGATAGTCCGAGTGCATCGCAGTCACCCCCGTTGTGACGCGTGGCGATGTCGGCAGCATAACGCGGGCCCGCTGCGAGGGGCCCGCTGCCGGCCGTTTTTAGAGGTGCTCGGCGAGGAAGGTCAGCGTGCGGCCGTGCGCGAGCGCCGATGCGCGCTGGTTGTACGACGCGCGATCCGTGCAGTTGAAGCCGTGCTCGGCGCCCGGATAGACGTGGAACGACGCATGGCCGTGGCCGGCGAACGCGGCCTTCACCTGGTCGACGGCCGTGAGCGGGATGCCGTGGTCGTTTTCGGCGTAGTGGAACAGGATCGGCTGCGTGACCTTGCCGGCGAGGTCGAGCGCGTTCTGGATGCCGCCGCCGTAGTAGGCCACGGCCGCGTCGATCTTGCCGGTCGCGGCCGCGCGGTACGCGAGCTGGCCGCCGAAGCAGTAGCCGATCGCGGCGATCTTGCCGGCCACTTCGGGGCGCGCGCGCAACGCATCGGCGGCCGCGCCGATGTCCGCGACCGCGAGGCCCACGTCGGTCTTTTTCATCAGCTCGATGCCCTTGTCGCGGTCCGCGCCTTCATAGGTCAGCTCGACGCGCGGCTGCGTGCGCCAGAACACGTCCGGCGCGAGCGCGACGAAGCCGTCGGACGCGTACTGGTCGGCGACCGCGCGGATGTGCGAGTTCACGCCGAAGATCTCCTGGATGATGATGACGGCAGGGCCAGTGCCGCGCTTGGGCAGCGCGAGATAGCCGCCGAAGCTGTCGTTACCGGTCGGGATGTCGATCCATTGGGCAGTCACGTTCTGAACTCCTGGCGAACGGGGTGCGCGATGCGCGCCCCGGGGTGAAAGAGGCGGCCTAGTGTGCCACCGATCGTGTGACGGTGCAGGAAGCGCTCCCCGGGTGAGAGGGGCGGCCTCATGTGCCGCCGATCGTGTATCGGCGCAGGACGCGCGCCTGCTTCTCGCGCAGCGATCGTTTCGATCTCGATTATTCATTTTTCGGTGCAGCGCCGCTTCGATAGAGTCGATGTGCCAGCCTTTACAAAGCGCTTTCGCGCATCGTCATCGAAGGATTCGCCATGTCTGCCCGCCTGTTTTCCACGCCCTTTTCCGAACGCTTCGGCCTGCGCGTGCCGCTCGTGCAGGCGCCGATGGTCGGCGCGACCACGGCCGAGATGGTCGCCGCCGCATCGAACGCCGGCGCGCTCGGCAGTCTCGGCGCCGCCGCGTTCGCGCCCGAGCGCCTCGCGACCGAAGTCGAGGCCATCCGCGCGGCGACCGCCCGCCCGTTCGCGGTCAACCTGTTCGTGCTGCCGGACGCGACGCCCGACGCGGCGACCGTCGCGCGTGCGCTGGCCGCGATCGACCCGCTGAACGCGGCGCTCGGATTGCCGCCGGGCACCGCGCCCGCGCGCTACGCGCCGGATTTCCGTGCGCAACTCGATGCGCTGGTGGCGCTGCGCGTGCCCGTTGCAAGCTTCACGTTCGGCGTGCTCGACGCGGCCGACGTCGCGCGCCTGAAGGCCGCCGGCACCTACGTGATCGGCACGGCGACGCACGTGGCCGAGGGGCTCGCATGGCAGGCGGCCGGGGCCGACGCGTTGTCCGCGCAGGGCGCCGAGGCGGGCGGCCATCGCGGCACGTTCATCGGTTCCGCCGACGACGCGCTGATCGGCACGTTCGCGCTCGTGCCGCAACTGGTCGACGCGACGGGCCTGCCCGTGCTCGCCGCCGGCGGCATCATGGACGGCCGCGGGATCGCGGCCGCGCTTGCGCTCGGCGCACAGGGCGCGCAGCTCGGTACCGCGTTCCTCACCTGCATAGAAAGCGCGATCGCGGCGGACTGGAAGGCGCGCCTGCTCGCGAGCACCGATACGTCGACGCAGGTCACGCGCGCGATCACCGGCCGCCACGCGCGCGGGCTGCGCAATACGCTGATGGCGCGGCTCGGCGAACGCGTGGCCGACGTCGCGCCGTACCCGGTGCAGAACGCGCTGACGCAGCCGCTGCGCCAGGCCGCCGCGCGCGCGAACGACGGCGACTACCTGTCGCTGTGGGCCGGGCAGGGCGCGCCGCTCGCGCGGCGGCGCGGTGATGCGCTGACGACGTCGCAGCTCGTCGCCGCGCTCGATGCCGAATGGCGTGCGGCGGCTGCCTGAATCGTTCATGCCGGACGACGAAACGCGCGCTGTCACGCGCGTTTCATTCAATGATCCCGGGCACAAAATACCGAATCGAAATGCCCCGGGAATACTTTGAAGCGACCTTTCGGCGAAGCCTCGGGAATTAGCGGAAACCCTTATCCGGCGGGGCTTGCAGCGATATTCGAGTAGTCGTTCCAAAGTGCGCATATCGGTAGTGTTACCACTACCCCAAAAAAGTCCCACAAATTAATTTGATCACCTACACTTGCGCGCAAGTACGGACGGGCGGCTGCTAAAAGCGGCGGTTTTCACGTGCTTGAGGCCAAGTGCATGAACGATGCATCCGGCGAATCGTCCAGTGATTGCAAACACAGGGATGGCAGCGGGGCACCGGGCGATGGCGTTTTTTGGGACCGAACTGGAGACTTACATGAATATCAAGATGCAAAAGCTGTTGCCGATCACCGCCGCAGCGATGCTGTGCGCTGCAGCTGCAAGCAACGCGTCAGCCGATCAAGTCGTCAAGATCGGCCACGTCGCGCCGTTGACGGGCGGCATTGCACACCTGGGCAAGGACAACGAAAACGGCGCGCGTCTCGCAGTCGAGGAGATCAACGCGAAGGGTCTCACGGTCGGCGGCCAGAAAATCACGCTGCAACTCGACCCGCAGGATGACGCGGCCGACCCGCGGCAGGCCACGCAGGTTGCGCAGAAGCTCGTCGACGACAAGGTCGTCGCGGTGGTCGGCCACCTGAACTCGGGCACGTCGATCCCGGCCTCGAAGATCTACAGCGATGCGGGCATCGTGCAGATCTCGCCGTCGGCCACGAACCCGGCCTACACGCAGCAGGGCTTCAAGACCACGTACCGCGTGGTGGCCACCGATGCGCAGCAGGGCCCGGCACTCGCGAACTACGCGCACTCGAAGGGCATCAAGAGCGTGGCGGTGGTCGACGATTCGACCGCCTACGGCCAGGGTCTCGCGAACGAGTTCGAGAAGAAGGCCAAGGCGCTCGGCCTGAAGGTGATGTCGCATGACGCGACGAACGACAAGGCGGTCGACTTCCGCGCGATTCTGACCAAGATCAAGGGCGAGAATCCGGACGCGATCATGTACGGCGGCATGGACGCCACCGGCGGCCCGTTCGCGAAACAGGCGAAGCAGCTCGGCCTGCGCGCGAAGATCTTCGCGGGCGACGGCGTGTGCACGGAAAAGCTGGCCGACCTGGCCGGCGACGCGACCGACAACGTGGTGTGCTCGGAAGCCGGTGCCTCGCTCGAGAAGATGGCGGGCGGCGCGGCGTTCAAGGCGAAGTACGAGAAGCGCTTCGGCCAGCCGATCCAGATTTACGCACCGTTCACGTATGACGCCGTGTACATCATCGTCGACGCGATGAAGCGCGCGAACTCGACGGATCCGGCGAAGATCCTCGCCGCGATGCCGGCGACGAACTACTCGGGCGTGATCGGCACGACGACCTTCGACTCGAAGGGCGACCTGCAGCACGGCGTGATCTCGCTGTACAACTACAAGGGCGGCAAGAAGTCGCTGCTCGACGAAGTGAAGATGTAACGCAACAGGCGGTCAACAGAAGGGGTGAAAGCGCGCATGCGGCAACGCATGCGCGTTTTCTTTTGGGCGGTTCGACCCGGTGAGCGCCGTACCGTCAGATCTTCAGATGGGCGAGCACCTTCGGCGCGACCAGCGCGACGAGCGCCGCGCACAGCGCGACGACCGACAGGCCGATCGTCAGGTTCGCGGCCTGCGCGACCGCACCGATCACGACCGGGCCGAACAACAGCCCGAAATACGCGAGCCCCGCCACGTGCGCGAGCCCTTCGGCTGCGTGGATGCCTTTCACGCGCGCGGCGGCGGCGAACAGCACGGGCATCATGTTCGCGAGGCCGAGGCCCATCAGCGTGAAGCCGGTCAGCACCGCGACCGGGTTCGGCAGCAGCAGCGCGCCGATCATCCCCGCGCATGCGAGCGACGCGCTCGCGAATACGAGCTGCGGCGCGCCGAAGCGCGCACGCACGGCGTCGCCCGCGAAGCGCGCGATGGCCATCCCGCCCGAGAATGCCGCATACGCGGCGCTCGCGAGCGCGGGGCTCGCCGCGACGACGTCGCGCATGTAGACCGTCGCCCAGTCGTACATCGCGCCTTCGGCGACCAGTGCAATCAGCGCGATGCCGCCGAGCATCCACAACGCGGGCGAGCGCCAGCGGTTGCCGCCGCCATGTGCGTGTTCGTGGTGCGGCACGTGCGGCAACACGGCCGGGCTGGCGGCCACGAGCACCGCGGCGCTCACGGCTGCCGCGAGCGCGAGATGCACGACCGGCGCCATGCCGGCCGACAGCAGCGCGCCGCCGGCGGCCGCGCCCGCCATCCCGCCGATGCTGAACATCCCGTGCAGCGACGACATGATCGGCTTGCCGAGCGCGATCTCGACGGCGCTGGCCTCGGCGTTCATCGCGACGTCGAGCGTGGCCATCGAGAAACCGAACAGCGCGAGCACCGCGAGCAGCATCCAGTAGTCGGGCACGACGAGGATCAGCGCCGCGCACGCGGACATCACGAGCCCGCCGGCGAGGCACGCGGTGCGCGAGCCGACGCGGGTGATCCAGCGCGCGATGGTCAGCATCGCGGCGATCGAGCCGCCGGCGACCGCGAACAGCGCGATCGACAGCAGGCCGGGGCTCAGCGCGAACTTGTCGCGCACGGTCGGCACGTGCACGCCCCACGACGCGTACATCATGCCGGCGACGAAGAACAGCGCCATCGACGCCGTGCGCGCGCGCTGGCGGGCCGGCAGCGGCAGCACGCGATGCGCATCGGGCGGCGCGGCGAACGGGGACGACGATTCGGGGGAGGAGGGTTCGGACACGGAAAGGCTCGTCAAAGGAAATGCGCGGACGCACGCGGCGTCCGTCGGACCCGTCCGATTCTATCGAACCGCTTACGATCCTGCCGGGCGATGGCCGCTTGGCCGATGTCCGGGCGGTCGCGGTGCCCTCCGGGATTCGCCGCATTGGCCGTTCGACCGATGCGCGGCGTGCCGCGCCCGCGGGTAACATCGAAGCGCATGGCGTGCCCGGCGCGCCGCCCTTCGACCGCAGGAGTCCTCTTGAACATCGATCCCGCTCTCGCCCTGCATCTGCTGCACCGCTGCGCGCTCGGCACGCTCGCCACCCATGCGCGCGATCCGCAGGGCTTCCCGTATCCGACGGTCGTTCCGTTTGCACCCGATGCAAGCCATCGTCCGGTGATCCTCGTGAGCGGCCTCGCGGAGCACACGCGTAACCTGGCCGCCGATCCGCGCGCGGGCTTCCTCGTGGTCGACGCGTCCGGCGGCGACGTGCTGAACGCCGAGCGCGCGACGCTGCTCGGCCGGTTCGTGCCGCTCGGCGACGATCCGCACGTCACCGCGCGCTACCTGCGCTACGAGCCGGACGCCGCGCGTTATCTGGCGCTCGGCGATTTCACGTTCTGGGCGCTCGACGTCGAGCGGCTGCGCTATATCGGCGGTTTCGGGCGCATGGGCTGGGTCGACGGCACGCATCTCGATGCGCTGCCGCCGCTCGCCTTCGACGAGGAACAGGCGTTATGGGACGCGTACGAGGGCGGCGCGGCGCGCCGCGACGGGCTCGAATTGCTCGGCGTCGATCGTCACGGCGCCGACTGGCGACACGACGGCCGCCGCGTGCGCACGCCGTTCGATACGCCATTGGCCGACGCGGGTGCGTTGCACGAGCGGCTGATTGCGTGCGCGCGGGATGTGACGTGACGTCGCGGTGCGGGCTTGTCCGCGGTTTGTCCGTTTAGCGTGTTGCGCCGTCCGATTTTCGTAAAACTGTCGTCCGATGAAAGCTTCTATTTTTCCGAATGCAGGGTAATTGCGTATGTTGATAGACCTAATAGCCAATGGCTAATGTCCTAATCTCTGTGTAGGAACGTAAAAATTTGAGAAAAGGCCGCGACCGGTCAAAATGACACGAGTGAATTTCAATTGATCTCGGGATTTTCATGAATCTCGCTTCTATCAAATCTTTTTTGTGCTAATCTCTGCCTTCGAAAATCCGAGGCACATATATTTCATGAATGGTGAGCTGGCTGCAGACCGGCGCCATTAGTCAGATAGAAAGGGAAACTATGTCTTCTTACAAGGACCTGCTGGCCCAGCGGGAGAAGCTGGAGAAGCAAATCGAAGAAGCGAAGTCGCGTGAATACGCTGAAGTGCTGAATGACGTGAAGCAGAAAATTGCCGACTACGGCTTTTCGCTCGCCGAACTCGGTCTCAGCCGCGCGAAGGCAGGCAAGGTTGGCCGTCCGCGCGCTGGCGTCGCCGCGAAATACCGCGATCCGGAAACGGGCGCGACGTGGTCGGGCCGCGGCAAGCCGCCGCGCTGGATCGCGGGCAAGAACCGCGAACAGTTCGCGATTTAAACGTTTGTTTAAGTCGCCTGCGCTTCAAAAGAGCCGCGTGTCCGTTCAGGAGCGCGGCTTTTTTGTTTTCAGCGGCCGCCGCGCGCATGGCGTTGTCATGAAAATGTAATGATGGAGGGTGCGAATGGAAATACGACCTGTTCGCATAAGCGATTGATTTGAATAAGAAATTTGTGGGTATTGGCGGGATTCGCGGGGCACCCTTGATAGAATTGCGTACCGCACACCGATATCTCATATTTCATGTCCACGTTTTCCGGCGACGCGCAGAGCGCAGATAAGCACGCGGTTGCACGCAAGAGCACGTTCGTCAGTATTGTGCTGAATGTCGTGCTTGCGACATTTCAGATCGTCGTCGGCACGATTGCGCATTCGCAAGCATTGATTGCCGACGGGGTGCATTCGATTTCCGATTTGATCTCGGATTTCGTCGTGCTGGTTGCGAATCGGCATAGCGGCGCATCGCCGGACGCCGACCACAATTACGGGCACAGCCGCTACGAGACCGTCGCGTCGCTGTTTCTCGGCGCAATCCTGATTGCAGTCGGCGTCGGCATGCTGTGGCGGGCCGGCGACCGTCTCGTTAATCTCGAAAATATTCCGGCGGTACATTTTTCCGCGCTGGTCGTCGCGCTGACGGTGCTCGTGTCGAAAGAGGCGCTGTTTCGCTACATGCTGCGCGAAGCGCGGCGCGTGCGCTCGGCGATGCTCGTCGCGAACGCGTGGCATGCGCGTTCGGATGCCGCCTCGTCGCTCGTCGTCGCGATCGGCATCGTCGGCAGCCTGGCCGGCGTGCGGCTGCTCGATCCGATCGCGGCGGCGATCGTCGGCTTCATGGTCGCGCGCATGGGCTGGACGTTCGGCTATGACGCGTTGCAGGATCTCTCCGACCGCGCGCTCGATACGACCGACACGGCCGAGATCCGCGCGCTGCTCGCCGCGACGCCGGGCGTGCGCGACGTGCACGACCTGCGCACGCGCAAGATGGGCGATGCGGCGCTCGTCGACGCGCACATCCTCGTCGATCCGATGATCTCCGTCTCCGAAGGGCATTACATCGCGGAAACCGCACGTGCACGCGTGCTGCGCGACCCGCGCGTGCTCGACGCGCTGATCCACGTCGACCCCGAGAACGATGCGGCGCGCCGTCCGGCGCTCGCGCTGCCGCCGCGCGGCGAGATCGCGGCGCGGCTCGAGGCCGCGCTCGCGCAGCGCGGGCTGCATGTGGCGGCGATCAACCTGCATTACCTGAGCACGGGGCTCGAGATCGACGTGACGCTGGCGTGCGATCCGCACGACACCGATGCGGCGCTGGCCGGCCGGCTCGACGTCGACGCGCTGAAGCGCGAGTTCGGCGCGCGCCGGATCGGCTTCACGCGCACGATGCCTGCGCAGGCGTGACCTGCCGCCGGCGGGCCGCCCGCGCGGGCGTGTGCGTTACAGCCGTTACAGCGGCAGCTGCGTGTCGAACTTGATCTCGCGCAGCACGACGCTCGTGCGCACTTGCGACACGGCGGGGATCTTGAAGATGCGTTCGTGCAGGAACACGTCGTAGGCCTTGATGTCCGGCGCGACGATCTTGAGGATGTAATCGGCCTCGCCGGTCGTGCTGTAGCACTCGGTGACTTCCGGGCAGGTCGCGATCTCGCGCTCGAACTGCTCGACGCCGCCTTCGTTGTGGCGGGTCAGGTGCACGTGCGCGAGCGCGCAGACGTGCAGGCCGAGCTTCTCGCGATCGAGCAGCGCCGTGTAGCGCTGGATCACGCCCGACTGTTCCATGTCCTTGATGCGGCGCCAGCACGGCGTGCTCGACAGGCCGACCTGGTCGGAAATTTCCTGAACGGAACGGCGCGCGTCGAGCTGCAACAGGCGAAGGATTTTTTGCGAAAAGGAATCGAGCGTCACCTGCGCCTCCATGCGGCAGCAACAACATGCTGAATGTTAGAGGGCCGGGAAAGGAAAGGCAATCTGGCGTCGCGTTGCTGAGCGAGATTCGCTAATTTGCTCGCGGATCCGTGGGGTTTTGTCCCGCCCCCGCGTTTTCCGACCGATCGGTGTCCGACACCGCGAGGCCCGCGAGCGCGGCCTGCTGGCGGCGCAGGTCGGCGAGCATGTTGCAGAACAGCGCGCCTTGCTCGATCGCGTCGTCGAGCGCGACGTGAGTGTGCGGATGGTCGTCGAACCAGTGCTTCGGAAAACGCGGCTTGATCGCCTTGCGGTACGGCAGGCCCGTCATCGCGAACGCGAGCGTCTTGATGTCGAGCGCGGACCACGAGAACGGGCAGCGCCCGGCGAAGCGCATCATGTACCAGAACATGAACGTGAAATCGAAGCCGGCCGGCATCGCGACGAACACCGGCTTGCCGGGCAGCGCCTCGACCCAGTCGACGTACGCGACGAGCGCAGCCTCGGGCGCCTGCAGGTCGCGGCGGCACGCGGCCCATGCGTCGGGCTCGGTCTTCCACCACGCCTCCTGCACCGGGTGCGCCTGCGCGCCCGGCAGCGTCTCGAGGTTGGCCGAGAAGGTCGCGATCAGCTGCTTGTCCTCGGTATAGGCGGCCGACGCGAAGCTCAGCATCGAGTGCGGGCCGGGAATCGGGCCGTCGGCCTCGACGTCGGTGCTGACGTAGATTTCCGGGATGGCGGTCTGGTTCATCCGAATACCTTGTCGGACACGAACGGGTTCGTGCGGCGCTCGTCGCCGAACGTCGACACCGGGCCGTGGCCCGGCACGAACGTCACGTCGTCGCCGAGCGGCCACAGCTTCTCCTTGATCGAGCGGACGAGATCCTCGTGATTGCCGCGCGGGAAATCGGTGCGGCCGATCGAACCGGCGAACAGCACGTCGCCGACGATCGCGACGCGATGCGCGCGGCTGAAGAACACGACGTGGCCGGGCGTGTGGCCCGGGCAGTGATAGACCTCAAGCGTCTCGTCGCCGAACTGCACGGTGTCGCCGTCGTTCAGCCAGCGATCCGGCTCGAAGGTTTCGGCGGCCGGAAAGCCGAAGCGCTCGCTCTGCATCGGCAGCTTCTCGATCCAGAAGCGCTCTTCTTCCTGCGGCCCCTCGATCGGCACGCCGTAGTGCGTCGCGAGCGTCTTCGCGCCCGCGCAGTGATCGATGTGCCCGTGCGTGAGCAGCACCTTCTCGACCTGCACGTTCTGCCGCGCGACTTCCTGCTGGATCCGGTCGAGGTCGCCGCCCGGATCGACGACGGCGGCGCGGCCCGTCTTCTCGCAGACGAGCAGCGAGCAGTTCTGCTGGAACGGCGTGACCGGAATGAGCGTGACTTTCATGGAGGCACCGGCGGCTAAAAGGAGCGATTGTACCGGTCGCGCGTGCCGCTTGCCGGCCGCGCGACGCGCGTCGCGGTGCGCGCCTCCGGGCATTCCCGGAGCATGTCGATTGTTACAGCCATAGTGAGAATCAATGGTCCGCCGGCGGTGCTTTTCAGGACAGCGTTTTGATTTATGTATAATGCGCTCCATTGCGCGTGAATTTCACGCCATTCGCTGGTGTTTCGGCCCCGTTGAAAAGGGGTGTCGGAAGCACCGTCAAGCATCAGCCGCCGGGGAGTCCGGCGGTGTATCCAGCACCGAGCATTCGGTGCTCACGTCTTGTCCGGCCGGGTGCTGCGCGCCCGCCTGCGGCCCTGCTGCCGCGCCGCCGGATGAGGCCTGTGCCGCCGTTCCTGTGCGTTGGTCGTTTCGACGCGCGCGAACGTGAAAGCCATGTTCGATGGCGGCATGTGGGGTCTGGTCAGGCTGTTGGGGACAGGTTGCGCCAGACGTGAAAGCTAATCAGGACGGTTGCGGCATAGACGAAAGCCGCGCCCATGCTAGCCGCCTGCTCGCATCCGAGCGGGGCGTGCACGCATTTGCCGTCCGGGCCGCGTGTCCGCGCTGTGAAGCAGCGTGACGAAGGAGCGGCCCGAACCAGAAGGCGACACGTCGATGAACGTACGATTTCCGACTCGTTTCGGGACCATTGCATTATTTTTCGCGTTGACGGGCTGTGCGGTGCCACCCAGCCAGACCACCGGAAGCGCGAACCAGAAGAACGCGGTCGACAAGACGGCCGGTGCCGCGAAGGCGGACAACGACAAGCAGCAACTGAATTTCGATTCCGCACTGGCGTCGATGCCGGCTGCCGACGCCAAGGACGCGAAGAAGTCGTCGCTGGCGGACGCCGAGCCGATCGACGGCAAGGATGTGTCCGACTTCCGTCAGACGGGCCGCGCATCGTGGTACGGGCGGGATTTCCACGGCCGCCGCACCGCGAACGGCGAGCGCTTCAACATGAACGCGCTCACCGCCGCGCACCGCACGCTGCCGCTGTCGTCGTACATCAAGGTGACGAACGCGTCGTCCGGCAAGTGGGTCGTCGTGAAGGTCAACGATCGCGGGCCGTTCAAGCGCGGCCGTGTGCTCGACCTGTCGTATGCCGCTGCCAAGATGATCGGCCTCGTGCACGCCGGCACGGGCCGCGTGAAGATCGAAGGGCTGTCGCCGCAGGAAGCGCGCGAAGCACGCGACGAAATGCTCGCGTCGGTCTCGACGAAGTAACGCGGCGGATCGACCGCTCATGCAAAAGGGCTGCCCGAGGGCAGCCCTTTGTCTTTCCTGCACGGCGCGACGTCGGCACCGGTGTCCCGGTGCCGGCCGGCTCGCGCGTCAGCTTTCATCCTTCAGCGCGAGCGCACGCGCATACAGCGTGTTGCGCGATGCGCCCGTCAGCGCGGCCGCGAGCTTCGCCGCGCTCTTCACCGGCACCTCTTCCAGCAGCAGCCTGAGCAGCGCGTCGTGCGCGGTGTCGTCGGCTTCGCCGCTCGTCGCCGGCGCGCCTTCGACGACCAGCACGAATTCGCCGCGCTGCCGGTTCGCATCGCCGGCGAGCCAGGTCTGTCCTTCGGCCAGGGTGCCCTGGAACAGTTGCTCGTGTAGCTTGGTGAGTTCGCGCGCGATCAGCAGCCGGCGCGCGGGGCCGAATGCGTCGGCGAGCGCGGCGACGGTTTCGGCGATCCGGTGCGGCGCTTCGTAGAACACCAGCGCATACGGGTGCGATACCAGCGCCTGCAGCGCGGTCGCGCGCTGCCTGGCCTTCGGCGGCAGGAAGCCCGCGAACGTGAACGCGCCGGCCCAGTCGCCGGCCACGCTCAGCGCGGTCACCGCCGCGCTCGCGCCCGGCAGCGGGATCACCGCGAAGCCGGCGGCGCGCACCGCGTCGACGAGCCGTGCGCCGGGGTCCGAGATGCCGGGCGTGCCGGCGTCCGATACGTAGGCCACGCGTTCGCCGCCGCGCAGCAGTTCGATCACGCGCTGCGCGGCTTCGCGTTCGTTGTGCTCGTGCACGGCGACGAGCGGCTTCGACATCCCGTAGCGGGCGAGCAGCTGGCCCGTGTTGCGGGTGTCTTCGGCCGCGATGCGGTCGGCGAGGCCGAGCACGTGCAGCGCGCGCAGCGTGATGTCGGCGGTGTTGCCGATCGGCGTGGCAACCACGTAGAGCGCGGCTTCCGGGTAGTGCTGCGTTTGCGCGAGTTCGAGGAGGGCAGTCATGGCAGGCAATGCGCGCAATCGCGGCGCAAGCGG
This sequence comes from Burkholderia sp. LK4, assembly GCF_001043615.1. Taxonomy (NCBI): domain Bacteria; kingdom Pseudomonadati; phylum Pseudomonadota; class Betaproteobacteria; order Burkholderiales; family Burkholderiaceae; genus Burkholderia; species Burkholderia sp. LK4. The sequence continues at coordinate 257,888 of NZ_LDUL01000009.1, forward strand.
AACAAGGACGGCATTGTGCCACGCGGCGCCGGCGCGGCCGGGTGACGGGCGCGGTTTGCCGCGCGCCGGCGACAACTTTTCCGGCGCGGCGCGATCCAGGCCGGTCGGCGCGGCGTTCGAGCAGCGTGCGCGGCAGTTTCTCGAACGCCGCGGCCTCGTGTTCGTCGCGGCGAACGTGACGATGCGCGGCGGCGAGCTCGATCTCGTGATGCGCGAGGTCGACGGCATGCTCGTGTTCGTCGAGGTGCGCGCGCGGCGCAGCGTCCGGCATGGCGGCGCGGCCGCGAGCGTCGGCTGGCGCAAGCGGCGGCGCCTGGTGGCGGCCGCGCTCCAGTTCTGGGCGCGCCACGGCGCCGGTGCCGCGTGCCGCTTCGACGTCGTCGCGTTCGAGGCCGGGCGGCTCGAGTGGCTGCGCGACGCATTTCGTGCCGACGATGCGTAGCCGCGAGCTGTGACGAGATGTAAAGAGTTCTTGCCGGACCCCCGGAGAGCGTGCCGGAGTACGGTAAACTCGCCGCACCCACGATGTCGCGCGATGCGTGCCGCGCGCCCAGTTCACCAGGAATCGATGTCAGTCGAACGTATTCAGCAACATTTCCACGACAGCGCCGCGCTTCACGCCGAAGCGGCCGACGCACTGTCGCTGCCGATCGCAGCCGCGGTCGATGCGATGTTCGCCGCGCTGGCGAACGGCAACAAGATCGTCGCGTGTGGTGACGGCCCGTCGGCCGCCGCCGCGCACTACCTCGCCGTGTCGCTCGTCGGCGGCTTCGAGCGCGAGCGTCCGGGCCTGCCCGCGATCGCGCTGGCCACCGATGCGTCGCAGGGCGGCCTCACGGGGGCGGTGTCCGCCGAGCAACTGTTCGCCCAGCAGGTGCGCGTGCTCGGCCAGACCGGCGACATCCTGCTGGTGCTCGATCCGGGCGGCGCGTCGCCGCGCGTGCTGGCGGCGATCGACGAAGCGCACGAGCGCGAGATGACCGTCGTCGCGCTGACGGGCGGCGACGGCCATGCGGTCGCGGCCGCGCTGTCCGACACCGATATTCCGATCAACGTGCCCGCCGCCCGTGCGGCGCGCGTCCACGAAGTCCATCTGCTGACCATCCACTGCCTGTGCGACGGCATCGACGCGATGCTGCTGGGTGAGGATTGAACGAAGGAGAGCCGTCGATGAATCAAAGCCGCGTCAAACAGACGCTCGTCAGAACCACGCTGCTCGCCGCGCTGACGGCGGGCCTCGCCGTGTCGCTGCAGGGTTGTGTGCTCGGGATCGTCGGCGCAGCGGCCGGCGGCGGCGCGCTGGTCGCGACCGACCGCCGTACGCTCGGCGCGCAGACGGAGGATCGTGAGATCCAGGTCAAGTCGCTCACGCAGATCAACAACGGACTGCCCGACCAGTCGCACGTGAACGTCACGGTGTTCAACCGCCGCGTACTGCTGACGGGCGAGGTGCCGAACGACGCATCGAAGCAGCGCGCCGAGGAAATCGTGCGCGGCATCAACAACGTGAACGGCATCGTCAACGAGTTGTCGGTCGAGCCGGCGTCGTCGCTGTCGTCGCGCGCGAACGACTCGTACCTCGAGGGGCGCGTGAAGTCCGAGCTGATCGCGACGAAGGGCATCTCGGCGAACTACTACAAGGTGGTCAGCGAACGCGGCAACCTTTACCTGATGGGGCTCGTGACGGTCGATGAGGGCAATCGCGGCGCGGAAGCCGCCAGCCAGGTGCCCGGCGTCGAGAAGGTCGTGAAGGTGTTCCAGTATGTGAAGCCGCAGGACGCGCAGGCGCTGCAGGCGGCGTCGCCCGCGAGTGGCGCGTCCGGTGCGCAGGCCGCCGCGCCGGCGGATACCGCGACGGTGGGCGCCGTGCCAGACGCGTCGGTGCAGTCCACGCCGCTGCAGCCGCCCGCGCCGATCTCGAATTCGTCGAGCGTGCACCCGGGTAACCCGAAGGCACCGTCGCAATGAAGAGCATGCAGATGAAGCAATTGAAACCGTGGATGATGCAGGGCGCCGCAGCCGCGGCGCTCGTGGCGGGCACGCTGGGCGCCGCGCATGCGGATGTCGGCGACGGCCTGAAGGTGGCGCGCGGCAATGCGTGCATGGGTTGCCACGCGGTCGACCGCAAGCTCGTCGGCCCGTCGTTCAAGGAAATCGCCGCCCGCTACAAGGCCGATCCGCAGGCCGTGGCAAAGCTGTCGAAGAAGGTGAAGGAGGGCGGCTCCGGCGTCTGGGGCGCGATTCCGATGCCGGCGCATCCGCGCATGAGCGACGCCGACGCGCGTTCGGTGGTCGAATGGGTACTGGCTGGGGCGCCGTCAAAGTAAGGTATCGGGGGTGACTCAACCCCTATTGCCAAGCGCAGAAATGCGTGTGTATGATGGTCGACTGTTGGGGCGGTAGCTCAGCTGGGAGAGCGTCGCGTTCGCAATGCGAAGGTCGGGAGTTCGATCCTCCTCCGCTCCACCAAAGGAATTCGAAAGGCTCGATCGTAAGATCGGGCCTTTTGTTTTTGGGTTCCGCTGCGACGGTGGGCGTGGGCGGCACCGTCGGGTGCGCCGCTTTCGACGTGAGGCGCAAACTCGCCGCGCCTATGTCGCCAGCTCGTAGATAAATCTGAACGCCGGCACCGACAGCGCGGCGAACCCTACCGTAATGGCCGCAACGATCGCGATCCTCTTTCGCAGCAGCGCGAAGAGGGCGATCGACAGTCCGTAGAACACGCAGGTCAGAATGATGATCCACCAGAGCGCGGCGTAGCCTGCACCGCCTTCGAAATTCGATACGTTCTGCGTGATCCGGGTCGCGGCATAACCAGCGACGGTCATGCTCGCGGGCAGGCACAGCACCGAATACAGCACGAAGACGATGATCTGCCGCGGTGTCGGGTCGGGAGACGTCATGCTGGGCGCTTCATGTTTTGACGATCCGGCAACCCGCTTCCATCTCGAAATACAAATGTATACATTCGTATACAAACGCACTATGCTTTGAGCAATCGACTCGAGGGGGCTGAACGTCATGCAAACCGTATCGGTGCGAATTCCTGAAGACGATCTCGCGTGGCTCGTCGAGCTGCAATTGCCGGATGCGGCGAGTCCGAGCGACAAGATTCGCGCGTTGATTGCCGACGCGCGCCGTCGGGTCAAGGGCGCGCACGATTTCGTCCGCTGCGCGGCGCTGTTCAGGGAGCAGGTACGGCCCGTTCTCGACGTGATCGACGCGTACGAGCACGCCACGCATCAGCGCTCCGAAATCGTGACGCTGCTCGCCGCGCAACTTCCCGAACTCCTGGCCAGCCTGGTCACGGCGGCGCCGCCCGGCAAGCCGATCGGCGAAGCTGCTGGCGAACTTGAAGCGCGGCTGACCGCGAAGAGCATGCGCCTTTTGCTCGGCCTGCTGCGCCTTGCCGTGACCGGCAACCCTCCCGCCTACCATCCGGCCGTGCTCGATCCATACGTGCACGAGGTCAAGGAGCTGGCGAGCCTCATCCAGCCCGCCCAGGCTAATCCTTGAGCGGCCCGCGAAGCCTGCGTCTGGCGGCCGGGCCGGCCTGGCCCGTCTGAAATCCTGAAGGAGTGACAAGTCGTGACGACAGAACATTTCGGTATCCGAGTCAAAAGGTTGTTGACCGCGAACGTGCATGCGCTGATCGGCTCGCTGGAAAGCCGCATGCCGCAAGCCATCCTCGAGCAGTACCTGCGCGAATTCGACGAAGTGATCGCACAGGCGCGCGTGGTGCTCGGGCGGCACGAAGCCGCGCGCTATCAGGCGGCGAAGGCGATCGCGCGCATCAACAACGAGATCGAACGGCTGAACGACCTGCTCGGTACCGCGCTCGCCCGAAGCGACGATGCGGCCGTGCGTGCCGGCGCGGAGCGGCAGATTGAACTGGAGGACCAGCTTGGTGTGCTTCAGCAGTCGCTTCACGAGGCGAGCGAGCATGCGCAGGTCGCCGAGGCAGACCTGCTGGGCCTGCGCGCGAAGCGCGCGGAAATGGAGGCGGGGTTGCGCGAGTTGATCGCAGCGCGTGCGGCCGTGCCCGGCGACGTCGACCGCGGCACGGAGGGCGTGTCGGGCGCCGACCCGAAGGCCGAGCGGCTCGAACAGGGTTTCAACCGGACGATGGCCGGCGCGACCGGCACGACGGGGCTGGGCACCAGCCCTTCGTCTGCCGATCCGTCGCTGTTGTATCGTCTTGAAACGCTGCACAAGGAGCAGCGGATCGAGGAGCGTGTCGCCCTCCTGAAGTCGCAATCCGGAAAGCTGGCGGACGACATGTCCTGATGTACCGTTTCCGAACCTGAGAGCAAAACGATAATGACCTCTTCACTGATGCTGCCGGGCAACGCACCGTTCGTCGTCGCGATCGCGCTGATGATCGTGATCGGGGCGCTGGAGTGCGTGTCGATGCTGCTGGGGCTGAGCCTGACCGAGCATGCGAGCCACCTGCTCGTCATGCATTTCGGTCTCGACCATGCCGATGGCGGCGCCGATGCCGACGCCGGCATCGTCGGCCAGTTTCTCGGCTGGCTGCATGTGGGCCGGGTTCCGCTGCTGGTCCTGCTGATCCTGTTCCTGCTCGGCTTTTCGGTGCTGGGGCTCGCGCTGCAGACATCGCTGCAGGCGGTGGCGGGCTTCATGCTTCCCGACGTGCTGGCCGTCGGGCTCGCCGCGGTCGGGGCGCTGCCGTTCGTGCGGCATACCGGCAAGTTCGTCGCGCACTTTCTCCCGCAAAGCGAGAGCACGGCGGTTTCCGAGGCCGATTTCATCGGCCGCACCGCGCGGATCGTCACCGGCGAAGCGTCGCTCGGCAATCCGGCAGAAGCGCGGCTCGTCGACGACCACGGTCAGCAGCACTACGTCCGGGTGGAGCCGGACGAGGCGGGCCGCACTTTCGCGAAAGGCACGACGGTCCTGCTCGTGTCGCGCATTTCGGGCTCGCGTTATCACGCGATCGAGAATCCCCGGCCCGAACTGCTCTGAATCCCGTTTCGCCAGGCGGCTGCCGTTTCGTGCGGCGGGGGCTGGCGCACGTTGCTGTCACCATCCGTATACAGGAGTCGAACAAACATCATGATGAATGCACTCACATTCTGGGGCGCTGTCGCGTTGGCAGTGGTGGTGGGTATCTGCGTGATCGGCATGATTTTCGCGCGGCTTTACGTCCGCGCGTCTGCGGAGCGGGCCTTCGTCCGAACGGGGCTCGGCGGGCAGAAGGTGATCATGAGCGGCGGCGCGGTGGTGCTGCCGGTGTTTCACGAGGTCATCCCGATCAACATGAATACGCTGAAGCTCGAGGTGAGCCGGGCGACGCGCGACAGCCTCATCACGAAGGACCGGATGCGCGTCGACGTGGTCGTCGCCTTCTTCGTGCGGGTCGCCCCGACCGAGGAGGGTGTGTCGACCGCCGCGCAGACGCTCGGCCAGCGCACGCTCGCGCCGGAAAACCTGCGCGCGCTCGTCGACGACAAATTCGTCGACGCGCTGCGTTCGACCGCCGCGCAGATGACGATGCAGGATCTGCAGGACGCCCGCGAGAAGTTCGTGCAGGGCGTGCAGAACACGGTCGCTGAAGATCTGACGAAGAACGGGCTGGAGTTGGAAAGCGTGTCTCTGACCAACTTCAACCAGACGTCGAAGGAGTACTTCGATCCGAACAACGCATTCGACGCCGAAGGCCTGACGAAGCTCACGCAGGAAACCGAGCGGCGCCGCAAGGAGCGCAACGAGGTCGAGCAGGATACCGAAGTGGCCGTGCGTGAAAAGAATCGCGACGCACTCTCCCGCAAGCTCGAAATCGATCAGCAGGAGGCGTTCATGAAGCTCGAGCAGGAGCAGCAGGTCAAGACGCGCACGGCCGAGCAGAACGCGCGCATCGCTGCGTTCGAGGCGGAGCGTCACCAGGAGGCCGAGCAGAGCCGGATCGGCGCCGAGCGTCAGATCCAGGAATCCGAAATCCAGCGCGAGCAGGCGTTGCGTACCCGCAAGGTGGAAGCGGAGCGCGAAGTGCGCGTGAAGGAGATCGAGCAGACACGGGTCACGCAGATGGCGGCGATCGAACAGGCGAAAGTGACCGAAATCGCGCAGCAGGAGAAGGCGATCGTGATTGCGGAGAAGTCCGAAGCGCAATCGCAGGCGCAGGCCCGCGCGAGTGCGTCGCTTGCCGATGCAGTGCGCGCCGAGCAACTGGTCGAGACGACTCGCAAGACAGCCGAGGCGGATCGCGCGAAGCAGGTCGCGCTGATCGAGGCGGCGCAGGAGGCGGAAACGCAAGCGGTTCACATTACGACGCAGGCGCGGGCCGAGCGGGACGCGGCACAGATGCAGGCTGCAGCGATGGTCGAGCTCGCCGAGGCGGCGCGGAAGAAGGGGCTCGCGGAAGCCGAGGCACAGCGTGCGCTGAACGACGCGATCAACGCGCTGTCGTCGGACCAGACCAGCCTCAAGTTCAAGCTCGCGTTGCTGCAGGCGTTGCCGGGCGTGATCCAGCAGACCGTCGAGCCGATGAAGTCGATCGACGGCATCAAGATCATCCAGGTCGACGGGCTCAATCGCAACGGCACGGTGGACGGTGGCGCACCGGCTGCGGCAGGCGGCAATCTGGCCGAACAGGCGATGTCGGCGGCGTTGTCCTATCGTGCGCACGCGCCGCTGATCGATTCGTTGCTCGATGAAATCGGCCTGTCCGGCGGATCGCTCCAAGGCATGGTACCGACGATTCATTCTGGCAAGCCGGCGGCGGGGCCTGCAACGGCGCCGCATGCCGTGCCGGTGACACACCGCGCACCTGCGGCCGCCGATTCGCGTGAGGGCGGCCCCGAGACTGCATGACGCGGGACAGCAACGCAGCGGCTACCGGGCAGGCCGGAAGGCCGCTGCGCAGGATTGACCCGTTTCCGGCCGCCCACCATCAGGCTCACCCCCGCCCGAAACCCGGCCGCTTCGGATCGTAAGTCCACCCCGGCACGAGATACCGCATCGCGACCGCGTCGTCGCGCGCCGTCCCGCCGACCGCGTTATACAACGCATGCGCGGCCTCGACCTGCGCCATGTCGAGCTCGATCCCGAGCCCCGGCCGCTCCGGCACGGCCACCTTGCCGCCGACGATCGCGAGCGGCTCGCGCGTGAGCCGCGCGTCGCCTTCCTGCCAGATCCAGTGCGTGTCGATCGCGGTGATCGTGCCGGGCGCGGCCGCCGCCGCATGCGTGAACATCGCGAGCGACACGTCGAAGTGGTTGTTCGAATGCGAGCCCCACGTGAGCCCCCAGTCGCGGCACAGCTGCGCGAGCCGCACCGAGCCCTGCATCGTCCAGAAATGCGGATCGGCGAGCGGGATGTCGACCGCCTGCAGCCGCACCGCGTGATCCATCTGCCGCCAGTCGGTCGCGATCATGTTGGTCGCGGTCGGGATCCCCGTCGCACGGCGGAATTCGGCCATCACCTCGCGGCCCGAATAGCCGCCCTCCGGCCCGCACGGGTCCTCCGCATACGCAAGCAGGTGGCCTTGCCCGCGGCACAGCGCGACGGCCTCGTCGAGCGACCACGCGCCGTTCGGGTCGAGCGTCGCGCGGGCCTCCGGAAAGCGCGCCTTGATCGCGGCGATCGCTTCCATCTCGTCTGCGCCGGGCATCACGCCGCCCTTCAGCTTGAAATCGGCGAAACCATAGCGCTCGACGGCGGCCTCCGCCTGCCGCGCGATCGCGGCCGGCGTGAGTGCTTCCTCGTTGCGCAGCCGGAACCACGCGTCCGATGCGTGCGTTTCGTCGCGATACGGCAAATCGGTGCGCCGTCGGTCGCCGAGGTAGAACAGATAAGCGAGCATCGGCACCGCGTCGCGCTGCTGGCCTTCGCCGAGCAGCGCGGCGACGGGCACGTCGAGAAACTGCCCGAGCAGGTCGAGCAGCGCCGCCTCGATCGCGGTGATCACGTTGTCGAGCCGCAGGTTGATTTCGTGCGGTTGGCGCAGTACCGCCGCCTCGCCCGCCGACGTCACTTCGTGCCGGATCGTGCGGCCCGCACCCGTGCCCGTGCCGGACAGCGCCGCGCGCACTGCGTTGAGGGTGGCCTGATAGCGTCCGATCGACTGGTCGACCACGAGATCCGTCATGCGCTCGAGCGCGTGCCGGATGCCTTCGCCGCCCGGCACTTCGCCGACGCCCGTGTGCCCGCTGCTGTCGTCGAGGATCACGAGGTTGCGCGTGAAGTGCGGCGCGTGCGCACCGCACAGGTTGAGCAGCATGCTGTCGCGGCCGGCAACGGGAATCACCCGCATGCGCGTGACGCGCGGGGTGCCGGCATGGCGGGATTCGGACATCGGTTCGCTCCTGGTTCCGGTGATGCACGGGCCGTCGGCCGAGCCGGCGCGGCCCGCGCCGTTCATCGAAGCTCGACGCGGCGAATCTCGCCGACGACGAACACGTAGCAGATCACCGCGACGAGCGCGTGCGCGACCACATAGACGAGCGCGCCGTTGAACGAGCCGCTGCGGTCGACGATGTAGCCGATCGCGATCGGCGTCGTGATGCTGGAGAGGTTGCCGCACGTGTTGAGCAGCGCGCCGCTCAATCCTGCGATCTGGCGCGGCGCGGTGTCGGCGTTGACGGCCCAGCCGAGCGCGCCGAGTCCCTTGCCGAAGAACGACAGCGCCATGAACAGCACGACGAGCACGTGCGAATCGGTGTAGTTGCAGACGATCATCGACATCGACAGCAGCATGCCGAACACGATCGGCACCTTGCGCGCGACCGACAGCGAGCGGCCCTGCCTGAGCAGCGCATCGGACACGATGCCGCCGAGAATCCCGCCGAGGAACCCGCACACGGCCGGGATCGACGCAACGAGCCCCGCGTTGAGGATCGACATCCCGCGCGCCTGCACGAGATAGACGGGAAACCACGTGATGAAGAAATAGGTGAGTGCGTTGATGCAGTACTGCGCGACGTACACGCCGATCAGCATCCGGTTTCCCAGCAGCGCCTTGACGTGGCGCATCGACGGGCCGCCGTCGCGGCCGCCCGTCGCCTGGTCGATGTTGACGAGCGCACCGCCTTCGGCGAGGTAGTCGAGTTCCGCGCGGTTGATGGCCGGGTGGTCCTTCGGGTCGTACATCGTGCGGTTCCACACCAGGACGAACGCGAAGCCGAGCACGCCCATCACCGCGAACACCGACTGCCAGCCGAACGCGTGCACGAGCCAGCCCATCAGCGGCGCGAACACGACGGTCGCCGCGTACTGCGCGGCATTGAAGATCGCCGATGCGGTGCCGCGTTCGGCGGCCGGGAACCACGCGGACACGATCCGGCTGTTGGCCGGGAAGGAAGGCGCTTCGGCCGCGCCGACCAGGAAGCGCAGCCCGAACAGCAGCGCGAACGCGGCCGCGCCGCCGAAAAAGCCGATCGTGCCCTGCAGCAGCGTGAACAGCGACCAGAAGAAGATGCTGAACGCATAGACGATGCGCGATCCATAGCGGTCCAGCAGCCAGCCGCCCGGCAGTTGCGCGACCACGTACGACCAGCCGAATGCGGAGAAGATGAAGCCGATCTGCACGTGGCTCAGGTGCAGTGCGCGGGCGAGGCTCGGGCCCGCGATCGCGATCGCGGCGCGATCCGCGTAGTTGATCGTCGTGACCGCGAACAGGACGGCCAGCACCAGCCAGCGCACGCGGGTGCGCCGGGCCGTTGCCGACGCGGACGCCGTCAGCGCGTGAAGCGGATTCATGACTGTCTCCTCCGAAGGGCGGAAGGTGCCGTCGTGCGGCTGGCGCGTCGAAAGCGCGCGTTTCTGGGTGACGGTGCTGCCGGCCGGAGGCCGGACGCCGGACGCCGAGGCCCGTGCGGGCCCGAGCGGGGCGTCCGGATCATTCTGTCATGTCGATATTTGCGCTTTCATGCCAATTACTGACTTGATCGATTCAGCCTTTGAATCGATCGGCCGCGACGCGCGGGGCGCGGCTGGCCGACGATGCCGGCGTGCAATTCGCGCACGCAATCGAGGAAGGCCTGCCGCTGCCGGCTTCGTCGGCGTTCGGCGGCCATATGTCGCTCGACGACGTGCTCGCGAGCGTGCGCGACGCGGCGCGGCGACGCCGATACTGGGGAACTGACCGCGCCACGCGGTCGCCCGCCCGGCGGGATGCTGGCGATATTTTTACCCGGATGATATTGACATTCAATTTATACCCGGATGAAAATAGCGCCATTCCGATTCCTGCCTGCGGGCGACCACGATGACAACCTCCACGCTTCTTCCTTCGTACACGGTGTTCGACGGCCACCGGCGGCTCGCGACGGGCCCGCTCGCGTCGGTCGCGCTCGCGGCCCGGCAGGCCGGCGACGCGAGCGCCGGCACGATCCTGATCTTTGACGACGCGACCGGCCGCTCGATCGACCTCGACCTGCGCGGCACGCCGGACGAGATCCGCGCGCGCTTCGCGCCGCCGTCGGGCGACGACGTATCCGCAACGGTCGGCGAGCCGGCCGGGGCGGGCGAACCGCGCGGCCGCGGCCGGCCGAAGCTCGGTGTCGTGTCGCGCGAGGTCACGCTGCTGCCGCGTCACTGGGAATGGCTTGCCGCGCAGCCGGGCGGCGCGTCCGTCGCATTGCGCAAGCTCGTCGAGGACGCGCGGCGCACGCATGCGGCGGCCGATCGTCTGCGCGACGCGCAGGCGCGCGCCTACCACTTCATGTCGGCGATGGCGGGCGACCTGCCCGGTTTCGAGGAGGCCGCGCGCGCGCTGTATGCGAACGACCTGGCGCGGCTTGCCGGGCTGATCGCCGGCTGGCCGGACGACGTGCGCGACCATGCGCTCGCACTGGCGCGCGGCGATCTGCCGCCGTCCACCGACGACTGCTGAAAGGAGCTTCCGACGCAATGACCGTATTCGACCTGAATCGCGGCGCGATCGCGCCGGTGGCCGACGAGGCCGAGCTCGTCGACCTGCGCGTGACCGGTGCCGTCCCGCACGATCTCGACGGCACGTTGCTGCGCAACGGCCCGAATCCGCCGGGCGGCCGCTTCGAAGGGAACGACGTGCTGTCGTGGTGGCCGGAAGCCGCGATGCTGCACGCGATCGCGTTCGAAGGCGGCCGCGCGACCGGCTACCGCAACCGCTGGGCGCGCACGCAACGCTGGGCCGCCGTGCATGCACCCGGGCAGGCGCCGCATCTTCCCGACACCAATCCGAACGTGAACGTGCTGCAGCATGCGGGCGAATTGCTTGCGCTGGCCGAGGGCGGCGCGCCGCTCGCGATCACGGCCGCGCTCGATTCGCTCGGCGCGCCGGCTCGGCACGCGGGCTTCGGCGGCGGGATGACCGCGCATCCGAAGGTCGATCCGGTAACGGGCGAGCTGATTGCCTTTCGTGCGGACTGGCGTGCGCCGTGGCTGCGCTACGGCGTGGCCGACGCGCAGGGCGTGCAGCGCGTCGAGATCGAAATCGACCTGAACGCGCCGTCGATGATGCACGACCTCGCGATCACCGAAACCCGCAGCCTGCTGCTCGACCTGAACGTCGGCTACGACTTCTCGCTGCTGAAGCAGGGCCACCGGATGCCGCTGCGCTGGCACGACGACCGGCCCGCGCGCATCGGCGTGATCCCGCGCCACGGCGGCGCGGTGCGCTGGTTCGGCATCGAGCCGTGCTTCATCCAGCACGTCGTGAACGCGTACGACTGCGACGCGTCGTGCATCGTGCTCGATGCGGTGCGTTATCCGTGGTTCCTGCGGCTCGACGCGCGCACGGGCCGCTTCGCCGACAACCCGGTCGGCGAGCTGTGGCGCTACGTGATCGATACGGCGAACGGGCTGATCGACGAAGGGCCGCTCGCCGACGGCGGCATCGAGATGCCGCGCATCAACGAAAGCCGCACGGGGCGCCGCTACCGCTACCTGTATGCGGTGGAACAGCCGAACAATGCGGAAATGCGCGGCGTGATGCGCTTCGACCACGCGAGCGGCACGACGACGCGCTATGCGGTGCCGGCCGGCGACCAGAACAGCGAGCCGGTGTTCGTGCCGCGCCCGGGCGGCGTCGACGAGGACGACGGCTGGCTGCTGGTGATGGTCTACCGCGCGGCGACCGATACCAGCGACGTCGTGATCCTCGATGCGCGCGCGATCGACGCGGGGCCGGTCGCGACCGTGCACCTGCCGCGCCGCGTGCCGGCCGGGTTCCACGGCGCGTGGGTGCCGCGCGAGCGTTGAACGTGCGCGGCGGCGCGCATCACTGCGCGCGCAGCGCGTCGACGATCTTCAGCCGCGCGGCGCGCATTGCCGGCAGGAACCCACCGACGAGCCCCATCACGAGCGAGAACAGCAGCGTCTTCACGACGATCGCGGGCGTCAGCACGAAGCGGAACGACAGGTCCGCGAAGGTCTGGAAGTTGGTCGTCGAGAACGACGCGAACTGCATCAGCGACGCGCACGCGAGCCCCGCGACGCCGCCCACGAAGCCGAGCAGCAGCGCTTCCAGCAGGAACGCGGCGAGCACGTTCGTGCGCTTGAAGCCGAGCGCGCGCAGCGTGCCGATCTCGGCGACGCGGTTCGCGACCGATGCGTACATCGTGATCATCGCGCCGATCATCGCGGCGATCGAGAAGATCGTCGACAGCGTGATGCCGAGGATGTTGATGAACTTCGACAGCGCCTTCGACTGGTCGCCGTAGAAGGTCCGCTCGCGTTTCGCCTCGTCGGTCAGCCGCGGGTCGACGTCGATGTCGGCCTTGAAGCGCGCGAAGCCGTCGGCGCCCGGGATGCGCAGCACCATCGACGAATAGCTGGTGCGCCGGAACGACTGCATCAGTTGGTCGACGTCGCCCCAGATCTCCGAATCGAAGCCGCTGCCGCCCGCGTCGAAGATGCCGACGATGGTCCAGTCGCGCTGCGCGAAATGCAGGCTGTCGCCGAGCTGCGTGCCGCTGAAGCCTTTCGCGATCGCGCTGCCGACGATGATTTCCGACGAGCCGGGCGCGAACATGCGGCCGGCGGCGAGCGTCACGTGCGGGCGCAGCGCGAGGCCGGCCGGCGACACGCCGCGGATCACGACGTTCGACGGCTTGCCGGTCGACGTCTTCACCAGCGAGATCAGCACGACCGCTTCCTTCGACACGAGCGGCCGGCCGTCGGGGCCGGGTGCGACGGCCGGGTGCATCTCGAGCGCGTTGGCCTGCTGATGGTCGATCGAGCTCTGGATCTCGGTTTCGGCGCCCTTGCGGATCACCACCGCGTTGTCGGGTTCGCCGGTCGAGACGAGCGTCTTCGTGAGCCCCGCGTCGAGCATCTGCACCGTCGCGAACACGAAGATCACGAGCGCCATCCCGCCGGCGGTGAGCGCGGTGGTGAGCCGCCGGGTCCACAGGTTGCGCGCGATGTAGTTGAGCGGGATGGCCATGCGTGTCGTTATCCGATCGCCCGCAGGCCTTCGACCACGCGCACGCGCGCCGCCTGCCACGCCGGCACGATCGCGGCCGCGAAGCCGACCGCGACCGAGCACGCGGCCTGCAGCGCGACCGTCCCGGTCGACACCTTGAACACCGGGAAGATGCCGCCTGCCGCCTGCTTGAACAGGCTCGCGGCGGGCGGTGTCGCGAGGATCCCGAGCCCGCCGCCGGCCACCGCGATCACGACCGATTCGCCGAACACGATCAGCGCGAGGAACCCGGGGCCGAAGCCGAGCGCCTTCAACGTCGCGTATTCGGCCGTGCGTTCGCGCGCGCTCATCGCCATCGCGTTGGCCATCACGGCCATGATGATCAGGATCACCACGTACGACACCAGGCGGATCGCCGCGATGATCTGGTTCGACATCGCGACGAAGCCGAGCTGGAACGCCTGCTCGGTTTCGGTCAGCGTCTCGGCGAGCGAGTTCCTGAACACCGCGTCGACGTTGCGTGCGATCGCCGCGCCGTCGTCGGGGTTCGCGACCCCGAGCACGAATACGCCGACCTGGTCGGCCTGCTTCGGCGTGCGCTGCCGCACCGTCTCGTTCAGGTATTCCCAGTGAAACACCAGCTGGCGCGTGATCGTCGAATCGTCGCGGCCGTCGAGAATCCCGCGCACGACGAAGTCCCACGTACCCGGATAGATCGTGCCCTTCAGCGGGATCACGTCGCCGACCTTGAAGCCGAACTGATCCGCGAGCTGGCGCCCGACCAGGCAGCCGCGCCGGTCGCGGTTGTAGTCGGCGCGCTGCTGCCCGGGCACGATGAATTCCGGGTACAGGTCGAGGTAGTTGTCCGATACGGCGAAGCTCGCGAAGAAGTTCTTCGGGTCGCGGTAGATGCCGCCGAACCAGTTCGAGCGCACCACGGCCGTCACGCCTTCGACGCCGCGGATGCGGTTCTCGTAGCTCACGGGCAGCGGGAACACGAGCGAGATCGCGTTGCGCGTGACGAGCCGCCCGCTGGACGCGGCGGCCGCGCCCGCGTACCACGCGTCGACCACCGTATGCAGCAGCCCGAACGCGAGCACCGCGATGGTGAGCCCGAGCACGGTCAGCAGCGTGCGCAGCCGGTGCCGCAGCGCGTTGCGCGCGATCAGCTTCAGCACGTACATCGCGCGCGCACCCGCAGCCGGTCAGCCGGCGTGCCCATCGATCAGCTCCCCTTTTTCCAGGTGCACGAGCGAGCGCGCGGCGCCGGCCGCGTGCGCGTCGTGAGTCACCATGATGATCGTCTTGCCGAGCTCGGCGTTCATCCGCTGCAGCATCGCGAGCACGTCGGTGGCCGACGCGCGGTCGAGGTCGCCGGTCGGCTCGTCTGCGACGATCAGCACGGGGTCGGTGATCAGCGCGCGCGCGATCGCGACGCGCTGCTGCTGGCCGCCCGACAGCTCGGACGGGTAGTGGCTCGTGCGGTCGCCGAGGTTCACCATGTCGAGCACGAGCTCGACGCGCTCGCGCCGCTCGCGGCGCGACAGGTGCGTGAGCATCAGCGGCAGCTCGACGTTCTCGAACGCGGTGAGCACCGGCATCAGGTTGTAGAACTGGAAGATGAAGCCGACGTTCGCCGCGCGCCATTCGGCCAGTTGCGCCTCCGCGAGCAGCGAGATGTCGAGCCCGCCCACGCGCAGCTCGCCGCTGTCGGGCCGGTCGATGCCGGCCACGAGGTTCAGCAGCGTGCTCTTGCCGGAGCCGGACGGCCCCATCAGCGCGACGAAGTCGCCTTCGCCGATGTCGAGCGTGATGTCGGTCAGCACCGGCACGATCTGGTTGCCGCGCCGGTACGACTTCGCGACGTGGCTGAGCTCGACGAGGGGCGGCGGGGCGTCGTTCACGCGTGCGTTACTTCTTCGCGACGGTCACTTTCGCGCCGTCCTTGAGCTTCGTGCCCGGCGCGAGCACGACCGTGTCGCCGGGCTTCACGCCGCGGATCGCGACGAGCTCGCCGATCCGCATGCCGGCGGTCACGGCCGTTGCATGCACGACGTCGTCCTTCACGACGAACACGACCGGCCGGCCGTCGCGCTCGACCACCGCGCTCGCCTGCACGGCCGTCACGGGCTGCCGGTCCTGTGCCGACACCGGCTTCGACAGGAACGCGATCTTCGCGCTCATGTCGGGCAGCACGCGCTCGTCGCGGTCGACGAAGCGCACCTTCACGAGCACGGTGGCCTTCGAGCGGTCGACGGTCGGCACAATGCGCGACACGCGGCCCGCGAAGCGCATGTCGGGCAGCGCATCGAGCTGGATCTCGCACGGCTGCTCGGCGCGGATCTTCGCGATGTTCGATTCGGCGACGTCGGCCTCGACCTCGAGCGTGTCCATGTCGGCGATCGTCACGACCGCGCCCTTGCTGTCCGACGCGGACGAGAACGGCGTGATGTTGTCGCCGACGTTCGCGTGTTTCGCGAGCACGATGCCGTCGAACGGCGCGCGGATCACCGTCTGGTCGACCGCGACCTGCGCGGCCTGCGCGTTGGCGTCGGCGGACGCGATCGCGGCCTCGCCGCTGCTGAGCGATGCGCGCGCCTTGTTCACGCGGGCCGTATCGATGTCGAGCTGCGCGGCCGGCACGGCGCCCTTCGGTGCAAGCGCCGCGGTGCGGCGCAGCGCGATTTCGGCGTCCTTCAGCTCGGCCTGCTGCACGCCGAGGTTCGCGCGGGCGACCTTCACCTGGGCGAGCGCCTGCGAGAGCGACGCCTCGACGTCGCGGCTTTCGAGACGCGCGATGATTTCGTCCTTCTTCACGCGCGTGCCTTCCAGCACGCCGAGCCATTCGACGCGCCCCTGGCCTTTCGACGCGACCGCGGCCTTGCGCTGCGGCACGACGTAGCCGGTCGCATTGAGCTGCGTGTCGTTCTGGTACGGGTAGGCGGACGTGACGGTGGTGGTGTCGACGGCCGGCCGGCCGGTCAGCGCGAGGCCGGCGGCGATCGCGACGACCACGATCGCGGCGGCGGCCGCATAGCGGGGCCACCGGCGCGGGCGGGGCGCCGATGCGAGCGGACGCCGGTCGATTTTCAGTTTGTCCAGATTGTGATCGGGCAATTTGAGCGCCTCGAGACGGCGGCGGCCCTGTGTCGGTATCGGGGCCGGCCGCGATCCGGTTTCCGGGGAAAGGGACGGATGGACGCCAGTATAAGCGTCGCCTCGGCGGCGTGCGAGCGCGTTCGCGGCGCCGCGGCTGCGGCGGCCGAACCGGTCACGGACAGGGAAATACGGGTACGCCTCCGGGGAAACCCGAAGGGTGCAAGCAACGTGTCAACTCGTCGCGAATGCGGTGCGTTATGGAACCAGTGCGTCAGGTTTTGTCGCGACGGAACGGCGGAAGCCGGCCTCGCGGCCTGGGGCTCCGATGCGAATGCCTCGCATCTTTACTTACCGGTACGTTTGATTTTTTCTCCGCTAAAGGAAGAACAATGAAGAAGACGCTCGCTTCGATCATCGCTGCAGCATTCGCGCTCGCATCGGTTTCGGCATTCGCACAGGAAGCAGCATCGGCACCGGCTGGCGACACGTCGGCTGCCGCACCCGCCAAGAAGGATCACAGCAAGCCGAAGCACCAGCTGAAGCACCACGGTTCGAAGAAGGGCCAGGCGAAGGCTGCAGCCGCATCGGCCGCCGGCACGAACGACGCAGGCGCGCAGAACTGAGCGGCTTGCCGCCACGGCCGGCGTTGCCGGCCATCGGTCGGCCAACCCCGCATGCTCCGGCATGCGGGGTTTTGTTTTTTCAGGGGCTCGATTCCCCCGGTTCGTCGACCCGGACGGGCGGCGGCGCGCACATCGCGTCGACGACCGTGCGCATGCGCCGCCAGTGCGAGCCTTCCCAGAACACGCGCCGGCACACGTCGCACGCGGCGAAGCGCCGGTGCCGCTGCCGGACGCCGGCCGGCACGCGCGGCGCGGCGGCGGCCGCGTCGAGCGGATGCAGCGGTGCATTGCAGCGCAGGCATAACCGGAACGGGCGCATGTGCGGCGCCAGATCGAGCCGCTCGAACAGTTCGCGCAGCTGGTCGGCCGGCTGCAGCGCGTGCAGGTAGCAGCCGCGCTCGACCGCACGCCGCTTGAGCAGCTCGCGGTCGCGGGTCAGCACGATCCGGCCCTCGCGCGCGGCGAGCGCCGCCAGTTCGTCGTCGCGGTAGTGGTTGTCGTAGCAGGTGTCGAAGCCCGCGAGGCGCAGCAGTTGCGCGAGGCCGCCGAGATGCGCGTCGGCGACGAAGCGCCATTGCGCCGGCGGCGGCGCGGCGACTCCGCGGGCTGCCGGTTGCGCGCGCTCCGGAAAGGCTTCGACCCGGTCGCCGTCGTCGAGCGGCCGGTCGAGCGCGGCCGGCACGTCGTTGATGCACAGCCGGCCGATTTCGGTATGCGGGACGCCGAGCGCCTCGATCGCGTGCTTCACCGTCGCATCGCGCGCGCAGGCGTGCCTGAACGCGCGGTCGCGCTGCGCGCGCGGGAGAAAGGCGTTCAGTTCGTCGTGGAAGCGGAAGGTCGCGGTCGCCATGCGCGCAGTATGGCACCGCGCATGGCCGGCCGCGTGCCCTGCAGGCGCCCCGCATCTGTGTTTAACTCCCCGCTTCACGGAGCGAAGGAGCGGGAAATGGATCTCGGATTTATCGGGCTGGGCGAAATGGGGCAGGCAATCGCGACGAACCTGCTGAAGGCCGGACACACGGTGCGGGTCTGGAACCGGTCGCGCGAGCGCGCCGAGCCGCTGGCCGCGGTCGGCGCGCAGATCGTCGACACGCCGGCCGACGCGTTTCGCGGCGACGCGGTGTTCTCGATGCTGGCCGACGATGCCGCCGCGCGCGAGATCTTCGACGAAACGCTGCTCGCGCAGGCGCCGCGCGGCCTGATCCACGTCAACATGGCGACGGTGTCGGTCGCGCTGGCCGAATCGCTCGCGCACGCGCATGCGTCGCGCGGCATCCATTACGTCGCCGCGCCGGTGATGGGGCGCCCCGATGTCGCGGCCGCCGCACGCCTGACGATCATGGCGGGCGGCCCGGCCGAGGCGATCGACCGCGTGCAGCCGCTGTTCGACGCGATCGGCCAGAAGACCTGGCGGTTCGGTTCGCTGCCGCAGCACGCGAACGTCGCGAAGATCGCCGCGAACTTCACGCTCGCGTCGGCGATCGAGACGCTCGGCGAGGCGTCCGCGCTGCTGGGCGCACACGGCGTCGCGATGCGCGACTTCCTCGACGTGATCACCGGCAGCGTGTTTCCGGGGCCCGTCTACGAGGGTTACGGCTCGATGATCGCCGAGCGGCGCTACGAGCCTGCGCGCTTCAAGGCGCGCCTCGGGCTGAAGGACGTTCGCCTGGCGCTGGAAGCCGGCGACGCCGTGTCGGTGCCGCTGCCGGTGGCGAGCGTCGTGCGCGACAACCTGCTCGACGCGCTTGCGCACGGCGGCGGCGAACAGGATTTCGCGGTGCTCGGCGAAGTCGCGCTGCGCCGCGCGGGCCGCTGATCCGCCCGCGACAGAAGTCGGGCGCACCGGCATAATCGACGTTTCGTTTTCCTTGCATCGAGGCAGAGGCGGTCATGAACTTGCATACGTGGTGGCTTTTCGTGGCGACGGTGTTCGTCGTGTCGGCGATTCCGGGCCCGAACATGCTGCTGGTGATGACGCACGGCGCGCGCCACGGGCTGCGCCGTTCGGCATGGACGATGGCAGGCTGCCTCTCCGCGCTGGTGCTGATGCTGTCGGTGTCGGCGGCGGGCCTCGGGGCCGTGCTCGAGGCTTGGCCGGCGATGTTCAACACGTTGCGCTTCGCGGGCGCGGCCTACCTGATCTACCTCGGCGTGAAGGCGTGGCGCGCACGCGTGGACGACGAGCAGCCTGCCGCCGACGTCGAAACCGTGTCGCGCCAGGCCACGCCGGCATCGCGCGGGGTGCTGTTCCGCAACGGTTTCCTGGTCGCGGGCAGCAACCCGAAGGCGATCCTGTTCGCGGCCGCGCTGCTGCCGCAGTTCATCAATGCGGCCGAGCCGACGCTGCCGCAATTCGGCATTCTCGTCGTCACGTTCGCGGTGATCGAGGTGAGCTGGTATCTCGTCTACGCGTCGTTCGGCACGCGCATCGGCGCGACGCTGAAGAGCCAGAGCGTTGCGAAGATCTTCAACCGGCTGACGGGCGGGCTGTTCGTCGGTTTCGGTGCGATGATGGCGCTGGTCCGTCACTGATTTCGATCCGACGCCGGTACGCCGAACGCCCCGTCCCTCGCCAGAGGGCGGGGCGTTCCGCTTTTGGGGGCTCGATTCACGCGCGCGGGCGAGTCAACGCCGCTGCGCCGGCGTCGCGTCCGGCCGAGAGCCCGAAGACGGCGGCCGCGCCGGCGAACGCGAACCCGACGCCGCACACCGCGCTCCATCCGCCCCACGCCCACGCACTGCCGGCGAGCGCCGCGCCGAGCGCGCCGCCGATGAAGAACAGCCCGACGAACAGCCCGTTCAGGCGGCCGCGCGCGGCCGGGTTCAGCAGGTTGATCGCGCGGCGGCCGATCGTCTGGTCGACGATCACGCCCGCGTCGAGCAGCGCCGCGCCGCCGGCCAGCAGCGCGAGCGCGAGGCCGCGATGCGCGTGCGCGTCGAATCCGAACCAGCCGGCACCCGCGATCCCGAGCAGGGCGAGCGCCACGAGCATCGCGCCGTGCGCGATCCGCTGCGCGGCCGGCCCCAGGCCGCGGTCGCCGGCACGGCCCGCGAGCGGCGTGACGATCGCGCCGCTCGCGCCGGCGAACGCGAACCATGCGATCCCGTGCAGGTCGAGGCCGAACGGCGGCTGCGCGAGCCGCAGCCCGACCGCGGTCCAGAATGCGCTGAACGCGGCCATCGCGAGCGCGGCCGACAGCGCATGCCGGCGCAGCACCGGCTCGTCGGCCAGCAGGCGCCCCATCGACGCGAGCAGCGCGCGGTAGCCGGCCGTGATCGACGGCGTGCGCGACGGCAGGCGCAGGGCCAGCACGACGGCGATGGCAGCGTTCGCAAGCGCGGCCAGCAGATAGAAGCCGCGCCAGCCGGCCGAGCCCGCAATCAGGCTCGCGAGCGGCCGCGACAGCAGGATGCCGAGCATCAGCCCGCTCATCACGTTGCCGACCGCGCGGCCGCGCTGCGCCTCGGGCGCCATCGCCGCGGCCATCGGCACGAGCATCTGGATCACGCTCGACGCGCCACCGGCCACGAGGGTGGCGAGCAGGAACACGGTGCCCGACCGCGTGAACGCGGGCAGCGCGAGTGCAGCCGCGCATGCGGCCAGCGTCGCGACGATCAGGCGGCGGTTCTCGAGCAGGTCGACGAGCGGCACGAGCAGCACGAGCAGCACGAGCCCGGCCGCGTAGCCGAGCTGCGGCAGCATCGCGACGAGGCCGGCAAGGCCGGGCGGCAGATGCAGATCGGCACTGATCGGGCCCGTCAGCGGTTGCGCGGCGAACAGATCCATCACGATCACGCCAACCGTCGCGGCGAAGAACAGCGTCATGCCCGCGCTCAACGCGGGCGGCGTGCCGGCGGGCGTGCTTTCGGCCGTGCGGACGGCGGCGGGGCAAGGGTTGGCGGGGCAGTTCATCGGAAGCCTGGCGAGTGGTTCGAAGGAGTCCCCATCGTAGGTGCCCGATGTTTATGCGACAATTGAAATATCTCTAACATGATTATGCGAGTTTGTTTTGAATACGCGTGATCTCCAGGCGTTCGTCGCGGTGGTCGACAGCGGGTCGATGGTCGCCGCGGCCGCGAAGCTCCACCTGACGCAGCCGGGCCTGACGCGGCGCGTGCAGAATCTCGAAACGCTGCTCGGCATGCCGCTGCTCGAACGGCAAAGCAAGCCGCTGAAGCCGACTGCCGCCGGGCGCGACGTCTACGCGCTCGCGCGCAACGTGCTGGGCGCGGTCGACGAGCTGATGGCGGCGGGCGCGCCGGACAGCGAGCCGTCCGGCGAGCTGCGCATCGGCGTGCCGCCGTTCCTGTCCGAGCTGGCGCTCGAGCAGCCGATCGACCGGCTGCGCGACGCGTTCGGGCGCCTCACGCTGCGCGTGACGGCCGGCTGGTCGCCGGCGCTGATGCAGGGCGTCGAGCGCGGCACGCTCGACGTCGCGGCCGTGATGGTGCCGGCGAGTTCGGTACTGCCCGATACGTTCACGTCGACGCTGCTCGGCACCCAGCCGACGGTGCTCGTCGCCGCGCGCGACTTTCCGCTGCCCGACGGCCCGTTGTCGATCGACACGCTGTCGCGTTTTCCGTGGGTGCTGAGCCAGGACGGCTGCGGGATGCGTTCGGCGCTGAGCCGCACGCTCGGCGCGGCCGGGCTGCCGTTCGACGTCGCGGTCGAGGCATTCGGCTCGGAGCTGCAGCTGTCGCTCGTCGCGCGCGGCGCGGGCATCGGCATCGCCGCGCCGAACGCGCTGGCGCGCAGCGCGCACCGCGATGCGCTGAGGGTGGTGGAAACGGCGGGACTGGAGACGCGGATCAACGTGTGGATCGTGCACGGCGCGCTGCCGGGCCGGCTGGTGCGGCCCGTCGCGCTGCTGCGCGATGCGCTCGGCGAAGTGCTCGACCGGGAAAACAGGGTGGGGTCAGATGCAGTGAAGGCGATCTAGAGTCGGTATTCGAGGGAAAGTCCGTATTTTCTCTACGGAAATGTTGCATTGCGGAAACCGATTCGCTAGAATTGCTCCTGTCTCCTCCATGTCTCCTCTGATATGGATTCAGCCCGCCTCTTAGGCGGGCTTTTTTTTGCCTGCGATTTTGCCGCGGCATGCCATGCGTCGTCCGTCGCGGCGCTCAGAACTTGTACGTCATCCCGACGTAGCTGATGATCGGGTCGGCCTTCAGGTCCGATTTCGATTCCGAGAGCACCGTGCCGTCGGCCGCCTTGATCGTCACCGTCGACGTCGTCTTCAGCGGGATGTACGTCACCGACGCGATCAGCCCGAAATGCTCGGTCATGTTGTACTGCAGGCCGGCGTTGAACACCGGCTGCCATGACGACGACGCCTTCGCCTCCACCGATGTCGTACCCGGCTTGCCCGCGCCCGCCGCGAGAATCGCGCCGAGGTTGTCCTGGGTCTGCTTGATGAAGTTCGTGTTGAGCTGAAGGTCGCTGAACCAGTTGTACGACACGCCGAGGCCGAGGAACGGCCGGAATTTCGCGGTGGCCTGCCCGAAGTAGTACTGCAACAGCACGGCCGGGCTCCACTGCCGCACGCTCTTCACGATCGGGTTGACCGACGCGAGCCCGATGTTCTGCGTGCCGAGCGCGCCGGCCGGGCCGGGCGGCTTGATCGTGCCCTGGCCCGACACCTTGAACACCGGCGGCACGCCGGCCACCGACGTGACCGCGATGTGGTCGGTCAGGAAGTGGCTGACCGTCAGGCCGACGGTGTCGGCGCCGCTCGTGTGCAGCCCGGTGCCCGGCGACGTGAACGACGGCGGCAGCCGCAGCGGCGTGTTGATCGGTGTCGGTGCGACGTTGGTCGTCATCGGCGTGCTGCTCTGCTGCGGCATCACGTGGAACCAGCCCAGCGTGACGACGTTGCTGCCGGCGCTCTGCGCGTGCGCGGCGAGCG
The DNA here is from genome assembly GCF_001043615.1 of Burkholderia sp. LK4. Lineage (NCBI taxonomy): Bacteria > Pseudomonadati > Pseudomonadota > Betaproteobacteria > Burkholderiales > Burkholderiaceae > Burkholderia > Burkholderia sp. LK4. The sequence goes on from NZ_LDUL01000009.1 coordinate 280,888, forward strand.
GCGCCAGCACGGCGGCGCCGGCCGCCGCGCAGCGTAAGGTTCTCTTCATCACGGCATTCCCCTCCGCTTACTGGACGAACGCGCCGATCGTGAAATACGGCGTCGATCCTGCGTTGTCGAGGAACCCGAACACGCCACCCGTGAAGATGAACTTGCCGGTCGGCGTCGTGCTGCTGGCACCCGTGTGGATCGTCGTGACCGTGCCCGGCACCTTCTGCGTGTAGTCGAGATCGAGCGCGGTCGCGAGCGAGGCCTGCGACGCGTTGAACGGATCGAGCAGCGTCGCCTGGTTGTTCGCCAGCGCCGTGGTGCGGTAGTCGAACTGGCTGTCCACGCCGATGTACTCGCCGTTCTGCGAGCCGACCGCGACCGTCGTCTGCGGCGCGAGGATCGAGATGCTCGATTCGTCGTCGGCGGTGAGGCCCGGCACCCCGTTGCTGTCGGGCGTCGGGTTCGGGTTCGCCACCCCGGTGCGCACGAGGATCGGCACGAGCTGGTTGCGCAGCTTGCCGACGATCATGAAGGCCTTGCCCTGCGGCGTCGCCGACAGCGTCGGTTTCAGCTGGCTCGCATAGTTGTTCGACTGGAACGCGCCGCTGCCGTCCGCCGACTGCACGAAGTTCGTGCCTCGCTGCGTGCACGCGCCGCCGGCGAACTGGCCGGTCGAGTCGCACTTGGTCCAGGTGCCGTCGGCGTTGATCGTCACCTTCGCGTCGATCGATGCCGGCGCGAAGTTCTGCGACGGCACTTCACCGAAGCCCGTGTGACTGTACGTGCCCGCCACCTTCGTGATGTCGGTTTCGATCGACGAGAAGCCGATGAACGGGTAGTACGGGAATTTCGTGTCGGGCACCGCGGCCTGGCCGAGCACGCCGTTGAACTGGATCTCCTTGCCGGGAATCGTGCCGCCCGCGACGCCCATGCCGACGAAGATGCGCGCCGGGCGCGACGGATCGAGGCTCGCGCCGTTCAGGCGGAATGCGCACTGGTTCAGCTTGTTGGTCGGCAGCAGCGTTTCCTGCGTGAGCGTGCCGCTGTCGACGGTGCCCGCGCGGGTCGGCACGACGGTGCCGGTCGTTTGCGGAACCGGTGATTCGACATAGGTGACCTGCCAGGTCATCTTGGTCGTGTCGAGCTGGACCTTGGCGAGCTCGCCGCTGCCCGCGCCGCCCGTAAACACGGTGGTGTAGTCGAGCGACGCAGGGCAGAGCCGGTCTTCGACGAGCGGGGGCGGATTGTCGCCGCCGCTGCCGCTGCCGCCGCAGGCAGAGAGAAGGGGGGCGGCAAGGGCCGCCGCCAGAATGAGGTTGCGCTTCATGTTGCTCCTCCAGATTTGTCTTGTGCGGCGGCCAGCTCCCTGTCGGCCGCTTCTGTTGCTTGTGCTCGTCCTGCCTGCGCCGTGCCGCGCGCTCGTGCGTCACGCGACGGCGGTCAGCGCGCCGTCGCGTCCTCGTCCGCTACTTGCTGATCTGCGCGCCCACGCCGAAGTACGGTGTCGACGAAGTCGTCGAGTTCGCCGACGTCGACGTGACGCCGCCGTTCACCGTGCCCTGGATCAGCGCCGCGTACAGCCCGCCCGTCGCGATCACCACGCCAGTTGCGGACGGGTAGGACGCGCCGCTCGGCGGTGTCGTCGTCGCGTTCAGCAGGCCCGGCGTCGCCTGGCCGTAGTCGAGCGTGAAGCCGTCTTCCTCGACCTGCGTGCTCGGGTTGATGAACGACGCGTTGCTGCCGCGGATCAGGGCCGCCGTGTACTTGAAGTTCGAGTCCGCGCCCGCGTAGCCGCCGTCGATCGCGCCCGACTGGATCGCCGTTGCCGCGCCGAGCACCGCGATGCCCGATTCGTCGTCGACCTGCGCGTCGGTATGCAGCGGCGGCGTGCCGAGGTTCACGTTGCCCGTGCGTACGATCACCGGCACCGTCGCGCCGTTGAGCTGGCCGATGACCATATGCGCGGTGGCCGACTTGCCGGTCGCGCCGACGATCGGCAATTGCGTCTGCGGCAGCGTCTGCGGCGCCTTCGTGCTGTCGAAGTAGCCGCCGTTCGCGCTCGTCTTCCACGGGTCGCCGGTCGTCTGGCAGCCGCCCGAGCCGCTCGACGTGCACGCGCCGTTCGCATCGAACGTCTCGCTCGAGTTCGTGCCTTTCGTCGCGTAGTCGCCCGACGGCACCAGGTGGTAGATCAGCGCGTTGTACGTGCCCGGCAGCTTCGACAGGTCGGTCGTCGTGTTCGCGAAGCCGAGGAACGGATAGAAGTCGAAGTGACGGTTCGGCACCTTGCCGACGTCCTTGGCCACCACGATCGGCCCGATGGCGATCGTCAGTCCGTCGTACTGGATCGTCGCACCGGGAATGCCGCCGCCCGCGACGCCCATCCCGACCAGCAGCATCGGCGGGTTCGCCTGGTTGAAGTCGGCGGCCGTCGAATACGTGGCGCCGCTCGGTGCCTTGCCCGTGCCCGGCGTCAGGATGAACGCGCAGCGCGTCTGCTCGGCGGTCGGCAGCGTGCCGGTCGGCGGGTGCATGACCGCACCGGTGATCGTCGTGCCGGCGCGGCTCGGCGTCACCGTGCCGGTCGCGAGCGGAATCGGCGATTCGAGCCACTTGAGCGTGTAGGTCATCGCCACGGCGTCGATGTTGACGCTGACGATCTCGCCGCTACCGGCGCCGCCGAGGTACGTGCTCTTCACGATGTCCGCGTTGGCCGGGCACAGCGCGCCGTTGACGGGCTGTGAAGGCGGCGGCCCTTGCGTGCCGCAGCTCGATCCGGAACATTGGGGCGCATTGATCGGCGCGGGTGCGCCGCCGTCCCCCCCACCACAGGCAACCAGGAAAGGGGCAATGGCAAAGGCCGTTGCCACCCCCTTCGATAAGGCGTGCGACATGCCGCTGTCTCCAATCGTTTAATTGTGCGAGCTAATGTCGCTGCCTGGATTTTTGCTGTCAATTGATGAACCCGTCTAAAAAAGGCGATTGAAACGGGCATCGTGTTTTGAATCCTTGTCCGACAGGGTATTCAGTAAGAATTAAAACGTGCGACAGGCTGCCTGAAGCTGCCGGAGTGGGGAATGTGCGACGCCGGACAGGCCGGCGAGGAGCCTTCCTGCGTATAACGGCAGCGTTTAAAGCAGCCGGTATCCGGTTTATCCCTATTCGGGATTGACTGGATAAAGAGGGGGCGGAATTAATTCACTGGTAATCGCGCAATCGAAAGCTTGTAAATATTTGTAAATGCGCGATCGGTAATTTTTTTATATATTGCGTGATACCGGTAAATAAAAAGCCGGCCAGTGGCCGGCTTTGCATTGCATGCGATGTTGAATCAGCGTTTGAGACCCGCATCCTCGGCCGCGCCGATGTTCAGGTTCATGCACTGGATCGCGGCGCCCGATGCGCCCTTGCCGAGGTTGTCGAGGCGCGCGACCGTGACGAAGCGCTCTTCGTTGCCGAACACGAACAGGTCGACACGGTTCGTGTCGTTGTTCGCCTGCACGTCGAAGAAGCCGCCGTCGAGGTTCGCGTCCGCATCGAACGGCGCGACGCGCACGAAGGCTTCGTCCGCGTAGTACTCGGCGAACACGCGCTGCACGTCCTGCGGCGTCGCGCGTTTCGCGAGCTGCCCGGGCGTGAAGTAGGTCGTCACCGCGAGGCCCTTCAGGAACGGGCCGACGATCGGCGTGAAGATCGGCGGGTTCGCGAGGCCCGTGTGCGCGGCCATTTCCGGCAGGTGCTTGTGCGTGAGGCCAAGCGCGTACGGGCGCGGGCTCGCGAGCTTGCCGCCCGGCGCCGCGCTTTCGTAGTCGGCGATCATCGACTTGCCGCCGCCGCTGTAGCCGGTGATTGAGTAGCTGTGCGCGGCGAACGTCGGTGCGACGATGCCCGCATCGACGAGCGGACGCATCGCGAGCACGAAGGCCGATGCATGGCAGCCCGGCACCGCGATGCGCTTCGACGTGCGAATCTTCTCGCGCTGCGCGCGGGTCAGTTCCGGCAGGCCGTAGGCCCAGTCGGCGCTGGTGCGGAACGCGGTGCTCGCGTCGATCAGCGTCGTGTTCGGGTTCTCGACGAGCGACGCCGATTCGCGCGACGCGACATCCGGCAGGCACAGGAACGTGACGTCCGACGCGTTGATCAGGCGGCGGCGCTCCTCGACGTCCTTGCGCTTCGCTTCATCGATGCGCAGGATCTCGATGTCGCTGCGTGCCGACAGGTATTCGAAGATCTTGAGGCCGGTCGTGCCTTCCTGGCCGTCGACAAAAACTTTGGTGCTCATTTCGCTCTCACTGAATGAAACGGGGCCCGCGCCCTGAATCCGCCATTTTAAGACGTCATCCGGCGGGCCTGCATCGCGCGGGTCGAAAAAAAGACGGCCGGCGGGCCGTCTTGTGTCCCTTTGACGTTCATCGGCGCGCTCGCCGGCGCGTGCTCAGCCGCGGCCGGCAACCCAGCGGGCCGTCGCTTCCGCGACCCGCCGGCCGAATGCCTTCCCGGTTTCGAGGTCGCCCGGCAGCGGGCCTTCGTCGGGCGTCGCATCCGCCGGCGACTGCGCGAGCAGGCCCGTCGAGCCGCCCAGGTAGTTGATGTCGTTGCGCGTGGCCGCCTTCGAGTTGGCCGGCATCAGGCTCGTGCCGACCCACACCATCCCATGCTGCATCGACAGCGTGACGAAGTATTGAATCGTCGAGAACTTGTCGCCGTTCATGGTCGCGGAGTTCGTGAAGCCCGCGGCGATCTTGTCCTTCCATTTCTGCGTGAACCACGCTTTCGACGTTGCATCGGCGAATTGCTTGAACTGCGCCGACGGGCCGCCCATGTAGGTCGGTGCCCCGAAGACGATCGCGTCGGCCGCGTCGAGCGCGGCCCAGCCCGCGTCGTCGACGTCGCCGACCGCGAGCAGGCGCACGGTCGCACCGGCGTCCTGCGCGCCCGCGTGAACGGCCTCGGCCAGTTTCTGCGTGTGACCGTAGCCGCTGTGATAGACGATGACGATGTTCGACATGAGGCGTTCTCCGGAAAGGAACGGGAACGGCGGCCGCAGCGGCACGCCGCGTCACGCGTCGCCGGCCGGCGACGCGACGGATGCGCGGCGTGGCGCCGCGACCGGTGACGACGAGTCTAGCAAGCCGAAATGACGGGAAAACACGCGGGCGCGGAATACGCCCGGAGTACGCCAGTGCGCGGCGGCAGGCGATCGCGGCGGCGCGCGGCACGGGGCGATGCCCGTCGCCGGGTGCCCGTCACCCGTTATTGCCCGTAGTTGACCGTGAGTTGCGCGGTGCCGATCGCCAGCGTGCCGATCTCGTGCTCGAACATCGGTGCGGGGCGCCCCTGCGCGACGCGCAGGTCGTCGCCCTTCAGCGCGTAGACGGTGACCACGTAGCGGTGCGGCTTGCCGGGCGGCGGGCACGGGCCGCCGTAACCGTCGATTCCGAAGTCGTTGCGTGCTTCGCTTGCACCGATGCGCCGCAGGAAGCCGGACGCGCTCGCGTCGGCGGGCAGGCTCGTGACCGTCGCGGGAATGCCCGCCACGGCCCAGTGCCACCAGCCGTGCCCCGGCGCGTCGGGATCGAAGATCGTGACCGCGTAGCCGCGCGTGCCGGGCGGCGGGTTGTGCCACGCGAGCTGCGGCGAGTGGTTGCCGCCCTTGCAGTCGCCGCGGTCGAACACGTTCGCGACACGGACGCGCCCGCCCGGCGTCAGGTCGTCGCTCGTCACGGTGAACGCGCCTTCTGCATGCGCGGGCACGGCGCTAAACGCAGCGGCATAAAGGAGGGCGAGGTGGGCGAAGAGAGCGAGGAGGGCGGCAAGGAACGGCGACGGGCGACCCGATGGCGCAGGCGGAGTGATCCGGCGATCCACACGCATATGGCGCTTCTCCCGTCACGTGGGCCGGACCGATGCTTCCGGCGTTGTTGGCGTTGTGCGTTGCCCGCGCAGCTGATGGCGACGATGGGTCAAGTCTAGCATTAGGGTTCGATGAGCGATGCACACCGCGACCCATCGCCGCGATCGCTTGCTGCGCGAATCGGCGGACGAAAAAAAACCGCCCGCGATGAAGCGGGCGGCTTGTTCAGCCAGGACGCCGGCCTGCGGGCCGGCGCGGCGTCATTCCTTCGGGGCCGTCGCGCCGCCGTGCGCCGCCGACCACTCGGCCGGTGCGTGCAGGAATTTCTCGACTTCGTCGAGCGTCTTCGTCTCGAAGTAGCCCGAAGCCTTCGCGACGCGCAGCACGTCCCACCACGTGGCGAGCGCGTGCAGGTCGACGTCGATGTCCTTCAGCACCGACACGCTTTCCTTGAAGATGTCGTAGTGGAACAGCACGAAGCAGTGGTTCACCGTCGCGCCCGCGGTGCGCAGCGCATTGACGAAGTTGATCTTGCTGCGGCTGTCGGTCGTCAGGTCTTCCACGAGCAGCACGCGCGAGCCTTCTTCCAGATGGCCTTCGATCTGCGCGTTGCGGCCGAAACCCTTCGGTTTCTTGCGCACGTACTGCATCGGCACCATCATCCGGTCCGCGATCCAGGCCGCGAACGGGATGCCGGCCGTCTCGCCGCCCGCCACAGCGTCGATCTGCTCGAAGCCGATGTCGCGCGTGATCGTCGTTTCAGCCATTTCCATCAGCGCGCGGCGCACGCGCGGATACGAAATCAGCTTGCGGCAGTCGATATAGACGGGGCTTGCCCAGCCGGACGTGAAGATGAACGGTTTTTCTGCGTTGAAGTGTACTGCCTGCACTTCGAGCAGGATTTTGGCGGTCGTATCCGAGATCGACTGACGATCGTAGCCTGTCATGGGCATTCCTTGGGTGATGAGCGAAGAGCGGGCGCGGGCCCGGTGGCGCAGCAAGGGGAACCTGCCCTGGGGGCCGGGGCGCGATCGGAGGGCCAATCGCATCGCTGCGCGCGTAGCCCGCTATTTTACCCGATTCAGGCCGGTTTTCGGCGGAATTCGCGCGGGTTCACCGCTCGGCTCGCCACCGGCGAAACAAACGGGGCGGGACCGCTTGCGCTGATGCGGAGGATGCGGCGCTGCACCAACGGAGGTCATTTAGGGGGTGTACACTAGGCGACCCTTAGAAATCGTTCAGTACTTTGTACTTTCCTCTTGCCATCCGCCAAGGTTCGATGGCGTGCCGACCCGGCGCGCTGCGTGCCGTCTCGCAGTCGACCATCCCCTCGATTCAAGCAGACGCGGCCCAAGGTGCTGTGGACTGAACCGTCAATATTTCGCATGTCTCTCGCAGGTCAATCATGGACGAACAACTGAAGCAGGCCGCACTCGCCTATCACCAGAACCCGAAACCCGGCAAGATTTCGGTCACCCCGACCAAGCCGCTGTCGAACCAGCTCGACCTGTCGCTCGCGTATTCGCCGGGCGTCGCCGCTGCGTGCGAAGCGATCCACGCCGATCCGCTCGATGCGCAGAAGTACACGTCGCGCGGCAACCTCGTCGGCGTCATCACGAACGGCACGGCCGTGCTGGGCCTCGGCAACATCGGCCCGCTCGCCGCGAAGCCGGTGATGGAAGGCAAGGGCTGCCTCTTCAAGAAATTCGCGGGCATCGACGTGTTCGACATCGAACTGTCGGAATCCGACCCCGACAAGCTCGTCGAGGCGATCGCGATGCTCGAGCCGACGCTCGGCGGCATCAACCTCGAGGACATCAAGGCGCCGGAATGCTTCTACATCGAGCAGAAGCTGCGCGAGCGCATGAAGATCCCCGTCTTCCACGACGATCAGCACGGCACCGCGATCATCGCGTCGGCCGCGATCCTGAACGGCCTGAAGGTCGTCGGCAAGAAGCTCGCCGAAGTGAAGCTCGTGTGCTCGGGCGCGGGCGCCGCAGCGATCGCGTGCCTGGACCTGCTGGTCAACCTCGGCCTGACGAAGTCGAACATCCTCGTCGCCGATTCGAAGGGCGTGATCTACGAAGGGCGCGGCAATCTCGATCCGTCGAAGCAGCGCTATGCGGCGACCACCGACGCACGCACGCTCGCTGACGCGATCGTCGGCGCGGACGTGTTCCTCGGCTGCTCGAGCGCGGGCGTGCTGAAGCAGGACATGGTCAAGACGATGGGCGACAAGCCGCTGATCCTGGCGCTCGCGAACCCGGAACCGGAAATCCGCCCGGAAGACGCGAAGGCCGTGCGCCCGGACGCGATCGTCGCGACCGGCCGTTCGGACTACCCGAACCAGGTCAACAACGTGCTGTGCTTCCCGTTCATCTTCCGCGGCGCGCTCGACGTCGGCGCGACGACGATCACGGAAGAAATGAAGCTCGCGTGCGTGCGCGCGATCGCCGAACTGGCGGAAGAAACCGACCAGAGCGAGGAAGTCGCGAAGGCGTATGAAGGCCACTCGCTCGAATTCGGGCCGGACTACCTGATTCCGAAGCCGTTCGATCCGCGCCTGATCATCAAGATCGCGCCGGCCGTTGCGCAAGCCGCGATGGATTCGGGCGTCGCCACCCGTCCGATCCAGGACATGGACGCCTACCGCGAGCAGCTCGGCGCGACCGTCTACCGCACCGGCATGGTGATGCGCCCGGTGTTCGCGACCGCGAAGCAGAAGCAGGCGCGCATCGTGTTTGCCGAAGGTGAAGACGAGCGCGTGCTGCGCGCCGCGCAGTTCGTGCTGCAGGAAAAGATCGCGAAGCCGATCATCGTCGGCCGTCCGTCGGTCGTCGACATGCGCCTGCAGAAGATCGGCTCGAAGCTCAAGGCCGGCACCGATTTCGAAATCGTCGATCCGGAAGACGATGCGCGCTACCACCGCTACTGGCAGGCGTATCAGGAGATCGGCGCGCGCGACGGCGTGACGCCGGAAGTCGCGAAGGCCGCGATGCGCAAGTTCAACACGCTGATCGGCGCGATGCTCGTGCACCTGGGCGATGCGGACGGGATGATCTGCGGGATGATCGACACGTTCCACAGCCACCTGAAGTTCATCGAGCAGGTGCTGGGCCGCGCGAAGGGCGCCGAGCACTTCGCCGCGATGAACCTGCTGATGCTGCCGGGCCGCAACCTGTTCGTGTGCGACACGTACGTGAACGAGCTGCCGAGCGCCGAACAGCTCGCCGACATGACGATCCAGGCCGCGGCCGAGATCGAGCGCTTCGGCATCGCGCCGAAGGCCGCGCTGCTGTCGAACTCGAACTTCGGCAGCGCGCCGTCGGCGTCGTCGCGCCGGATGGGCGAGGCCCGCAAGCTGATCGTCGAACGTGCGCCGAACCTGGAAGTCGACGGCGAAATGCACGGCGACGCAGCGCTGTCGGAACTGATCCGCAAGCAGGCGTTCCCGGGCACGACGCTGGCGGGTGAAGCGAACCTGCTGATCATGCCGAACGTCGAAGCGGCGAACATCGCGTACAACCTGCTGAAGATGGTCGGCGGCGAAGGCGTGACGGTCGGTCCGTTCCTGCTCGGCGCGGCGAAGCCGGTCCACATCCTGACGCCGGCTGCGACCGTGCGCCGGATCATCAACATGACGGCCGTTGCCGCCGCGAACGTGAACACGAAGTAAGTCCACGCCCGCGTGTGCCGCGCTTCAGGCGCGGCGCAAGGAAAAACGCCACGGAACCTGCGTTCCGTGGCGTTTTTTTATTGCGAATCGCCGGCCGGGGCGGGCGTTCGAACCGCGAATGCCCGCGCCCGTCGGCCGGCGCGTTACGCGACCTGCTGGTGCGACTGGCCGCCTGCCGGCGCCCGCCACTTCGCGAGCAGCGTGCTCCACTTCTGGCGTACCGCGCGCAGGTTGTTCTCCTTCACGTGGCCGTAGCCGCGAATGCCGTCCGGCAGCGCCGCGAGCTCGAGGGCGAGCGGGCGGTTGGCCGCGTTCAGCCTGGCCAGCACTTCGTCGATCAGCGCTTCGTACTCGCCGATCAGCGCGCGTTCGGAGCGGCGTTCCTCGGTGCGGCCGAACGGGTCGAGCCCCGTGCCGCGCAGGAACTTCGCCTTCGCGAGCCAGCGGAAGGCCGTCATCATCCACGGGCCGTACGCCTTCTTCACCAGGTGGCCGTGTGCGTCCGTCTTCGCGAACAGCGGCGGCGCGAGGTGGAATTTCAGCTTCCAGTCGCCTTCGAACTGCGCGGACAGGCGCGCGAGGAACGCGGGATCGGACTGCAGCCGCGCGACCTCGTATTCGTCCTTGTACGCCATCAGCTTGAACAGGTTGCGGGCGACTGCTTCGGTCAGCTGCTCCTGCACCGTGTCGCCGTCCGCCAGTGCGCGCTCGGCGGCGCGCACCTTGTCGACGAATGCAGCATAGCGCGCCGCATACGCGGCGTTCTGGTACGCGGTGAGGAATTCCACGCGCTTCGCGATCAGCGCGTCGACCGCCTTCTTCGTGTGCAGCGCGATCACCGTGGCGCCTTGCGCGGGGCGTGCATCGCCGGCCGCGGCCTGCTTCACGCTGGCCAGGTCGTACGCGGCGCGGCGGCCCCAGTCGAATGCCGCACGGTTCTTCTCGACCGACACCGCATTCAGCTCGATCGCGCGTTCGAGCGATGCGAGCGTGAGCGGCAGCCAGCCTTTCTGCCATGCGTAGCCGAGCACGAACGGGTTCGTGTAGATCGCGTCGCCGAGCAGCGCGACCGCGAAGCGGTTCGCGTCGATGAAGTCGACCGCTTCACCGGCCGCCGCGCGGATGTCGTTCTCGGCGGACAGGCCCGGGAACGCCCAGTTCGGGTTCTTGATGAACTCGGCGGTCGGCGTCTGCGCGCTGTTGACGACCACGCGCGTCGTGTCGTGCCGCATCCGCGACGTGCACTCGTCGCCGGCCGTGACGATCGCGTCGCAGCCGATCACGAGGTCGGCTTCGCCCATCGCGATCCGCGTCGCGTGGATGTCGGTCGGCGCGTGCGAGATCTGCACGTGGCTCATCACGGCGCCGCCCTTCTGCGCGAGGCCGGTGACGTCGAGCACGGTCACGCCCTTGTTCTCCAGGTGCGCGGCCATCCCGAGCAGCGCGCCGATCGTGACGACGCCCGTGCCGCCGACGCCCGTGACGAGCACGCCGTATGCGCGGTCGATGTCCGGCAGCGTCGGTTCGGGAATGGGCGGCAGTGCGTTGCCGTCGACCGACACGGCTTTCGGCTTCTTCAACTGGCCGCCCTCGACCGTGACGAAGCTCGGGCAGAAGCCCTTCACGCACGAGAAGTCCTTGTTGCAGCTCGACTGGTTGATCTGGCGCTTCGTGCCGAATTCGGTTTCGAGCGGCTCGACCGACAGGCAGTTCGACTGCACCGAGCAGTCGCCGCAGCCTTCGCACACCGCGTCGTTGATCACGACGCGCTTGGCCGGGTCCGGATAGGTGCCGCGCTTGCGGCGGCGGCGCTTCTCGGTCGCGCAGGTCTGGTCGTAGATCAGGATCGTCGTGCCTTCGATCTCGCGCAGCTCGCGCTGCACGTCGTCGAGCTGGTCGCGATGATGGATCGGCACGCCCGGCGCGAGCAGCGCCTTCTGGCTGTCGTACTTCTCCGGCTCGTCGGTGACGATCACGATCTTCTTCGCGCCTTCCGACGCGAGCTGGTGCGTGATCTGCGGCACCGTCAGCACGCCGTCGACCGGCTGGCCGCCCGTCATCGCGACGGCGTCGTTGTAGAGGATCTTGTAGGTGATGTTCGCTTTCGACGAGATCGCCGCGCGCACCGCCAGCAGACCCGAGTGGAAATAGGTGCCGTCGCCGAGGTTCGCGAACACGTGCTTCTCGTCCGTGAACGGCGCCTGGCCGATCCACGGCACGCCTTCGCCGCCCATCTGGCTGAAGGTGCTCGTGTTGCGGTCCATCCACACGGTCATGTAATGGCAGCCGATGCCGGCGATCGCACGCGAGCCTTCCGGCACGTTGGTCGACGTGTTGTGCGGGCAGCCCGAGCAGAACCACGGCTTGCGCTCGGTCTGCACGTGCGGCTTCGCGAGCGCCATTTCCTTCGCGTTGATCACCGCGAGCCGCGCGGCGATGCGCGCGCGCACGTCGGACGGCAGCTCGAACTTCTCGAGGCGCGTCGCGATCGCCTTCGCGATGATCGCGGGCGACAGCTCGTAGTGCGCGGGCAGCAGCCAGTTGCCCATCGGCACCGACCATTCGCCGCCGGCGCCGTCCTTCTCGTCGAACTTGCCGAACACGCGCGGCCGCTGGCCGTCGGGCCAGTTGTACAGCTCTTCCTTGATCGCGTATTCGAGGATCTGGCGCTTTTCCTCGACGACGAGGATTTCGTCGAGGCCGCGCGCGAACGCCTGGGCGCCCTGCGCTTCGAGCGGCCACACGCAGCCGACCTTGTAGAGCCGGATGCCGATCCGCGCGCAGGTTTCGTCGTCGAGGCCGAGGTCAGTTAGCGCCTGGCGCACGTCGAGGTAAGCCTTGCCGCCGGTCATGATCCCGAAGCGCGCGTTCGGCGAATCGATTTCGATCCGGTCGAGCTTGTTCGCGCGTACATAGGCGAGCGCCGCGTACCACTTGTAGTCGAGCAGCCGCGCTTCCTGCACGAGCGGCGGGTCGGGCCAGCGGATGTTCAGGCCGCCTTCCGGCAGGATGAAGTCGGTCGGCAGCACGATCTCGGTGCGATGCGGGTCGATGTCGACCGATGCCGACGATTCGACCACGTCCGTCACGCACTTGAGCGCGACCCACAGGCCCGAGTAGCGGCTCATCGCCCAGCCGTGCAGGCCGAAATCGAGATATTCCTGCACGTTGGACGGGAACAGCACCGGCAGCCCGCAGGCCTTGAAGATGTGTTCGGACTGGTGTGCGAGCGTCGACGATTTCGCCGCGTGGTCGTCGCCGGCGAGCACCAGCACGCCGCCGTGCTGCGACGAGCCGGCCGAGTTCGCGTGCTTGAAGACGTCTCCGGTGCGGTCGACGCCCGGGCCCTTGCCGTACCACATGCCGAACACGCCGTCGTGCTTCGCGCCGGGGTACAGGTTCACCTGCTGCGAGCCCCACACGGCGGTGGCGGCGAGATCTTCGTTGAGGCCGGGCTGGAAGACGATCTGGTGGGCGGCCAGATGCTGCTTGGCTTTCCAGAGCGACAGATCGAGGCCGCCGAGCGGCGAGCCGCGATAGCCGGAGATGAAGCCGGCCGTATTGAGACCGGCGGCGCGGTCGCGTTCCTGCTGGAGCATCGGCAGGCGCACGAGGGCCTGGATGCCGCTCATGTACGCGCGACCGCGCTCAAGTGTGTATTTGTCGTCAAGCGTGACGGACTTCAGCGCGGCTTCTAGCGACGCGCGTTGGTCTGCGTCTAGCGGGGCATTCATTAACTGTCTCCTCCACCCGGTCTGGGATCACCAAAACTTCGGTTGCGTCGGCATCTTTTGGATGCGTCGGCAGTGGCCGGCATGTTCGCCGGTTTTAAGCGATGGTAGCACTGGGGCAAACCCGCCGCCCATCGGTTGGAATGCGGGGAGAGCCGCGTCGGCGCACCGTAAAAAAGGGCTGAATCATGCGTTACATCATGTAAAAGCATGTAAGGCCACGTTCATCTGCGCGCAAATGCCGTTAATCTTGTCGGCCTGCCGGAGGTGCCCGGTCGCGTCGGTCTGTTTCGACGCATCGGGGAGGCGCCGGCAGTTTTACAGGAGGTGCAATGAACACACGTCATATCCAGAGTTTCCTGATCGTGTCTGCCGCGTTTTTCTCGATGACCGGCCCGGTGCACGCGCGAGGCGCGAGCGCACTGGCGGCAGCCGGCGCGCAGATGCAACAGATCGCGCCGGCCCAGGACGCCGTCGCGCTGCCGTCGGCCGAGCGCGCCGTCGCGTCGAAGGCGAACGCGCGTTGATCCGTTCGCGCGGCCGTCGGGCCGCGCCGGAATGCAAAAAGGGCGGGAATCCTCGGATTCCCGCCCTTTTTCTTTGTGCCGCCGGATCGGGCAGGTTGCCGGGTTGCCCCGGGCAGCCGCCCGCCGGATGCGTCAGGCCTTGTCCTGCACGACGCCGCGACGGATCTGGTCGAGCTCGATCGATTCGAACAGCGCCTTGAAGTTGCCTTCGCCGAAGCCCTGGTTGCCCTTGCGCTGGATGATCTCGAAGAAGATCGGTCCGATCTGGTTCTCGGTGAAGATCTGCAGCAGCAGGTCGTCGCGCGCGCCGTCGATCAGGATCTTGCGCTTCTTCAGTTCGTCCAGCGATTCGCCGTGGTTCGGCACGCGGCGGTCGACCAGTTCGTAATACGTGTCGATCGTGTCGAGCAGCTTCACTTCCTTGCTGCGCAGGCCGTCGACCGCCTGGTAGATGTCGCTGGCGCCGAGCGCGATGTGCTGGATGCCTTCGCCGTGGTATGCGTCGAGGTATTCCTGGATCTGGCCGGCCGTATCCGAGCCTTCCTCGTTGATCGGGATGCGGATCTTGCCGCACGGCGACGTCATCGCCTTCGACTTCACGCCCGTCACCTTGCCTTCGATGTCGAAGTAGCGCACTTCGCGGAAGTTGAACAGGCGCTCGTAGAACTCGGCCCATTCCTGCATGCGGCCGCGATGCACGTTGTGCGTCAGGTGGTCGATATAGGTGAGGCCGTGGCCGACCGGGTTCGGGTTCGCACCGGAGATCGGCTCGAAGTCGACGTCGTAGATGCTGATGTCGCCGATTGCGCCCGGCTGCGCGCCGTTCTTGCCGCGCCAGCGGTCGACGAAGTAGATCAGCGAATCGCCGATGCCCTTGATCGCCGGGATGTTCAGCTCCATCGGGCCCGTCTTGTTGTCGAAGCCCCATGCGCCGAGTTCGAGCGCGCGCTTGTACGCCTTCGCGGCATCCTGCACGCGGAACGCGATCGCGCAGATCGACGGGCCGTGCAGGCGCGCGAAGCGTTGGGCGAACGAATCGGGTTCGGCGTTGATGATGAAGTTGATGTCGCCCTGGCGGTACACCGTCACGTCCTTGTGGCGGTGGCGCGCGATCGCGGTGAAACCCATCCGTTCGAACAGCTGTCCGAGCGCTTTCGGGTCCGGTGCCGTGTATTCGATGAATTCGAAGCCGTCGGTGCCGACGGGGTTGTCCCAGTTCGGGATCTGCATGGCGTGTCTCCTGTGGGGGCGATCGGCCGCGGCGGCGTGCGCCTGTCCGGCCTGGGTCGATGTCGAACGTGGCACACGCGGCGGCGTGCGCGACGAATCGGTACGTGCGACAGAGTGTAGCGGGCAGTCGCGAGCGTAAACTTGCGAACTTGATTGCCCGAACCTACGATGGCGCAATTTCCAGTCTCGAAATAATCATTGGAGGGCAGAAGATGGCGCACGCCGAATTGGATGCCATCGACCGGCGGATTCTCGCGATTCTTCAGGAGAACGGGCGCCTGTCGAACCAGGAGATCGCCGAGCGCGTGAACCTGTCGCCGAGCCCATGCCTGCGGCGGATCAGGCGGCTCGAGGAGATCGGCGTGATCACCGGTTATGTCGCGCTGCTGAATCCGCAGAAGCTCGGGCTCGACCTGCTCGCGTACGTGAGCGTGCGGCTCGAGAAACGCGGCGGCCTGGCACCGGTGCGGGTCGACGAAACGTCGGCGCGCGCGGGCGCAACGCATGCGGAGCTGTTTCGCGCGGCCGTGCAGACCTGGCCGGAAGTGGTCGCGTGCCACGCGATGACGGGGGACATGGATTACCTGCTGCGCGTGCAGGTCGAGGACATGGCGCATTTCTCCCGCTTCGTGCAGGAGCATTTGCTGCATCACCCGTCGGTGATCGACGTGAAGACGAGCTTTTCGCTCGAATGCTTAAAGGAGACGACGGCGTTGCCGATTCGGTCGGTGCGCTAGTGCGCGGCGGGGGAGGGAGGGGCCGGGCGCGCGGAAGGCGCGGCCCGGCTGGCCGACGTCACGCCGTCAGGGCGGCGGGCATCAGCGATTCGATGAACTTCGTGGTGCGGCGCGCCTGGCGCTTCATCGCGTAGTCGAACACCGCGGCCTGCTCCTGCAGCATCTCGGCGATGATCGTCGAGTGGTCGGCCGGCGGCAGCGACAGGTACGCATCGGCTTCGCCGTACGCATACTCGATCCGCATCCCGGATTTCTTCGCGATGTGCATCATCGTCGCGTTACGCGACAGGCAGTGCATGTACAGCATCGTCACGTGCGTGTTGCGGCTGCGGATCGCCGCGCGTTCGAACAGCTTCGAGCCGACGCCGCGGCCGCGTGCGCTTTCGAGCACCGACACGCCGAATTCGGCCGTGCGCTTGTCGCCCTCGGCCGGCAGGTAGGCCAGGTGGCCGACGCCGATCAGTTCGAGGTCGTGGTCGAACACGCCGAACACGGTGTCGCGACCGAAGTCGATCGTGCGGACATAGTTCTCGATCACGTGGTCGGGCACCATCTGGCCGAAGCGCAGCAGGCGGTCCTCTTCGTCGAGCGAGAGAAAGTGGGTGAGCATCTGCTCACGGTCTTTGGAAGCCAGTTCCCTGACGAGAACCGGCGCAGTACCGGCGGTGCCGACGACATCGGCCGTGCCGTTGAATCGCGTGTTCATCGTGGGTTCCTCAATGTGTGACCGTACAGCGGGTTGTGCAATGCAGCAGCATTTTACCCGACCGTCAGCCCTCGGATTGGGGAAAACCCGTATTTAACGATGTTTGAGCTGGAGGATGAATTCTAAATCCGCTTAGTTAATCGGCTATCTATTTGATTTTTAATAGATTTAAAATTCATCATATGAAATGCGTGGCGGCCGGTCGCAGTGTGCCCGTAGAGCAACGTTTGCTGCTGCGCGGCAATCAGGCGGCCGTCGACAGCCCGCGCTCGATCAGGTCGATCACCTGCTCGGCGAAGTCGCGGTAGCCGAGGCGGCCGCCGGGCTTCAGCCACGTGAACGTCCAGTTGATCATCCCGAACACCATCATCGTCACGGAAGTCTGGTTTTCCTTCGAGATGCGGTCCGGGTACGCGCGCGCCAGCTGTCGCGTGAATGCCGCGACGATGTCGCGCTGGCGGTCGAGCACGATTTCGCGCTGCGCGTCCTCGAGATACTTCACGTCGTTGAGCAGCGCGACGTGGCGGCTGTGCGATGTCTCGTATTCGGCGAGGAACGCGCGCACGAGCTCCGCGAACGCGTCGCGCTCGCTGAGGCCGCGCCGCTGGCTCGCCCCCTCGACCTCGGCGATGATCAGCATCAGCCGTTTCGTGTAGCGGTCGAGCAGGTCGAACAGGATCGCTTCCTTGCTCTCGTAATAGTGATAGAGGCGTGCTTTCGACGTGCCGCTCGCGGTCGCGAGATCGGACATCGACGTGCTCGGGTAGCTCGTCTGCGCGAATTTGTCGGCGGCCAGATCGAGGATCTGCTCGCGCTGGGATTCGTGGTCGGGCGCTCGGGTACGGGCCATGGTCGAATGCGGAAGATTAGCGGTGCGTGGCGGCCGCGCGGGCCGCGCGCACCTGCGTGGAGGAGAGGGCGTCGGGCGTGTCGTCCTGCAGCTCGAGCCGGCCGGCCGCCGCGAGTTCGCGGCAGCGCCACCAGGCGATCGAGTCGCTGACGAACAGCCCGCCGCGATCGGCGTCGGCCATGATGCTGCCGACGAGGCGCCGCGCGGGCAGCCAGTCGGTTTCCGCGCGCGCGAGGATCAGCGCGTCGAGTTCGTCATAGTGGCCGCTCTTGATCGTGTTGCTGACCCAGTAGCGCAGTTCGGCGTTCTGGTGCTTCGCCTCCTGCCATTCGAGCGCGAGGCGGCCGATGCGCAGCACCGAGATCGGCGCGGCTACCGGCCGCTTGCGCGCCAGTTCGGCGGGCGAGAACATGCCGGTCGCGCATGCCTGGTCGGTGCGCGACAGCGACGCGCGCTGCGCCGGCTCGAGGTCGGCGGCCGACAGCCGCACTTCGTTCAGGCGTTGCGGGACATTGCGCAGGTGATAGGCGACGCGCCGCAGCAGCAGCTTGTCGCCGACGCTCGGCGCATGCCACACCACCACCTGGCCCGTCTCCGTCGCCAGTTGGTCGAGGCGTGCGAACTCGGCTTCGATCTCTGCATTCCAGTCGGGAATCTGGTCGCCGAGCACGCGCTGCCAGAAGGCTGCGCGCGTGTCGGGCGTCTCGTCGGCGCCCTTGAGCGGCCCGACGCCGAGATCGTCGAGCAATCCGACGACGTGCTCGTCGCGCCCGGCTTGTGCGAGTGCCTCGCGCAGCGACGCGGCGGCGGTGCCGCCCTGAATCACATGAATGGTACTCATCGGCCTGTCGTCAACAAAAGAAAACCGCCGGCCGGGCGGACGTTGCGATGTCCAGCCGGCCGGCGGCCCCTAGTGTAAGCGAGATGTGTGACGGCGAGAAACCGCCCGGCGCCGCGACGCGACGTCGCTCAACGCTCGTCGAAGCTCACGACGACCTTGTCGCTGATCGGGTGGCACTGGCACGTGAGCACGAAGCCGTCCTTCACTTCATGCTCCTCGAGCGTGTAGTTCTTCTCCATCCGCACTTCGCCCTCGAGCACCTTTGCGCGGCACGTGCAGCACACGCCGCCCTTGCACGCGTACGGCAGCGCGAGGCCCGCACGCAGGCCGATATCGAGCAGGCTCACGCCTTCGTACGGCAGCCGCAGCTTGCGCTTCTTGCCGTCGAGCACGATTTCGAGGTCGGCCGCCGGCGTCTGGTCGGTGATTTCGACGACCGGCGCACCGGCTTGCGGCAGCGGCGTGCCGAAGCGCTCGACGTGTACCTTCGCCTGCGGCACGCCGGCTGCCTTCAGCGCCGCTTCCGCCGCGTCCATCATCGGCGCCGGGCCACAGATGAACGCTTCGTCGATCGCGTCGGCCGGCGTCAGCGTCGCGAGGAATTCCGCGCATTTCGCCTGGTCGAGCACGCCGTTGAACAGCTCGACGTCCTGCTGGTCGTCCGACAGCACGTGATAGAGGACGAAGCGGTTCATGTAGCGGTTCTTCAGGTCCTCCAGCTCCTCCGCGAACATGATCGCGTCGACGCTGCGGTTGCCGTAGATCAGCGTGAACGTGCTGCGGGGCTCCAGTTCGAGCGTCGTCTTCACGATCGCGAGCACCGGCGTGATCCCCGAGCCGCCGGAGAACGCGACGTACTGCTTGCCGTGGTCGGCGTTCAGGTGCGTGAAGAAACGGCCGTCCGGCGTCATCACGTCGATCGTGTGGCCGGGCTTCAGCGTATCGAAGGCGAAGTTCGAGAAGCGGCCACCGCGCACGCGCTTGATGCCGATGCGCAGTTCGCCGTCACGGTCGTAGTCCGTCGTGCCGACGCAGATCGAATACGAGCGGCGCGTTTCCTCGCCGTCGATGTGGGTCTTCAGCGTGACGAACTGGCCCTGCGTGAAGCGGTACGCGTCGCGCAGCTCGGGCGGCACGTCGAAGGAGACGGTCACGGCGTCGGCGGTCTCGGGCCGCACGTCGCGGATACGCAGCGGATGAAATTGCGGGGTCGCCATATCGATTAGTAGGGTTTGAAGTAGTCGAAGGGTTCGCGGCAGTCGACGCAGCGATACAGCGCCTTGCAGGCCGTGGACGCGAATTGCGCGAGACGCTCGGTGCGTGCCGAGCCGCAGCGCGGGCACGCGGGCGCCGCGACGGGCCGCGGCACGAAACGCACGACGTTTTCCCGCGGCGCGGCGGCGCCGCATTGGCCGACCGGCGGTGCGATGCCGTACGCACGCAGCTTGTCGCGCGCTTCCTGCGTGATCCAGTCGGTCGTCCACGCGGGCGCGAGCACCGTCTCGATCCGGTGCGGCGGCAGGTCGGCGGCCTGCAGCGCGGCGGCGATGTCTTCGGCGATCTGCGACATGGCCGGGCAGCCCGAGTAGGTCGGCGTGATCACGACCTCGAGCTGGCCGTCGTCCGCGCGGCGGACGTCGCGCAGGATGCCGAGCTCGCGGATCGACACGACCGGGATCTCGGGATCGGGCACGGCTTCGAGCACGTCCCATGCGCGGGCGAGCAGCGGATCGTCGCGGCGCGCGGCAGGCACGGCGTTGGCGGGGGCGGTCTGGACGGACATCGTCGGGCTCCGTGGCGTCAGGGTTACCAGGTCGCGCCGGGGTGCTGGCGTGCGAGGCTTTGCAGTTCCGCGAGCAGGTAGCCCATGTGTTCCGAATGCTCGCCCTGCTTGCCGGTCGTCACATGCTGCACGGGGGCCGGCAGCGTGAGCGTCGCCTCCGCGAGCGCGTCGTCCACGTCCGCGCGCCACGCTGCTTCGAGCGTGGCCGGTGCCGGGGCGATGCCCTCGGCCGCGACTGCGTCGTCGATCGCATCGGCGACGAAGAATTCGCGCGTATACGGCGTCAGGTAGTCGAGCGCGTCCTGCGCGCGACGGTGCGATTCGTCGGTGCCGTCGCCGAGGCGCACGAGCCACTCGCGTGCGTGCTGCACGTGATAGCGGGTTTCCTTCACCGATTTCGCGGCGATCGCGGCGAGCTGCGTGTCGGCCGACGTTTCCAGCGCGGTCCACACGTGCAGCATCAGCGCCGAGTACAGGAAGTTGCGCACGATCGTCACCGCGTAGTCCTTGTCGGCGTGCGCGGTGCCGGCGAGCGGGCCGTAATGCGGCAGTTCGGCGAGCGTGAAGTTCGCGAACTCGCGCTCGGTGCGGAAGTACGCGTAGTCGTCCTCGGTCTTCGTCGCGCCGGTGAGCTGGCGCTCGAGCTCGGCCGCATGCGTATACAGCATGCGCGCCTGGCCGATGAGGTCGAGGCTCATGTTGGTGAGCGCGATGTCTTCCTCGAGGATCGGGCCGTGGCCGCACCATTCGGCATTGCGCTGACCGAGGATCAGCGTGTTGTCCGCGAGGCGCAGCACGTAGGAGAGGTGTTCGGGCGTGATCGTCATGGCGCGGGCGTTACATGTGGTTGACTTCGTCGGGCAGCGTGTAGAACGTCGGGTGACGGTAGATCTTGTCGCCCGCCGGTTCGAACAGCTCGGCCTTCTCGCTCGGATCCGACGCGGTGATCGCCGACGACGGCACCACCCAGATGCTCACGCCTTCCTGGCGGCGCGTGTAGACGTCGCGCGCCATGCGCAGCGCCATCGACGCGTCGGCGGCGTGCAGGCTGCCGCAATGCTTGTGGTCGAGCCCCTGCTTGCTGCGCACGAACACTTCCCAGATCGGCCATTCCTTGTTCATCACTTTCTCCTGAATCCTGAATTCGATGGTGTGCCGCTCAGGCGGCGTGCTGTTCGGCGCGCGCGCGGCGCTTTGCTTCGTGGGCGAGGGCGGCTTCGCGTACCCAGGCGCCGTCCTCGTGCGCTTTCACGCGGGTCGCGAGGCGTTCCTTGTTGCACGGGCCGTCGCCGTTGACCACGCGCCAGAATTCGTCCCAGTCGATCGTGCCGTAGTCGTGGTGGCCACGTGCTTCGTTCCACTTCAGGTCGGGATCGGGCAGCGTCACGCCGAGCACCTTCGCCTGGTCGACCGTCGCGTCGACGAATTTTTGCCGGAGGTCGTCGTTCGTGATCCGCTTGATGCCCCATTTCGCGGACTGGTTGCTGTGGACCGAATCGGCGTCGCTCGGGCCGAACATCATCAGCACCGGCCACCACCAGCGGTTCACGGCCTGCTGGACCATCGCGCGTTGCGCGTCGCTGCCCTTCATCATCGACAGCAGCGCGTCGAAGCCCTGACGCTGGTGGAACGATTCTTCCTTGCACACGCGGATCATCGCGCGCGCGTACGGGCCGTACGTGCAGCGGCACAGCGGGATCTGGTTCATGATCGCCGCGCCGTCGACCAGCCAGCCGATCACGCCGACGTCGGCCCAGGTCGGCGTCGGGTAGTTGAAGATGCTCGAGTATTTCGCCTTGCCGGCGTGCAGCGCGTCGATCAGCGAATCGCGCGATACGCCGAGCGTTTCGGCCGCGCTATAAAGATAGAGGCCGTGGCCGGCTTCGTCCTGGACCTTCGCTAGCAGGATCGCCTTGCGCTTCAGGCTCGGCGCGCGGGAGATCCAGTTGCCTTCCGGCAGCATGCCGACGACTTCCGAGTGCGCATGCTGGGAGATCTGACGAACCAGCGTCTTGCGATAGGCATCGGGCATCCAGTCCTGCGGTTCGATTTTGCCGTCGGCGGCCATGACCGCATCGAACCGCGCCTGCTCGGGCGACTCGGCTGCGGCGTCGAGCGGCGCGACGTTGCCGGGGATGTCGAGGGATTGCGTGTACATGGCGAGGCTCTCGTCCGGTTGAATGTGTGCGAAGTATAAACCAACCGACCGGTCGGTTAATAAATTTCTTGCGGATTTGCGGAAAGACTCGGGTAAACGAGGGACATCGGGGCGCGATGATGCTGCGCAATGGCGGCCGGCGCGCGGGAGCCGCGCCTTCTGCGGCACAATGCCCGCTTTCCGACGAGGATTTTGCCGATGTCATTCCGAAGCAGTATCGCCGCGGCCGTGCTGGGTGCGGCCGCTTTTGTCTCGCCGCTCGTGGCGTCGGCTTCGGCCGCGCCGGCGGGATGGGTTGCCGCGTGGGCGACCGCGTTGCAGCCGATTCCCGACCTTGCCGCACCGCCGCCGCTTTATCGCGCGCCCGACGTTGCCGGTCGCACCGTGCGCCAGATCGTCTATCCGACAGTGTCGGGGCGCGCCGCACGGATCCGCGTCAGCAATGCATATGGTCGTTCCCCCCTCGTCGTCGAGGCGGCGAGCCTCGCGCGCGCTGGCGAAGGCGCGGCGCTGTCCGGCGATGCGGCCGTGCCGGTCCGGTTCGGCGGCAAGGTGTCGGTGACGCTTGCGCCGGGCCGGGAACTCGAAAGCGATCCGGTGGGGATCGACGTCAGAGCGGGGCAGCCGTATGCGATCAGCCTCCAGATGGGGCCGAACCAGCGGATGACGGTCTGGCACCGCGTGTCGAACCAGTTCAATTATGTGTCGGTGCCGGGCGAGCACGTGAGTGACCCGGGGGCTGCCGCGTTCCGCACCCGCTTTACCCAATTTGCATGGGTGACCGAGCTCGCGGTCGAGACCGGTTCCGCGCGCGCCAGCGTAGCCGCGATCGGCGATTCGATCACCGACGGGCTGCGCTCCAGCGTGAACCGGAACCGTCGCTGGCCGGACGCGCTGGCGCGTCGGCTGGCTGCCTCGGGCACGGAATCGATCGGCGTCGCGAATCTCGGGATCAGCGGAAACCGGCTGCTCAGCGATTCGGCGTGCTATGGCACGTCGCTGGCGTCGCGGTTCGAGCGCGATGCGCTGTCGCGCGCGGGCGTGAAGGCGGCGATCGTGCTGATTGGGATCAACGACATCAACTTTGCGGCGATGCCGCCGCGCGCGGGGCTCGATTGCGACCACCCGCATACGCAGGTTACGGCTGCATCGCTGATCGACGGCTACCGCCGGCTGATCGACGCGGCACACCGTCAGGGCGTGAAGGTTTTCGGTGCGACGCTGACGCCGGCCGGGCTGCCGGCGGGGCGCGAGGCGATCCGGCTCGAGGTGAACCGGTGGATCCGGAGCGGTGGCGGGTTCGACGGCGTAGTGGACTTCGACGCGGTGCTGCGCGATCCGGCGCGCCCGAGCGTGCTGCAGCGTCGATTCGATAGTGGCGACGGCATTCATCCGAGCGACGCGGGATACACGGCGATGGCCGACGCGGTGCCGGTCGAGCAACTGCAGGCCGCGGTGGGCGGCAAGTAATGGGCTTCTATATATAGAGGGAAGTGTTGCCGGTGCCCTGGTGATCGATTGCCTCCGGCGGCCCACCGAGTCCCAGCCCCCGTGCGCGCCAGCGCACGGGGGCTTTTCAAAATATTTTCACAAAGGGCTTGCGTGGATGAGGGCAGGTGCTTAGAATCACGCCTCTTTCGCGCTAACGGAAACGCAGCGCGGGAGAGGGAAGCGAAGCTGGTGGTGTGCTGCAGTGATGGGCGCGCGGCTGGCCTGGAAGTTGAACCCCGCAGTCGCAACGATGTAGTGTAAAAAGTTGTTGACGAGCTGCGAAACACGGTTCATAATCTCGCTTCTCTGCTGCTGAAAACGCAGC
>NZ_LDUL01000090.1:0-64055 GCF_001043615.1 Burkholderia sp. LK4
CCAACTTTTGGGGTGCAGTTCACACAAGCGGCGCTTTCGTTTCGTACACGCGCGACGCGCATCTGCCCGCGTTCAGGCAGGAAACACGCCCGTGGACAGGTAGCGGTCGCCGCGATCGCAGACGATGAACACGATCGTCGCATTCTCGACCTGACGCGCGATGCGCATCGCGACTTCGCATGCGCCGCCCGACGAAATGCCCGCGAAGATGCCTTCGACGGCCGCGAGGCGGCGCGCCATCGTTTCCGACGCAGCCTGGCTCACGCTCTCGACGCGGTCGACACGGCTGCGATCGAAGATCGTCGGCATATAGGCTTCCGGCCACTTGCGGATGCCCGGAATGCGCGAACCGTCTTCCGGCTGCGCACCGACGATCTCGATCGCCGGATTCTGCTCCTTCAGGTAGCGCGACGTGCCCATGATCGTGCCCGTCGTGCCCATTGCCGACACGAAGTGCGTGACGCGCCCTTCGGTATCGCGCCAGATTTCCGGGCCCGTCGCTTCGTAGTGCGCAACCGGATTGTCGGGGTTCGCGAACTGGTCGAGGATCACGCCCTTGCCTTCGCGCTGCATCTCGTCCGCGAGATCACGTGCCAGTTCCATCCCGCCCTTCACCGGCGTCAGGATGATTTCGGCACCGTAGGCGGCCATGCTCTGTCGGCGCTCGACCGACAGGTCCTCCGGCATGATCAGCACCATCTTGTAGCCGCGGATCGCCGCTGCCATCGCGAGTGCGATACCGGTGTTGCCGCTCGTCGCCTCGATCAGCGTGTCGCCCGGCTTGATGCGCCCGCGCGCCTCGGCCTTGCTGATCATCGACAGCGCCGGACGATCCTTCACGGAACCGGCCGGATTGTTGCCTTCGAGCTTCGCGAGCACCACGTTGTTGCGCGCGCGAATCTCGTCGTCCGGCAAGCGGACCAGTTGGACGAGCGGCGTATTGCCGATCGTGTCTTCGATAGTTTTGTAAGCCATGGATATACCGTGAGTACGAGGCCGATCAATCGATCGATTGTAAACCAGCACCGCTGCTCGCGCCGGCAACCCCATTGCGGCGATGGAATACGCATGCCGTGCAACGCGTGGACGCCGCATGCGCCGTGCCCACGCAAAAAACCCGCGGCATGCCGCGGGAAGCCGTCGCGACGACGGCGACTGAAGGAGCTTGTTGTCGGCTGCGCGCGACGCGTTACTTCTGCGTGGTGGTGCGGGCAGGTGCGGCGGCAGGCTTGCCGGCGGCCGGCTTGCCCGGGGCCGGCTGCGCGGCACCCGTACCGGCCGCACCGATCGTCAGGCCTTCCTGCTGAAGCCGCTCGACGGTATGGCCGCCCATGCCTTTCACGCGTGCGGCGAGATCCTCCGCATTCCTGAACGGGCCGCGTGCGCCGCGTTCGTCGAGAATCGCCTTTGCCCGCGCCGGGCCGATACCCTTGATGCCGACGAGCGCATCCTCGTTGGCGGTGTTGACGTCGACGGCCGCCCAGGCCGAGGCGATCGTGCCGAGCATTGCCGCTGCGGCCAACCATTTCCTGATCATGTGCTGGATCTCCGATGAATACGGCCGGCGGCTGCCGACCGTGAGACCCAGTCTATCGATGCAACGCTTCCGTTTAAACCTGGCCGGATAGCCAACGCACGTAGCGGTCGACGCCTTCCTGCACGGTCAGGAACGGTGCGTCGTAACCGGCCGCACGCAGTTTCGTCTGGTCGGCCTGCGTGAAGCACTGGTACTTGCCGCGCAGCGCATCGGGGAACGGCACGTATTCGATCAGCCCTTGCTCGACCTGCTGCGCGAGCGTCAGCGGCGGCAGGTTGTCGAGCGCGCGCAACGTATTCACGACCGTCGACGCGATATCGTTGAACGGCTGCGCACGGCCCGTGCCGAGGTTGAAGATGCCCGACTTCTCCGGATGATCGAAGAAGAACAGATTGACCTTCGTCACGTCCTCGATCGACACGAAGTCACGCGTCTGCTCGCCCGGTGCGTAGCCGTTGTACTCGCCGAACAGCTTCACCTTGCCTTCCGCGCGGAACTGGTTGAAGTTGTGGAACGCGACCGATGCCATGCGGCCCTTGTGCGTCTCGCGCGGGCCGTACACGTTGAAGTAGCGGAAGCCCGCGATCTGGCTCTGCGCGGTCGGCAGCACACGACGGATCACCTGGTCGAACAGGAACTTCGAATAGCCGTAGACATTCAGCGGCGCCTCGACGTCGCGCTCCTCGACGAATCGCGTCGAGCCGCCGTAGGTCGCCGCCGACGACGCGTACAGGAACTGCGTGCCCTGTGCGAGGCAGGTGTCGAGCAACGCGCGGCTGTAGCGGAAGTTGTTGTCCATCATGTAGCGGCCGTCGGTTTCCATCGTGTCCGAGCACGCACCTTCGTGGAACACCGCGCGTACCTTGCCGAAATCGCCGCGCGCGAAACGTTCGACGAATTCCGACTTGTCCAGATAGTCGTCGATCTCGCAATCGACGAGATTCCGGAACTTGTCCGCGCGCGTCAGGTTGTCGACCGCGATGATGCGCGTCTCGCCGCGCTCGTTGAGCGCCTTGACGATGTTCGCGCCGATAAAACCGGCTGCGCCGGTGACGATGAGGGTCATGATCGTCCTGCCTGAAAAGTGCGAGCCATGCGTGCGGCGCGCTCATCGCGCCGCCGCATGCGCTCAATGAAACAGTTCGTCGTAGTCCACCGTGGCCGTGCCGAGCTTGCCGACCACGATGCCTGCCGCGCGATTCGCGAGCACGACGGCGTCGACGAGCGGCACGCCTGCGCCGAGCATCGTCGCGACCGTCGCGATCACGGTATCGCCCGCGCCCGACACGTCGAACACCTCGCGCGCGAGCGCCGGCGCGTGCAGTTCGCCGGTGGCGGAAAACAGCGTCATGCCTTCTTCCGAACGCGTGAGCAGCAGCGCGTCGATGTCGAGTTCCGCGCGCAGCTTCGCGACACGTGCGCGCAGATCGTCTTCCGATTTCCACTGCCCGACCACTTCGCGCAATTCCGCGCGATTCGGCGTAATCAGCGACGCACTGCGATAACGCGCCCAGTCGTCGCCCTTCGGGTCGACGAGGACGGACTTGCCGGCCGCACGCGCCTTCTCGATCATCGTCGTGACGTGCGTCAGGCCGCCTTTCGCGTAATCCGACATCAGCACGACGTCGTGCTGCGGCAGCAGCGCATCGAAGCGCGCGAGCCCCGCGAGCAGCACCTCGTGCGTCGGCATGGCCTCGAAGTCGACGCGCAGCAGTTGCTGCTGGCGCGCGAGCACACGCAGCTTGATCGTGGTCGGCAGCGCCGGGTCGCGTTCGAGATGCGGCGTCACGCCGCTGCTGCCGAGCAGTTCGACGATGCGCTCGCCGGGTTCGTCGCATCCGACGACGCACAGCAACCCAGCCTGGCCGCCGAGCGTCACGGCGTTGCGCGCGACGTTGGCCGCACCGCCGAGCCGCTCTTCCTGACGCTGCACGTGCACGACCGGCACGGGCGCCTCGGGCGAAATGCGATCGACGTTGCCGAACCAGTAACGGTCGAGCATCACGTCGCCGACGACAAGCACGCGCGAGCGCGCGAGTTGCGCACGCGGCACCGGAACGACCTCGCGGAGAGTATTCATCGTGTGATCAGCCACGGGAGGACGACTGGGGATCGACATACGGCCGGCCGATCGCGTAGTAGTCGATGCCCAGTTCGGCCATCGCATCCGGCTCGTACAGGTTGCGCCCGTCGAAGATCACCGGCGCCTTCAGTTCAGCCTTCAGGCGTGTGAAATCGGGGCTCCGGAATTCCTTCCACTCGGTCACGATCACGAGCGCGTCCGCGCCCGTCACGGCGATGTCCTGCGTGTCGACGAGATGGAGCCGCGCCAGCGCGCCAGGATCGGTATCGAAGTCGAGCGCAAACACGCGCCGCGCCTCGTCGATCGCGACCGGATCGTACGCACGAACGGTCGCGCCGCGTTCGAGCAGCGCGGCAATCAGGCGGCGGCTCGGCGCCTCGCGCATGTCATCGGTGTTCGGCTTGAACGCCAGGCCCCAGACCGCGAACTCGCGGCCGGTCAGGTCGGCACCGAAGCGCTGCTCGATCTTGCCGATCAGCACGTCCTTCTGCGCATGGTTGGCCGCCTCGACGGCTTCCAGGATGCGCAACGGCTGGCCGTTCTCGCCGGCCGTGCGAATCAGCGCCTGGACGTCCTTCGGAAAGCACGAGCCGCCGTAGCCGACGCCGGCGTACAGGAAGTGATAGCCGATGCGCGGATCGGAGCCGATCCCGCGGCGCACGGCCTCGATGTCGGCGCCGACCTTGTCGGCGAGATTCGACATCTCGTTCATGAACGAGATACGCGTTGCAAGCATCGCATTCGCCGCATATTTCGCGAATTCCGCCGAACGCACGTCCATGTAGATCGTGCGCTCATGGTTGCGGTTGAACGGCGCGTAAAGCTTCTTCATCTTCTCGCGCGCGATCGTGCCCGTCTCGTCGTCGTCGACGCCGATGATGATCCGGTCCGGACGCATGAAGTCCTCGACCGCGGCACCTTCCTTCAGGAACTCCGGGTTCGACACGACCGAGAAGCGATGCGCGACGCTGCCCGCCAGCCCGCGGGCGGCAAGCGCTTCGTCGACCACGCCGCGCACGCGCTGTGCGGTACCGACCGGCACGGTCGACTTGTCGACGATCACCTTGAAGCCCGTCATGTGGCGGCCGATGTTGCGCGCGGCTTCGAGCACGTACTGCAGATCGGCCGAACCGTCCTCGTCGGGCGGCGTGCCGACGGCGATGAACTGGATCTCGCCGTGCGCGACGCTTGCCTCGATGTCGGTCGAAAAGCGCAGGCGCCCCGCCGCGCGGTTGCGCGCGATGATGTCCAGCAGCCCAGGTTCGTGAATCGGCATCCCGCCGTTGTTCAGGATGTCGATCTTGCGCGGATCGACGTCGAGGCAGAAGACGTCGTGGCCGATCTCCGCCAGGCAGGCGCCCGTGACGAGACCGACATAGCCGGTGCCGATGATGGTGATTTTCATAGATGTTCCGGTACTTCCCGGTAATTGACTAACTTGGCCGCCGGGACGAACCCGGCGGCAACCGCAGTGCGTTGGCTCCGCGTGCCGGGATCAGCCCGGCATCGCAGGATCGACGCGACGCGGCGCATAGGTTTCCCAGCCGCTGCAGCCCGGACACTGCCAGTAGAAATTGCGCGCCCGGAAACCGCAATTCTGGCACGTATACCGTGGCAAATTCTTGGTGCGCTGCTTGATCAGCGCACGCATCATTTCAAGTTCCTTACGGCGCGGTTCGTCGGCCGCCGCGATCTGCGCATCGAGCAGGTGCAGCATCCCCGACAGGTTCGGCGACTTCTCCATCTGCGTGCGCGCGAGCGTGTGCGCCGCGTCCTGGCCGCGCAAGCCCGCGATGTGCTGGTATGCGGTGTCGAGCAGGTCGTTCGACGGATAGCGGTCGACATAGCCCATCAGCAGCTCGGCGCCTTCGGCGTTCTTGCCGAGCGCGACGTACGCCTTCATCAGCTTGTCGGCGACGAGCGGCAGATACGCCGGATTCTGCGCTTCGACACGCTTCCAGTGCTCGATCGCGGCCGCATGGTTGCCCTCGGCCGCCGCGGCGTCGCCGGAGAGGATCGTCGCGCGAACGTTCTGCGGGTTCACGGTCAACGCGAGGCGCAACTGTTCGGCAGCCGCTGCCGCGTTCTTGCGCTGCAGCGCGTCCTGCGCAAGTTCGCAGTGAAACTGCGCAATTTCGACGCCAAGCGGTTTGTCGCTCATCGACTCGATGCGCTTCGCCGTATCGATCGACTTGTTCCAGTCCTTCTCGATCTCGTAGATCGTCAGCAGCGCCCGCTGCGCGCCGAGTGCGTAATCGCCGTCGGCGAGTTTGTGGAACGCCTCCTCGGCGCGATCGAGCAGGCCGGCCTTCAGGAAGTCCTGGCCGAGTTCGTACAGTGCGTGGTCGCGTTCGTTGACCGGCAGGTCCGTGCGGCTCAGCAGGTTCTGGTGCACGCGGATCGCGCGGTCGGTTTCGCCGCGGCGGCGAAACAGGTTGCCGAGTGCGAAGTGCAGCTCGACCGTCTCGGGATCCAGCTTGGCGACCTCGATGAACGCGTCGATCGCCTTGTCGGGTTGTTCGTTCAACAGAAAATTCAGGCCGCGGAAATACGAGCGCGGCAGGTTGGCACTCTCCGACAGGAGATTCTTAAGGTCATAGCGTGACGCCGCCCAACCGAGCGCGAACGCGACCGGAATCGCGAGCAACCACCAGAAATCCAGATCCATGCGAAATATCGAAGCAGAGACGAAAACCGCGCGATGATCGCGCGGCGTCCGTGTTAAATGACGGGCGGCATCGGCGGCTGGTCGATGACGGCCGGCGTTTCGCGCGCCGCGCGCAGATCGCGCTTCAGGCGCCCGTTCTCGAGACGCAGGCGGAAGATCGAAGGCAGCGCGGACAGCAAGCCAGCCAGCAGCCCCACGGCGAAGAACGCGAGGCCGATCAGGATCAGCGGCGCCTGCCATGAATAGCCGGCCACGAAATTCAGCGTCGCAGTTTGCGTATTGGCCAGCGCAAGCACCAGCAGCAGTACGAACACCAATACCCGGATCAGCCAGACGATAAACTTCATGAAGCCCTCTCTTTGTTGAGGTTTGCCGCGGCGCGCGACTCCCCTTCGTCGCGCCGAATCGACCCGTATTGTAAAGGAAGCGTTTCCGCGGCTGCGCACATCCTGCTCGCACCCGTTGCGTCGCATTCGCCGGAAATGAAAAAAGCGCCCGCAAGGGGCGCTTTTCTTTTCAGCCTTCGCCGGATGGGTTCCGGGCAATCCGGGTGACGCTCAACGCTCGTCGTCCGGATCGTCAGCCTTCAGCGGCTCACCGGCGCGGCCGTCGACGCGTTCCCGCAATTCCTTGCCAGGCTTGAAGTGCGGCACGAACTTCTCGGGCACCTGCACTTTCTCCCCTGACTTCGGGTTGCGTCCGACGCGCGCCGGGCGACGGTTGAGGCCAAAGCTGCCGAAACCCCGAATTTCGATACGATGCCCTTTCGCCAGAGCGTCAGACATCGCATCGAGCATCGTTTTCACCGCGAAATCCGCATCCTTGAGGACAAGTTGCGGAAATCGCGATGCCAGCTGCGCGACCAACTCGGATTTGGTCATACTTCAGCAGACCTCGTGAGGCTTACTGGTTCTGGCCGTCGAGCTTCGCCTTCAGCAGCGCGCCGAGGTTGGTCGTACCGGTCGCAGCAGCGCTGGTGTCCGACTGCAGGCCGCGGATCGCTTCCTGTTGTTCAGCCGAATCCTTCGCCTTGATCGACAGGTTGATGCCGCGCGACTTGCGATCGATGTTGATCACCATCGCGTTGACCTTGTCGCCTTCCTTCAGCACGTTGCGTGCGTCTTCGACGCGATCCTGCGAAATTTCCGACGCACGCAGGTAGCCTTCGATGTCGCCCGTCAGCGTGACGACCGCACCCTTCGCATCGACCGTCTTCACGACGCCGTCGACGATCGAGCCCTTGTCGTTCATTGCAACGTAGTTGCTGAACGGGTCGCCTTCGAGCTGCTTGATGCCGAGCGAAATACGCTCCTTCTCGACGTCGATACCGAGCACGATCGCTTCGACTTCGTCGCCCTTCTTGTACTTGCGAACGGCTTCTTCGCCGGCTTCGCTCCACGACAGGTCCGACAGGTGGACCAGGCCGTCGATGCCGCCCGGCAGACCGATGAACACGCCGAAGTCGGTGATCGACTTGATTGCGCCCGTGATCTTGTCGCCCTTCTTGAAGTTGCGGCTGAAGTCATCCCACGGATTCGGCTTGCACTGCTTCATGCCGAGGCTGATACGACGGCGGTCTTCGTCGATCTCGAGGACCATGACTTCGACTTCGTCGCCCAGCTGGACAACCTTCGACGGAGCAACGTTCTTGTTGGTCCAGTCCATTTCCGACACGTGGACGAGGCCTTCGATGCCCGATTCCACTTCGACGAATGCGCCGTAGTCGGTAATGTTCGTGACCTTGCCGAACAGGCGCGTGCCCGACGGGTAACGGCGCGAGATGCCTTCCCACGGATCGTCGCCCAGTTGCTTGATGCCCAGCGAGACGCGGTTCTTCTCTTGGTCGAACTTGAGGATCTTCGCGGTGACTTCCTGGCCAACCGACAGGACTTCGCTCGGGTGACGCACACGACGCCATGCGATGTCGGTGATGTGCAGCAGGCCGTCGATGCCGCCGAGGTCGACGAACGCGCCGTAGTCGGTGATGTTCTTGACCACGCCGTTGACGATCGCGCCTTCCTTCAGCGTCTCGAGCAGCTTCGCGCGCTCTTCGCCTTGGGTTGCTTCGATCACTGCACGACGCGACAGCACGACGTTGTTACGCTTGCGATCGAGCTTGATCACGCGGAACTCGAGCGTCTTGCCTTCGTACGGGGTCGTGTCCTTGACCGGACGCGTGTCGACCAGCGAACCCGGCAGGAACGCACGGATGCCGTTGACCATCACGGTCATGCCGCCCTTCACCTTGCCGGTGATCGTGCCGGTGACGAGTTCGTTGTTGTCGAGAGCCTTTTCCAGCGACAGCCACGATGCAAGGCGCTTCGCCTTGTCGCGCGACAGGATCGTGTCGCCGTAGCCGTTTTCGAGTGCGTCGATCGCGACGGACACGAAATCGCCCGACTGCACCTCAACCTCGCCCTGATCGTTCAGGAATTCCTCGATCGGAATGTAAGCCTCGGACTTCAGGCCTGCATTGACGACCACGAAGTTGTGGTCGACGCGCACGACTTCGGCGGAAATCACTTCGCCGGCGCGCATGTCTTGGCGGGTCAGCGACTCTTCGAACAGAGCCGCGAAAGATTCAGTATTCGGGGTGGAGGTTTGCAGGTCGGACATAAAAATCTGATTGTGCATGGATCGCTGTGCCACGCCGGCCGGAATGGCAGGCTGAAAGGGCCAGATCGATGACCACACGGGGTTAAGGGTTCGAAACACGCTCCGCGCTTGCGACGCGGAACACCTACCGCTACCCGCCTTCTCAGGCGGGCTGGCCGAGCGCCCGGTACCACTGCAGCACCTGGTCGACAGCTTCATCGACCGAAAGCGCCGACGTATCGAGCAGCTTGGCATCTGCCGCAGGCTTCAGCGGCGCGGCCGCGCGATTGCTGTCGCGCGCATCACGTTCACGAAGATCCCGGAGCAAGTCATCTATATTAGCAGAAAAACCTTTTTGCATCAATTGCTTATGCCGCCTGGTCGCGCGCGCCTCGGCGCTGGCCGTCAGGAACACCTTCAACACGGCGTCCGGGAAGATCACGGTGCCCATGTCGCGCCCGTCTGCAACGAGGCCCGGCGTCTTGCGGAACGCGCGCTGACGCGCAACGAGCGCGGTGCGCACCGGCCCATGCACGGCAATCGCCGATGCGCGGTTGCCGACCGCTTCGGCACGGATGTCGTTCGACACATCGACGCCGTCGAGCTGCGCGCAGCCCTCCCGGAACGTGATGTGGAGATCGTCGATCAGCTTCACCAGCGCGTCGATGTCCTCTGCCGCGATGCCGTAGCGCACGCTCGCGAGCGCGGCGAGGCGGTACAGCGCGCCGCTGTCGAGCAGGTGGAAGCCAAGATGCGCGGCGACGAGCGCGGCGACGGTGCCCTTGCCGGATGCAGTGGGACCGTCGATCGTGATGACGGGAGTCGGGTGAAAGGGTCGGGTCGATTTCATCGGAAACAGTCGGGTCAGGCTTTGGCGAGCGCGGCGAAGCGGTCGAAATAGTCGGGGAACGTCTTGCCGACGCACTTCGGATCGTTGATCCGCACGGGCACACCGCCCAGGCTGACGAGCGAGAAACACATCGCCATCCGGTGATCGTCGTACGTGTCGATCGCCGCGTTCGGCGTGAGCTTTTCCGGCGGCGTGACGACGAGATAGTCAGGACCTTCCTCGACGATCGCGCCGACCTTGCGCAGTTCGGTCGCCATCGCCGCGATGCGGTCGGTTTCCTTCACGCGCCAGCTTGCGATGTTGCGCAACGTGCTCGGGCCGTCGGCGAACAGCGCCGCGACCGCGATCGTCATCGCCGCATCGGGAATCAGGTTGAAGTCCATGTCGATCGGCTCGAGCTTGCCGTGGTCGTGGCCGATGCCGCGCACTTCGATCCAGTCATCGCCCATCGTCACGTTCGCGCCCATCTGCATCAGCGCGTTCGCGAAACCGACGTCGCCCTGGATGCTCGCGCGCCCCACGCCCTCGACACGCAGCGGCCCGCCGCCGAGCGCGCCGGCCGCGAGGAAATACGACGCCGACGATGCGTCGCCCTCGACCATGATCTGCCCCGGCGATTTGTAGCGAACCCCGGCCGGCACGACGAAGCGCTGCCAGCCGTCGCGCTCGACGGTTACGCCGAAGCGCTCCATCAGCCGGATCGTGATGTCGATGTACGGCTTCGAGATCAGCTCGCCGTCGATCTCGACGACGATCCGGCCGTCCTTCGCCTTCACGAGCGGCAGCGTCATCAGCAGCGCCGTGAGGAACTGGCTCGACACGTCGCCGCGCACGCGGATCGGCGCATCGACCGAGATCGTCGCAGGCTTGATTCGCAGCGGCGGGAAACCTTCGTTCAGCTCGTAGTCGATCTGCGCGCCGATCTGGCGCAGGCCGTCGACGAGATCGCCGATCGGTCGCTCGTGCATGCGCGGCACGCCGTGCACGCGATAGTCGCCGCCGTTCACCGCGAGCGCGGCGGTCAGCGGCCGCACGGCCGTGCCCGCGTTGCCGAGGAACAGGTCGGCCGTCTTCGCGGTGAATGCGCCGCGCGTGCCCGTGACGACACAGGTGTCGCCGTCGCGCGCGAGCTTCACGCCGAGCTTGCCGAGTGCGTCGAGCATCACGCGCGTGTCGTCGGAGTCGAGCAGGTTGGTGATCGTCGTTTCGCCTTCGGCCAGCGCCGCGAGCAGCAGCACGCGGTTCGAAATGCTCTTCGAGCCGGGCAGGCGCACGGTGCCCGATGCGCTGGAGTACGGGCCGAGATCGAGATAGTCCATGGGAATCGTCCTGTTATTTCTTGACCGGTTCGGCAGCGGGCGCGCCGCCGCGCTCCTGCCATGCCTTGCGCGCGGCGCGCGAACGCGTGAACACGGCTTCGAGCGCCGCGCCGTCGCCGGCGTCGATCGCCGCGCGCAGCCGCGTGAGCACGCGCGTATAGCCGTCGAGCTCGTCGAGCAGCGCCGCGCGATTCGCGACGCACACGTCGCGCCACATCTCCGGACTCGACGCCGCGATGCGCGTGAAATCGCGGAAACCGCCCGCCGCGTACGAGAATTTGAGTTCCGCGTCGGCCTCGCCGAGGATCTGCTCGACGAGCGCGAACGACAGCACGTGCGGCAAATGGCTGATCGACGCAAACACGCGATCGTGCTGCTCCGTGCTCATCGTGCGCACGTCGGCGCCGGTTGCGCGCCACATCGCGTCGATCCGCGCGACGGATTCGGGCGCATTCTCCGGCAGCGGGCACAGCACCACGTTGCGGCCGACGTACAGATCCGGCAACGCGGCCTCGACGCCGCTCGACTCGCGACCGGCAATCGGATGCCCGGGCACGAACTGCGCGATGCGTGCACCGAGCGCGTCGCGCGCGGCCGCGACGACATCGGACTTGGTGCTGCCGGCATCGGTGACGATCGTCGCCTCTTCAAGCCACGGCGCGATGCGCTTGAGCAACGGGCCCGTTTGCGCAACGGGTGCCGCCAGCAGCACGAGATCGGCGCCGGCCAGCGCGTCGCGCAATTGCGCGTCATCGTCGAGCGCCGCCGCGCGATCGATCACGCCGAGCGCGAGCGCGCGCTCGACCGACGCACGCGAACGGCCCACGCCGACGACCTCGCCCGCACCGCCCGGCGCGCGTTCGCGCAGCGCGCGGGCCAGCGATCCGCCGATCAGGCCGACGCCGAAAATGACCAGTTTGTTGAATGCAGAGCCTGACACGACAAGAGCCAAGTTACGCGCGCGGAACGACGCCCCGCATGCGGAATTCCAGATTCCGGGCAACGGGCCCGCACCCGGCGCAACCTGCGCCGGACGCGGGCCGAACCCGCCTTCGGCAGCGCCGACCGGCCTGCCCTGCCCGCCTCGCCGCAACGCCTGCCCGGGCAGGCGACGGGCCGCCGCGTTTCAGCGTGCGCGCGGATACGAACCGAGTATCTTCAGGAACGCAGCCTTCTGGCCGAGTTCCGCGAGCGCGGCCGCTACCGCCGCATCGTCCCGGTGCCCTTCGATATCGATGTAGAAGTAGTACTCCCACGTGCCGACGCGCGCCGGGCGCGACTCGAAGCGCGTCATCGACACGCCGTGCCGCGCGAGCGGCTCGAGCAGCTTGAACACGGCGCCCGGTTCGTTCTTCACCGACACGATCAGCGACGTCTGGTCGTGACCGCTTTGCCCGGCCGGCTGCTTGCCGACGATGACGAAGCGCGTGCGGTTGTGCGGATCGTCCTGGATCAGCGAGAACGCGATCTGCAATCCGTAGTGCGCGGCCGCACGGTCGCCCGCGATCGCCGCGACGGTCGGATCGGCCGCCGCGAGACGCGCGGCCTCCGCATTGCTCGCCACGGCCTGCCGCTCGAGCTGCGGCGCATTCGCCGCGAGCCACTGCTGGCATTGCGCAAGCGCCTGCGCATGCGCGCAGACGCGCTTCACGCCGTCGAGCGTGCCGCCCTGCGTCAGCAGGTTGTGATGGATCGGCAGCGCGAGCTCACCGCTGATCAGCAGTTGCGTCTGCAGCAGCAGGTCGAGCGTGCGCGACACGGCGCCTTCGGTCGAATTCTCGACCGGCGCGATGCCGTATGCGGCAGCGCCGGCCTCGACCGAGCGGAATACTTCGTCGATCGACGGGCACGGCAGCCCTTCGATCGACTGGCCGAAATACTCGAGCATCGCCTGCTCGCTGTACGTGCCGACCGGCCCGAGGAACGCGACGTGGATCGTCTGCTCGAGCGCGCGGCTCGCGGCCATGATCTCGCGCCAGATGGCGCTGATGTGCTCGCTCGCGAGCGGCCCCGCGCTCATGTCCTGCAGCCGCGCGATCACCTGCAGTTCGCGCTCCGGCCGGAACACCGGCGCGTTGAAATGCTTCTTGACCTCGCCCACCTCCAGCGCCACCGCGGCGCGCTGGTTCAGGAGCGCGATCAGCTGCGCATCGATCGCGTCGATGCGATCGCGCAGCGGTTTCAGGCGGGAATTCAGTTCGTCGTCCATGCGTTTTGCCGTGCTGTTTGAACAGCGCCGCCGTCAGGCGCCGCGCTGCTCGAAGTCCTTCATGTACTCGACGAGCGCTTTCACGCCCTCGAGCGGCACCGCGTTGTAGATCGACGCCCGCATGCCACCGACGGACTTGTGGCCCTTCAGCTGCAGCAGCCCGCGCGCCTTTGCGCCGGCAAGGAAGTCTTCGTTGCGCGTTTCGTCGGCCAGGAAAAACGGCACGTTCATTCGCGAACGTGCTGCCGGCTCGACCTTGTTCAGATAGAAACTGCTCGCATCGATCGTGTCGTAGAGCAGCTTCGCCTTTTCGATATTGCGGGCCTCGATCGCTTCGAGACCGCCCTGCCGCTTCAGCCACTGGAATACCAGACCCGCGATGTAGATCGCGTAGGTGGGCGGCGTGTTGTACAGCGAGTTGTTCGCGGCAATGGTCTTCCATTCGAACGCGGACGGGCAGATCGACAGCGAGCGGTCGAGCAGGTCCTCGCGCACGATCACGAGCGTCACACCGGCCATCCCGATGTTCTTCTGCGCACCGCCGAACAGTACACCGTACTTCGCGACGTCCATCGGACGCGACAGGATGTGCGACGAGACATCCGCGACCAGCGGCACGTCGCCGAGATCGGGAATCTCGAACGTCTCGACGCCGTCGATCGTTTCGTTGGTGCACAGATGCACGTAGGCCGGATCGTCCGACAGCTGCCATTCGGCGCGCGCGGGCGCACGCGTGAAGCCGTCTTCCGTCTTGCCGGTTGCGGCGAGATGCGGCGTGCCGTATTTCTTCGCTTCGCTGAACGATTTCTGCGACCACGAGCCCGTCACGACGAAGTCGGCCGTCTTGCGCGAGCCGAGCAGGTTCATCGGCACGATCGCGTTTTCGGCGATACCGCCGCCCTGCAGGAACAGGATCCGGTGGCTTGCCGGCACGCCGAGCAGGTCGCGCAGGTCGGTCAGCGCGGCCTCGTGGATCGACATGAACTCCTTGCCGCGATGGCTCATCTCCATCACGCTCATACCGCTGCCGTGCCAGTCGAGCATTTCGTCGGCGGCTTGCCGCAGCACTTCCTCGGGCATCGCCGCAGGGCCGGCGGAGAAATTAAAGACGCGCATCGTGAAAACCTCGGAGGGACGCGACCGGCTCGCCGCCGGCAGAACGCGCCAGAAAAGAAATGGCCGCTTGCGCTCGCGCGCAAACGGCCATTATCGCACTGTCGTCAGGCTCCCGCCAAACCCGGCCGAACGGCCGGTAGCGTGCCCGGACGGCTTTACTTGCCCGGCTTGACTGCTGCGACTTCCTTGTCAGCCTGCGTACGCGTTGCCTGGATCGCTTGCGGCATGTACTTCTGCATCAGGCCGTTGACCACGTCGCGACCGACCTGATCCTGAACCTGGATGAACTTGCGGCCCGTCGGGCTCTTGTAGAACGTCGTCAGATCCTTGATCTCCGACGTGCTGTAGTACTTCGCGTAGGCGTCGTACTGAGCCGACATCGCGTCGTTCTGGAACTGTTGCGTACCGAACACCTTGCCTGCGCCGTCGACCAGCTTCGGCACCGCGTTCTTTTGCAGCGTCGGAACGGCAGCCTGCTTCTGCTTGTCGTTCAGCGTCTTGTTTTCCGACAGCGCGTCCGACAGGATTGCCGGCACGAGTTGCTTGGCCTGCATTTCGGCGCTGTTGCCGATTGCCGACACGAGCTTCGGCGCGTCGATCGCGTCGAGCAGATCCTTGATCGCAGCCTTCTTGTCGGCGTCGATCGGCGCAGCTGCCGCGGCAGGCGCCGGTGCGGAATTCGACAGCGCTTGCGCCATCGCGAACGTCGGCACCAGTGCAGCCAGCAGGACCAGTTGCTTGAATTGCTTTTGCATCATCACTCCCTTTTGGAAATATGAATGGTTGCTCGCCGGCCGCGGCGCTTCACGCCCGCGGCGGCCAGAGTCTCATCCGTTCTTCAGGCTTCGCCGTCCGACGCCTCGTCGGCCTCGCCATCGCCCTCCTCGGCCTCCGCGATCTGCTGCAGGCCGGAGAGCTTGGTACCCTCATCGAGACTGATGAGTGTAACACCTTGCGTGGCACGCCCCATCTCGCGAATCTCCGAGACACGGGTGCGAATCAACACGCCGGCCGTCGTGATCAGCATGATCTGATCCTCGGCGTCGACGAGCGTCGCGGCCACGACCTTGCCGTTACGCTCCGACGTCTGGATCGCGATCATACCCTTCGTGCCGCGGCCGTGACGCGTGTACTCGGTGATCGGCGTGCGCTTGCCGTAGCCGTTCTCGGTCGCGGTGAGCACGGTCTGCTCCTCGCTGCCCGCGACCAGCATCGCGATGACCTGCTGCCCGTCCTCGAGCTGCATGCCGCGCACACCCCGCGCCTCGCGCCCCATCGGACGCACGTCGTTCTCGTCGAAGCGCACGGCCTTGCCGGAATCGGAGAACAGCATCACGTCGTGCGCACCGTCGGTGATCGACGCGCCGATCAGGAAGTCGCCCTCGTCGAGGCCGACCGCGATGATGCCCTTCTTCATCGGACGGCTGAATGCCTCGAGCGGCGTCTTCTTCACGGTGCCGAGCGACGTCGCCATGAAGATGAACTTGTCGGCCGAGAACTCCTTGACCGGCAGCACGACGTTGATCTTCTCGCCTTCCTGCAGCGGGAACATGTTGACGATCGGGCGGCCACGCGAGTTGCGCGAGCCCTGCGGCACTTCGTAGACCTTGACCCAGTACACGCGGCCGCGGTTCGAGAAGCACAGGATGTAGTCGTGCGTGTTCGCGATGAACAGCGTCTCGATCCAGTCGTCTTCCTTCATCTGCGTCGCCTGCTTGCCGCGGCCGCCGCGCTTCTGCGCGCGGTACTCGGACAGCGGCTGCGACTTCACGTAGCCCGCGTGCGACATCGTGACGACCATGTCCTGCGGCGTGATCAGATCCTCGGTGTTCAGCTCGGTCGCGTTCAGCTCGATCTTCGAGCGGCGCGCATCGCCGAATTCGGCCTTCACCGAGGTCAGCTCCTCGCCGATCATCGTCGTGATCCGCTCGGGGCGCGCGAGGATGTCCAGCAGGTCGGCGATCTGCGCCATCACTTCGCGGTACTCGCCGATGATCTTGTCCTGCTCGAGGCCGGTCAGGCGCTGCAGGCGCATCTGCAGGATTTCCTGGGCCTGCGTGTCGGACAGGCGGTACAGCCCGTCGCTCTGCATGCCGAACGCCGGGTTCAGGCCTTCCGGGCGGTACGCGGAGCGGCCGCCGGCCGCCGCGTTCTCGCTCTCGGCGCGCGTGAGCATCTCGCGCACGAGCGACGAATCCCACGGCTTCGCCATCAACTCCGCTTTCGCGATCGGCGGCGTCGGCGCTGCCTTGATGATCGCGATGAACTCGTCGATGTTGGCGAGCGCGACCGCGAGACCTTCGAGCACATGGCCACGTTCACGGGCCTTGCGCAGTTCGTAGATCGTGCGGCGCGTCAGCACTTCGCGTCGGTGCGACAGGAAGCACTGCAGGATTTCCTTCAGGTTCAGCAGCTTCGGCTGGCCGTCGACCAGCGCGACCATGTTCATGCCGAACGTATCCTGGAGCTGCGTCGCCTTGTACAGGTTGTTCAGCACCACTTCCGGCACTTCACCGCGCTTGAGCTCGATCACGACGCGCATGCCGCTCTTGTCGGACTCGTCGCGGATGTCGGAGATGCCTTCGAGCTTCTTCTCGTTGACGAGCTCGGCGATTCGCTCGAGCAGCGAGCGTTTGTTCACCTGGTACGGCAGCTCGTCGACGATGATCGCCATCCGCTGGCCGCGGTCGATCTCCTCGAAGTGCGTGGCCGCGCGCATCACGACGCGACCGCGCCCGGTGCGGTAGCCGTCGCGCACGCCGGCGACGCCGTAGATGATGCCGGCCGTCGGGAAATCGGGCGCCGGGATGATCTCGATCAGCTCGTCGATCGTCGCTTCCGGGTTACCCAGCAGGTGCTGGCACGCGTCGACGACTTCGTTCAGGTTGTGCGGCGGGATGTTGGTCGCCATGCCGACCGCGATGCCCGACGAGCCGTTGATCAGCAGGTTCGGGATGCGC
The DNA here is from genome assembly GCF_001043615.1 of Burkholderia sp. LK4. NCBI lineage: Bacteria > Pseudomonadati > Pseudomonadota > Betaproteobacteria > Burkholderiales > Burkholderiaceae > Burkholderia > Burkholderia sp. LK4. The sequence continues at coordinate 17,338 of NZ_LDUL01000090.1, forward strand.
GACGGCAGGACCGACGGCTGCATTTCGTTGCCGTCGTAGTTCGGCTCGAAATCGACCGTTTCCTTGTCGATGTCGGCGAGCAGCTCGTGACCGATCTTCGCCATGCGAATTTCGGTGTAACGCATCGCCGCGGCATTGTCGCCGTCGATCGAGCCGAAGTTGCCCTGCCCGTCGATCAGCATGTAACGCAGCGAGAAGTCCTGCGCCATCCGCACGATCGTGTCGTACACCGCGGTGTCGCCGTGAGGATGGTACTTACCGATCACGTCACCGACGATACGCGCCGACTTCTTGTACGCGCGGTTCCAGTCGTTGTTCAGTTCGTGCATCGCGAACAACACGCGCCGGTGCACGGGCTTCAGGCCATCGCGGACATCCGGGAGGGCACGTCCGACGATCACGCTCATCGCGTAATCGAGATACGAACGGCGCATTTCCTCCTCTAGGGAGGTGGGCAGGGTCTCTTTGGCGAATTGATCCATGTATCCGTATCGTTTCGGAGCGAAGACGGCGAACGCCTTTCGCGTGGGCGCTGCATGCGCAACGCAACGCGAGATTCTAACATGCGCCCATCAGCCGCCAATTCGCCGCCCCCTCTATATATAAATAGCGAAAATCGCGGCCACGTCGATTCGACCGAAATCGCGCGCGACTCGACGCCGCAGGCGATCCCTTCACACTTGTTTCACGCGCACGAGTAAACAACCACGCACATTCGCGCAATTTCGCCGACACACTCTTGACAATCTCTGAAAGTTGCGGCAGGCCGGTGTTGCGCATGCACCACAAAGTTGAAGCGATCTTAGGGTGGGGAGGATTTTTTTTCGTAGGAAGGGAACGATATGGCAAAATGCCAACGCACTGAAAGTTAGACGCTGCTCGAAGTCTACACAGAGCGGTGCCGCGTTTTTTGTGCCGCACCAATGTTATACTTCGAGCAATGTATGACTTGTCACCGTCAACAGGCTCGCAGTAAACCTGCGGTAATCTCAATTTCGAGAGGAGAAATATGAATAAACTTTCAAAGCTCGCGTTCATTGCAGCTACCGCAGTTATGGCTGCATCCGCTTCGGCACAGTCGGTGCCGGCGTCGCGTCAAGCCGTCAATGACAACTGGGTGAACGGCACGGGCGAATGGGTGTGGATGAACGGCACGAACGAGCTCTGCTGGCGCGATGCGTTCTGGACGCCGGCCACCGCCAACGCGAAGTGCGATGGCGCACTGGTCGCCCAGGCACCGCAGCCGCCGGTCGCTCCGGTCGCTCCGGCTATCTCGAGCCAGAAGATCACGTATCAAGCTGACGCACTGTTCGACTTCGACAAGGCAACGCTCAAGCCGCTGGGCAAGCAAAAGCTGGACGAACTGGCTTCGAAGATCGAAGGCATGAACACGGAAGTGGTCGTCGCAACGGGCTACACGGACCGCATCGGTTCGGACAAGTACAACGACCGTCTGTCGCTGCGCCGTGCGCAAGCCGTGAAGTCGTACCTGGTCAGCAAGGGTGTGCCGGCCAACAAGATCTACACGGAAGGCAAGGGCAAGCGCAACCCGGTCACGACGGGCTGCAACCAGAAGAACCGCAAGCAACTCATCGCCTGCCTCGCACCGGATCGCCGCGTGGAAGTCGAAGTGGTTGGTACGCAAGAAGTCCAGAAGACGACCGTTCCGGCAAACTAAGCCGCGGTTTTCGACTGCTTCAAAGCCCCGCCCCGGCGGGGCTTTTTCTTTGACGCCCGTCCGGGCGCCTGCCGCTTCGCCGCTCGTCCGCTTCTTATATACTCGGGGCTGACGAATCGCAGTACCGCCCTCCTCTCGTAGCCCGTTTGCCGACATGACCAACGCCGATCCGCACGAACTCCAGAAATTCAGCGACCTCGCCCATCGGTGGTGGGATCCGAACGCCGAATTCAAGCCGCTGCACGACCTGAACCCGGTCCGCCTCGGCTGGATCGATGCGCATGCGCACCTCGCCGGCAAGCGTGCACTCGACGTCGGCTGCGGCGGCGGCATCCTGTCCGAGTCGATGGCCGGACTCGGCGCACAGGTGAAAGGTATCGACCTGTCGACCGAAGCGCTCGGCGTCGCCGACCTGCACAGCCTCGAAAGCGGCATCTCGGTCGACTACGAAGCCATCGCCGCGGAAGCGCTCGCCGCGCGTGAACCGGGCACCTACGATGTCGTCACGTGCATGGAGATGCTCGAGCACGTGCCGTCTCCCGGCGATGTCGTCGCCGCGTGCGCGACGCTCGTGAAGCCGGGTGGCTGGGTATTCTTCTCGACGCTGAACCGCAACCTGAAGGCCTACCTGTTCGCCGTGATCGGCGCGGAGTACATCGCGCAAATGCTGCCGAAGGGCACGCACGACTACGCGCGCTTCATCCGCCCGTCGGAACTGGCCGGCTTCGTGCGTGCGACGGATCTGCACATCGTGGAGATCAAGGGCATCACGTATCACCCGATCGGCAAGCGCTTCGCGCTGTCGAACGACACCGACATCAACTACCTCGTCGCGTGCCGCCGCGGCGCATGACCCTCCACCCTGCATGACGACTCCCCTCTCGACCGCGCGGGCTGCACTCGACGAACCGCGCCTGCTGCACTGCGATGCCGTGCTGTTCGACCTGGACGGCACGCTCGCCGACACGGCCCCCGATCTCGCGGCGGCCGTCAACAAGATGCAACGCGTGCGCGACCTGCCCGAAACACCGCTCGACGTGCTGCGGCCGCTGGCCTCGGCCGGCGCGCGAGGCCTGCTCGGCGGCGCGTTCGGCATCGATCCGCACACGCCCGGATACGAAGCGATGCGCGACGAGTTCCTGGCCAACTACGCGACGGATCTGTGTGTGCATACGACGCTGTTCCCCGGCATCGGCGACGTGCTCGACGAACTCGATGCGCGCGGCGTGCGCTGGGGGATCGTCACGAACAAGGCGATGCGGCTCACGGCGCCGCTCGTCGAGTTGCTCGGTCTCGCGCCACGCGCGGCCTGCGTCGTCGGGGGCGACACAACGCCGCACCCGAAGCCGCATCCGGCCCCGCTGCTGCATGCGGCCGACCAGTTGACGCTCGCGCCCGCACGCATCGTCTACGTCGGCGACGATCTGCGCGACATTCAGGCCGGCAGTGCCGCCGGCATGGCGACGATCGCGGCCGCGTACGGCTACTGCGGCGACGGCGCCGCACCGGCCGACTGGCAAGCGCAGCATCTCGTCGACACGACACAGCAACTGCGCGAACTGCTGCGCGATGTTGGGCTATAATGATCGATCTTATCCGCGGGGGCGACCTGGTTTCGACAGGGGTTGTGAAGCGGCTAGGGCATGTCGAGGACCCGTCACCTCGTTAATCAATGGGAAAATCGTAACTGCAAACGACGATACGTTCGCACTGGCAGCCTAACGGCCGCCGTCCTCTGCCTAGTTCACTGACGGGCTAGTGTCGCAAGACCGGTAGCAATACCGCCAGAGGTCATTTACGTCAGTTAAGCCCTGTCGGCGTCGCGACGCCAGGGTCGAAAACCTAGCGAATCGCCGTAGTGCAGCGTGTTCGTCCGCGTCGCTGCGGTTAAATCAAATGACTGAACTAAACATGTAGAACTAGTCGTGGAGCGCTTCTGGACGCGGGTTCGATTCCCGCCGCCTCCACCAAATTCCGCGCTCGTCGCACGAACCCCGCATGACGCAAGTCTGCGGGGTTTTTTGTTGCCGCCGAAACGCATGCACCCTTCCCCTTCCGAAAAAGCGCCCAGCCACGGGCGGGCCGGGCGGAATGCCACCGGTATTCCGGCGACAGGAGGTGACGGATATCCTGCCGCGCCCGCACGATCATCGATCGCGCCAGGCGGCGGCCGACCCGGGTGCCGCAGTGCCGGACGCGTCGTCGCACAGGCACTCACGCACACCGGGCGATGTGCGACTTAGCTGCCGCGATACAGCGACTTCATTTCTTCAGCGGTGGCCGGGCGCACGCCCATTGCACGCGAACCCGATGCCGACGCACCTTGCGCCTGTGCACCGTAACCGCTGGCGTCGGCGCCTTGCGCTTGCGCCAGCGCGCTGCGCTGTTGCTCTGCAACACGCGCCGTTGCGGCCTGGATCGCTTCCGGATAATGCGGATCTTCGCCGCGAGCCGAGTTGTAACCTGCCTGCTGCAGCTGGACCAGTTCGGCGCGAACCTGCGCGCGGGTGATCGTCGAACCCGACTGGGCAAACGACACGACCGGGGCAACGAGAGCAGCGGCAACGACAACAGCTTGAACGAGCGACTTCATGATGACCTACCTCCAGATTTGTCTGTGTTCGCGGTGAACACCTTGTTCATCGCTGACAACCCGAAGTTTATGTAGGCGGATGCTTAAGAATAAGGCAGCTTTCTGGAAGACATCCTTCCTGATTTACGGGTTAACCCTAGATCGCCTGCCAGGCCGACGATGCGCACATGCAGGCATCGCCCGACACCGAATCGCATGAAGATTCGCCGGAAAGCAAAAGCCCCGCGAAGCGGCAACGCTTCGCGGGGCTCGGACAGAACCGGAATCGCACTGGGATTCCGGCAGTCGCCGGTCAACCGGCCAGGCCAGTACGCGGACGAAACGCCCGTCAAGCGAACCGGCGCCGCATGACCCTTGCGGACGCGCCCGTCCGCCCGGTTACTGGCTATCCATCGGACACTTCAGGTTGCAGCCGTTCGGATCGCCCAGGTCGCCCTTGCGGCGCAAGGCCGACTTCTTGCCGCTCTGGTATTTCTGCGACGGCGTCGACGCTGCGAACGGCATCTGCGGATGCTCGTTCAGGCGAAACTGTTCGCTCAGGATACCGCCAGGCACACCAGGGGAATTCTGCGCCAGCGCAAACGGCGAAACAGCGACCAGCAGCCCCGCGGTCAACGCTGCCGCGGCGAGGGGAACGGAAAATTTCATGGCGGGATGACGCTTGAACGGCGTGCTTGTTGGAACGTTGGTCAAGCGGCAAGCGTAGCGCAAATCCCCCGCTGCTGCAGCGCGGTTCGATCGCCTGCGCGTTACCGCGAATTGCCGCCCGGCACACTCGCGCCGTCGCCGCCGGCCAGCCCCGTCGCGATGCTCGTCAACGTTCCGCACGCAGCCGGGTCGTAGCCGTCGAGATGCGCGACGCGCTCGACGAAGCGCGCGTCGCGCAGCAGCGCCAGTACGCCGGCAAGCGGCCGCGCGTCGAGCCGCGCGCGTTCGCACGCGAAATAATAGTCTTCGTCGACGACCGGGATGAAATCGAGCCCGAAATGATGGGCCGCAGGCTCGACGCCGAAGCCGAGATCGGCCATCCCGCTCGCGACGAACGCCGCGATCGCCGAATGCGTGAGCTCGGCCGATGCGTAGCCGTCGATGCGCTCCGGATCAATGCCGATCGCGCGCAGCGCGAGGTCCAGCAGCATGCGCGTGCCCGACCCCGGCTGGCGGTTGACGAAGCGGATGTCATTGCGCGCGAGATCCGCGAGGCCGCGAACCTGCTTCGGGTTGCCACGCGGGACGAACAGCCCCTGCTGGCGCCGAGTCAGGTGGATCAGCACATGACGCGTATCGTCGAGCCACGGTCGGTAGATTTGCGCGCACTGCGCACGAAACGCACCGCGCGGCAGATGGAAGCCCGCCAGGTCGCACTCGCCGCGGGCAAGCGCCTGCACGGCCTCGACGCTCTCGCGATACTTGATGTCGACAGCCGCCTGCGCGTCGACGAGCGCGGATACGAGCGTCGCGACCGCGTAGCCATGCGACGCGTGAATGCGCACGGCGCCGTCGCGCTGCGCGAGCCGCCGGTTCAGGTCGCTCGCCACTTCGGCCGCCAGCGTCCGCAGGTTACCGTCGAGCCGGCTGCGCGCGAGGCGCTGCGCATCGACGACCGCCTGCCCGAGTGCCGACAGCGTCGAGCCCTTGCCGCGCGCGGTTTCGATCAGTTCCCCGCCGATGCACGCCTCCAGCGCGCGCAGCATGCCCCACGCGTGCCGGTATGACAGCCCTTTCGCGTGCGCGGCCTGCGCGATGCTGCCCGTGTCGGCCACGAGTTCCAGCAACGGCGCGACATCCGACAGGCTGGCCGCACGGCCTTCCGTGTCGCGTACGGTCAGATACGCGTCGCATTCGATCCGAATCAATTATGCACTCCGATTTCCTATTGCGACCGCCAAATCTTCCGCTTATCGTTGGTTAAAATCAATCAGAACGAAGTCGCAGTGCGCACTATATGAATCCCGAGCGCATATGAGACTTTGGAGGAGCACAACCGATGTCCCCGAATTCCCAAGCGCCCGACGCGCTCGTCGAGCGTCATGCGCGCGCCGGCCGGTCGCTCGTGGCGATCCTGCACGCGATCCAGGACGACGCAGGCTACGTGCCGCCGGGCTGCGTCGCGCCGCTCGCCAGGGCGCTCAACCTGTCGCGCGCGGAAGTGCACGGCGTACTGACTTACTACCACCACTTCCGCACCGCACCGCCCGCCCGCGTGACGATCCAGATGTGCCGTGCCGAAGCGTGCCGCAGCATGGGCTGCGAAGCGCTGGCCGCGCATGCGGAAGCCCGCACGGGTTGCCGGTTCGACACGGCGCACGGCGATGTCGCGAACGCGCATGCGACCGGTGACGTCGCGCTCGAATCGGTGTACTGCCTCGGACTGTGTGCGCAATCGCCGTCGCTGACGGTCAACGGCGTGCTGCACGCGAAGGTCACGCCGGAGAAATTCGACGCGCTGCTTGCCGAGGCGGTCGCCCATACCCCGGAGGCCGCATGACGACCCGCATCTACGTTCCGCGCGACTCGTCCGCACTGGCACTCGGCGCCGACGCGCTCGCTGCCGCCATCACGGCGGAAGCACAACGGCGCGGCGTCGCCGTCGAGCTGGTCCGCAACGGTTCGCGCGGGCTGCTGTGGCTCGAGCCGCTCGTCGAGGTCGGCACGGCCGCCGGCCGCGTCGGGTATGCGAACCTGTCGGCCGCCGACGTGCCGGCCCTGTTCGACGCAAACTGGCTTGACGGCGGCACGCATCCGAGCGGTGTCGGCCTCGTCGACGCGCTGCCCTATCTCGCGCGCCAGCAACGCCTCACGTTCGCACGCATCGGCCTGACCGATCCGCTGTCGATGGACGACTACCTGCAATACGAAGGCCTCGCCGGCCTGAAGAATGCGCTCGCGCTCGACGGCGACGCCGCGTGCGAAACGCTGATCGAATCGGGGCTGCGCGGCCGCGGCGGTGCCGCGTTCCCGGCCGGCATCAAATGGCGCACGGTCCGGCAAGCCAGCGCCACGCAGAAATACATCGTCTGCAATGCAGACGAAGGGGATTCGGGCACCTTCTCCGACCGCCTGATCATGGAGTGCGACCCGTACTGCCTGATCGAGGGGATGATCATCGCGGGCGTCGCGACCGGCGCGACGGTCGGTTACATCTACGTGCGCAGCGAATACCCGCATGCAATCGCCACGCTCGAAGCCGCGATCGTCCGTGCACGCGAAGCCGGCTGGCTCGGCGAGCACGTGCTCGGCTCCGCGCATGCGTTCGAGCTGCACGTCGCGAAAGGCGCGGGCTCGTACGTGTGCGGCGAGGAAACGGCGCTGCTCGAATCGCTCGAAGGCAAGCGCGGCGTCGTGCGGGCGAAACCGCCGCTGCCCGCGCTCGCGGGCCTGTACGGCCAGCCGACCGTCATCAACAACGTGATCACGCTCGCGACGGCGCCCGTGATCTTCGCGCGCGGCGCCGCGTTCTATCGCGACTACGGGATGGGCCGCTCACGCGGCACGCTGCCGTTCCAGCTCGCGGGCAACATCCGTCACGGCGGCCTCGTCGAGCTCGCGTTCGGCGTCACGCTGCGCGAGCTGCTGTTCGACTTCGGCGGCGGCACGGCAAGCGGCCGGCCCGCGCGCGCCGCCCAGGTCGGCGGCCCGCTCGGCACCTACCTGCCCGACCATCAGTGGGACGTGCCGCTCGACTACGAAGCGTACACGGCGATCGGCGCGGTCGTCGGGCACGGCGGCATCGTGCTCCACGACGATACGTCGAACCTCGCCGAGCTGGCCGAATACGCGATGAAGTTCTGCGCGATCGAGTCGTGCGGCAAGTGCACGCCGTGCCGGATCGGTTCGACACGTGGCGTCGAGACGATCGCGCGCATCCGCCACGGCGACACGTCGGAGCGGCAGGTCACGCTGCTGCGCGACCTGTGCGACACGATGCTGGCCGGTTCGCTGTGCGCAATGGGCGGCATGACACCCTATCCGGTGCTGTCCGCGCTCGACCATTTCCCCGAAGATTTCGGGCTCGCCGCCGGCAAGGATGCCGCGTCGGGTCCGGTCAAGGCTGCGGCCTGACCCAGAAGGAGCCCTGCATGTCCCTCGACACGAACAACGTCCGCCAAGGCGGCTGCGGCTCGGGCCAATGCGCGTGCAAGAGCGCCGCGCAAGCGCGTGCCCGCGACCCGTTCGACGATACCGACTACGGCACGCCGCAACGGCATGCCGATACCGACGTCACGCTCGAAATCGACGGCCAGCCGGTCACCGTGCCGGCCGGCACGTCGGTGATGCGCGCGGCGATCGAAGCCGGCGTCAACGTCCCGAAGCTCTGCGCGACCGATTCGCTCGAACCGTTCGGCTCGTGCCGGCTGTGCCTCGTCGAGATCGAAGGCCGGCGCGGTTATCCCGCCTCGTGCACGACGCCTGCCGAAGCGGGCATGAAGGTGCGCACGCAGTCGGACCGCCTGCAGTCGCTGCGTCGCAACGTGATGGAGCTGTACATCTCCGACCATCCGCTCGACTGCCTCACCTGCCCCGCCAACGGCGACTGCGAGTTGCAGGACATGGCGGGCGTCGTCGGGCTGCGCGAGGTGCGCTACGGCTTCGACGGCGCGAATCACCTGAAGGACGCGAAGGACGAATCGAACCCGTACTTCACGTACGACCCGTCGAAGTGCATCGTCTGCAACCGCTGCGTGCGCGCCTGCGAGGAAACGCAAGGCACGTTCGCGCTGACGATCGCCGCACGCGGCTTCGAATCGCGCGTCGCCGCGGGCGAAAGCGAATCGTTCATGGCGTCGGAATGCGTATCGTGCGGCGCATGCGTCGCCGCCTGCCCGACCGCCACGCTGCAGGAAAAATCGGTCGTGCAACTCGGCCAGGCCGAACACTCGGTGGTCACGACCTGTGCGTACTGCGGCGTCGGCTGCTCGTTCAAGGCCGAAATGAAGGGCACGCAGGTCGTGCGCATGACGCCGCACAAGAACGGCCTCGCGAACGAAGGCCATGCGTGCGTGAAGGGACGCTTCGCGTGGGGCTACGCGACGCACACGGACCGCATCACGAAGCCGATGATCCGCGAGAAGATCACCGACCCGTGGCGCGAAGTCAGCTGGGACGAAGCGCTCACCTACGCGGCAACGCAATTCCGCAAGCTGCAGCAGAAGTACGGCCGCGACTCGATCGGCGGGATCACGTCGTCGCGCTGCACGAACGAGGAAACCTACCTCGTGCAGAAACTGGTGCGCGCCGCATTCGGCAACAATAACGTCGACACCTGCGCACGCGTGTGCCACTCGCCGACGGGCTACGGCCTCAAGACGACGCTCGGCGAATCGGCCGGCACGCAGACGTTCGCGTCGGTCGGCCAGGCCGACGTGATCGTCGTGATGGGCGCGAACCCGACCGACGGGCACCCGGTGTTCGGCTCGCGGCTGAAGCGGCGCGTGCGCGAAGGTGCGAAGCTGATCGTGATCGACCCGCGCCGCATCGACGTCGTCGACGGCCCGCACGTGAAGGCCACCCACCATCTGCAGCTGCGCCCCGGCACCAACGTCGCGATCGTCAACGCACTCGCGCACGTGATCGTCACCGAGGGGCTCGTCGCCGACGCGTTCGTCGCCGAGCGCTGCGAGACACGCGCATTCGAGCAGTGGCGCGAATTCGTATCGCGTGCCGACAATTCGCCCGAGGCGACCGCCGACGTGACGGGCGTGCCGGCGGAACAGGTCCGTGAAGCCGCGCGCCTCTATGCGACGGGCGGCAATGCCGCGATCTACTACGGGCTGGGCGTGACCGAGCACGCGCAGGGCTCGACGACGGTGATGGGCATCGCGAACCTCGCGATGGCGACCGGCAACGTCGGCCGCGAAGGCGTCGGCGTCAATCCGCTGCGCGGCCAGAACAACGTGCAGGGCTCGTGCGACATGGGCTCGTTCCCGCACGAGCTGCCCGGCTACCGGCACATCAGCGACACGATCGTGCGCACGCAGTTCGAACAGGCGTGGTCGGCCACGCTGCAACCCGAACCGGGGCTGCGCATCCCGAACATGTTCGACGCGGCGCTCGACGGCAGCTTCAAGGGGCTCTACTGCCAGGGCGAGGACATCGTCCAGTCGGACCCGAATACGCAGCACGTCGCGGCCGCACTGTCGGCCATGGAATGCATCGTCGTGCAGGACATCTTCCTGAACGAGACCGCGAAATACGCGCACGTGCTGCTGCCCGGCTCGTCGTTCCTCGAGAAGGACGGCACGTTCACGAACGCGGAACGCCGCATCTCGCGCGTGCGCAAGGTGATGCCGCCGCTTGCGGGCTACGCGGACTGGGAAGTCACGCTGATGCTGTCGCGCGCGCTCGGCTACGAGATGGACTATGCGCATCCGTCGGAAATCATGGACGAGATCGCGCGACTCACGCCGACGTTCTCGGGCGTGTCGTACGCGAAGCTCGACGCGCTCGGCAGCATCCAGTGGCCGTGCAACGAGCACGCACCGGAAGGCACGCCGACGATGCACATCGACGCATTCGTGCGCGGCAAGGGCAAGTTCGTGATCACGCAGTTCATCGCGTCGCCGGAGAAGGTCACGCAACGTTATCCGCTGATCCTGACGACGGGTCGCATCCTGTCGCAATACAACGTCGGCGCGCAGACGCGCCGCACCGAGAACGTCCGCTGGCACGAGGAGGATCGCCTCGAGATCCATCCGCACGACGCGCAGGATCGCGGGATCCGCAGCGGCGACTGGGTCGGCATCGAGTCGCGTGCGGGGCAGACGGTGCTGCGCGCGCTCGTGACCGAACGCATGCAGCCGGGTGTCGTCTATACGACGTTCCACTTCCCCGAATCGGGTGCGAACGTGATCACGACGGACAGCTCGGACTGGGCGACGAACTGCCCCGAGTACAAGGTGACGGCCGTCCAGGTCTTGCCCGTCGCGCAGCCGTCCGACTGGCAGCAGGCCTACGCGCGCTTCAACGCGGAGCAGCTCGATCTGCTCGAGCGCCGTGCGGCCGCGACCGCCGGCGTGACCACGGGCAAGTGAGGAAGCGATGGACAACGGACACCTGATCGACATGGCCAACCAGATCGGCGCATTCTTCGAATCGATGCCGGATCGCGACGAAGCGCTGGCCGGCATCGCCGACCATATCCGGCGCTTCTGGGAGCCGCGGATGCGCCGCGCGCTGCTCGCGGCGCTCGACGATCCGTCAAGCGAGGCCGCGCAACGCGCGGCGCCGATCGTGCGCGACGCGATCGCCGTACACCGCGCGTCCCTCGTGCCTGCCGCGGCAAAGGCCTGACCGCCCCGCTACGCGGGCCGCGACATGCCCGCGAACCAGCTTTCGCAGTGGCGCAGCAACGCATTCGCGTCGGTCGCCGTGCGCCCGCGCGCCGCCACGTAACCGTCGGGCCGGAGCAGGTAAAACGACGGCCGCGAGCGGCCGTATTCCTGCGCAAGCCCGGCATCCCCGCCTTCGGCATCGGTGACGCGCCAGACGCGCAACGCGTCCGGCATGATCCGTTCGAGCCCCTGCGCGAGCACCTGCGCATCGGCCTGTATCGGAGGCAACGCGCCGGCGTCGGCATCCGGCGGCTCTTCCAGCAGCAGCAACGTGAAACTCGCGGGATCGTGCAGGTCGTATAGCCGCGCCGTGCCGGGCGCCTGACCGAGCGGCCCGTCGACCACGCGCACGAACGCATCGGGTGCCCGCTCACCTGCGCGCGGCCCGCCGTCTAGCACGCGCTCCAGCGTGAGCGGGCTCTTCCGGTACTGCACGCCGAGCTCGCTGACCGTACGCCGCACGACGTCGCGCATCGGCCCGAACGACGCCAGCAGCGGCACGACATGATCGCGCAGCAGCTTCATCGCGCCGCGCTCGGCTTCGACGACCTGCGTGACGAAACCGGTCTGCCGCAACACGTCGCGCTCGATCGGATGACGTTCCGCGTGATACGTGTCGAGAAGCCGCTCGGGTGTGCCCGCGCCGAGCACGCGCGCGAGCTTCCAGCCAAGATTGAACGCTTCCTGGATGCCGGTGTTCATGCCCTGCGCGCCGGCCGGACTGTGGACGTGCGCGGCGTCGCCCGCGAAGAACACGCGGCCGTGACGCAGCCGGTCGACCATCCTGCTGTGCAGGTGAAAATAGGACGACCACGCGAGATCGCTCGGCGAGATCGACACACCGGCACGGGCACGCACGATCGCGTCGCATTCCGCGAGCGACGGGACCGGCGCATCGGACGACGCGTCGCTGCCGGGCGGCCGGTCGGCCACGAGCCGGTAACGGCCGCCGCCCATGGGAAACAGGCCGGCCATGCCTTCGGGCGTCGCGAACAGGTGGATCTCTTCGTCCGGCCAGTCGGGTATCGCCGCGAAATCGGCGAGCAGGAACGTCTGCTCGAACGCCTGCCCGGTGAAGCCCAGGCCGAGCAGATGCCTGACCGTGCTGTGCGCGCCGTCGGCGGCGATCAGGTACGACGGCGCGAACGATTCGTCGCGACCGTCGGCGCGGCGGATCGACACGTCGAGCGACGCGCCGCCCGCATCGCATGCGGTCAGCGTCGCGCCGCGCTCGACCGTCACGCCGAGCCGGGCCAGATGCTCGGCGAGCAGGCGCTCGGTGACCGTCTGGTCGAGAAACAGCAGGTACGGATAGCGCGTGTGCAGTGGATCGAAATCGAGCCGCGCGATCACGCGGCCGTCGGCATGCAGCGCGGCCGCATGCGCACGATGGCCGAGCGCGAGAAACGGTTCGACCGCGCGATGCTGCTCCAGCAGTTCGAGCGTGCGCGCCTGGATGCCGATCGCGCGCGAATGCGGCGCGGGCGCGGCTAGCCGATCGATGATGCGCACCGGCACGCGGGCCCGCGCGAGGCTCATCGCCGCGGCAAGGCCGGTCGGCCCCGCGCCGACGATCAGCACGGGCCGGATATCGGGCAGTGTGTCAGCCATGAGAACCTCGATGACACGCGATCCTGCAAGTCTACGCCGCTCCACGTGACGGGGCCATATGCCGATCGGCCGACGCGCGGCACCGCCGCGCGGTGTGGGAAAATACGCCCTTTCCGTCAGTTTTCGCGTCATGGATACCGCATTCGACCGGGCGTATGCCGCACACCGCGCGGGCCGCCTCGCCGAGGCCGAGCACGGCTATCGCAACGCGCTCGCCTCCAATCCCGCCAACGCCGACGCGCTGCATCTGTTCGGCGTGCTGCGGCACCAGCAGGGCCAGCACGCCGAAGCGGCCGACCTCGTCGGCCGCGCCGTCGCGCTGCGTCCGGACGATGCCGCGCTGCAGCTCAATCTCGGCAACGCGCTGAAGGCGCTCGGCCGGCTCGACGAAGCGGTCGACCGCTTTCGCAACGCGCTGACGCTCGCGCCCGAATTTCCGCTCGCGCACTACAACCTCGGCAACGCGTATGCGGCGCTGCAGCGCCACGACGATGCGATCGATGCATTCGGCCGCGCGCTGCGGCTCACGCCCGACGATGCATCGATCCACAACAATCTCGGCAACGCGCTGAACGCTCTGGGCCGCCACGACGAAGCGCTCGCCGCGTTCCATCGCGCGCTCGAGTTGCGGCCGGGGCATGCGGGAGCGCACAACAACCTCGCGATGGCGCTGAACGCGATGGGCCGCGCCGACGACGCGATCGCGCACTTCCAGGCCGCGATCGCCGCGCAGCCGCGCTTCGTCGCCGCGCACTTCAATCTCGGCAACACGTTGGACGCGGTCGGCCGGCATGCCGAGGCCGCCGCCGCGTTCGAAGCCGCGCTCGCGCTGCATCCGCCGTTTCCGCTCGCGCTGTTCGGGCTCGCGAACGCACTCAGCGCGCAGGCGCGCCACCGCGACGCACTGCCCTTCTACGAGCGAGCGGTCGGTCTCGATCCGTCGTTCAGCCTGGCCTGGCTGAACCTCGGCAACGCGCATCACGCGCTCGGTGCGCACGAGATGGCGCTGCGCGCGTTCGACCAGGCGCTGCGCGTCGCCCCCGATCTCACGCTGGCAAAGCTGCACCGCGCGGTCACGCTGCTGACGCTCGGCGACTTCACGCGCGGCCTGCCCGCCTATGAAGCGCGCCACGACACGCCGGGCGCGACGCCGCTCGGCATGCTGCCGCGCTGGCAAGGCGAACCGATTGCGTCGCGCACGCTGCTGATCCGCGCGGAACAGGGCTTCGGCGACACGCTGCAGTTCGTCCGCTTCGTGCCGCTCGCCCGCGCGCGCTGCGCGCGCGTCGTGCTCGAAGTCCAGCCGGAACTCGTTACGCTGCTGGCGCCGGCGGCAGCGCGCTGGCGCGTGACCCTCGTCGCACAGGGCACCGCGAAACCGCCTGCCGCGGATGTCGCGTGCACGCTGATGAGCTTGCCGTTCCTGCTCGGGCTTCAGGCGGAGGACATCGTCGCGGGCTCGCGCTACCTCGACGCCCCCGACGGCGCCGGCCGGCGCTTTCGCGGCTCGCTCGGCGGGCAGTCGAAGCGCAAGTTCGGCCTTGCATGGTCGGGGCGCCGGCAGGCGCAGGAAAACCGCTCGATGCCGTTCGACGCGCTCGCACCGCTGCTCGCGCTGCCCGATGTCGACTGGATCGTGCTGCAACCCGCGCTCGACGAAGACGAACGCGCGCGCGTCGACGCGCATCCGCGCGTGCATCGGCTCGACGGCCGGTTGAACGACTTTGCCGACACGGCCGCGCTGATCGGGCGGCTCGACGGCGTCGTCACGATCGATACCGCGGTCGCGCACCTCGCCGGCGCGCTCGGCAAGCCGCTTTGGGTCATGCTGCCGTTCGCGCCCGACTGGCGCTGGTTCACCGGCGACGACTGCCCGTGGTATCCGCAGGCCAGGCTCGCCCGCCAGCCCGCACCGGGGCAATGGCTCGACGTGGCGGCAGCAGTCGCCGGCATGCTGCGCGAAGCCTGAGCGCGGACGAAAAAAAGGAGCGCCGTTCACCCGGGCTCCCTTTTTTAATGCAACGCGTGCGGCCGGCGCCGCGCGGCATGCGCTTGCCCGTCAGGCCGCCTTGTACTGGTTGCGAGCCTCGGGCGTGCGATACAGCACGAGTGTCGCGATCAGCCCGCAAATCGCGGCAACGCTCAGCCACAGCCCCGGCGCGGCCTTGTTGCCGGTCTGATGAATCAGCAGCGTCGAGATCGCGGGCGTGAAGCCGCCGATCGTCGTCGCCAGGCTGTATGCCAGCGAGAAACCGGCCGTGCGTACGTCGGCCGGCATCACTTCGGTCAGCGCGACGACCATTGCGCCGTTATACGACGCATACAGGAATGACAGCCACAGCTCGACCGCGAGCAGCCGCAGGAACGACGGATCGCCGACGAGCCACAGCACGGCCGGGTAAGCCGACAGCAGCGTCAGCACGGTGAACGCAATCAGCACCGGGCGGCGACCGATACGGTCGGACAACGCACCGGACAGCGGCAGCCACACGAGATTGGAAATCCCCACGCAGACGGTCACGACGAGCGCGTCGAGCGACGACAGGTGCAGCACTTCCTTGCCGAACGTCGGCGTATAGGCGGTGATCATGTAGAACGACACCGTCGTCATGATCACCATCCCCATGCCCGCCACCACGACGCCCCAGTTGTCGAGCATCGAACGCATGATCTCGCCCATCGTCGGACGATGACGCTTCGCGAGGAACTCGTCGGTCTCCTTCAGCGAACGCCGGATCAGGAACAGGAACGGCACGATCAGGCAGCCGATCAGGAACGGAATGCGCCACCCCCACGCGGTCATCTCCTCGGCCGGCAGCGCGCGGTTGAGCAGCACGCCGACGAGCGCGGCGAACACCACGGCCACCTGCTGGCTGCCCGACTGCCACGACGTATAGAACCCCTTGTGGCCCTTCGTCGCGATCTCCGACAGATAGACCGACACGCCGCCGAGTTCGACGCCCGCCGAAAAGCCCTGCAGCAGCCGGCCGAGCAGCACGAGCACCGGCGCGAGCACGCCGATCGTCGCGTAGCCGGGTATCGCGGCCACCGTGAGCGTGCCGAGCGCCATCAGCCCGAGTGTCAGGATCAGCCCCTTGCGCCGGCCGTGGTGGTCGATGTACGCACCGAGCACGATCGCGCCGACCGGCCGCATCAGGAAGCCCGCGCCGAACACCGACAGCGACAGCATCAGCGACGCGAATGCGTTGCCGCTCGGGAAGTAGGTTTTCGCGATGGCCGACGCGTAATAGCCGTAGACCATGAAGTCGTACATTTCCAGGAAGTTGCCGCTGACGACCCGGAACACGGTGCGGAATTTCGATTCCTGCGTGATGGCGTGTGACGCTGTGGACATGTTTTTCTCGCTCAGCTCGGATGGCGCGAATCCGCGCCGCATGGATCCGACGACGCACGCGGCGCCGGGCCGGCGCGCACGGGCATCGCTGCCCGCCGGCGGCGCGCCGCGCGACGACGCGCGCACCGGCATGGTTCGCGCATCATGCCACGCCAACCCGACATTTGCCTTGTGCCGCCGCGACCGTCGCCATTGCCGTCGCGGCACGCTTCTCGTACGAATCGTCCCGAATCGGAAGCAAAAATCGGATTGATCTGATCGACCTGCTCTCGCCGCCTGACCACAATGTCACGATTAGCGACGACATTTCCGCGCCGCGGCCGGCACGGTTGCCCGTGTCGCACGGCGTACTGCCCTCATGACCCCATCGCCCCTCGTCCCCGTCGAAGGCGCACTCGCCCGCCCTCGCGTCACGCCGCTCGATATCGTTCCGTCGTTCGGCCGCGAATGGACCTTTCGCGGCGCCCCCGGTGCGCGGCCCGGCAGGCACTGTCTCGCCACGCTGACGACATCCTGCATCGACGTCGACCGGCCGCACAGCGCGTGCCGCTGGCAGCCACGGCCCGTGGCGATACCGACGCCGGTTTCGGCTGGCACGCCGGTCGTGCCGGCTGCCGTTGCCGGCACGCGCATCCGCCGCTCTCACGACCGGCGTGCGAGGTACGCGATCTGCTGGAGCATCGGCGCGCTCGGCATCATCGGCTGGCTGATCGCCGCATATGAACCGCCTGCGGGATTCGGGCCCACATACGCGATTCACGCGGCCGGTAGCGTGCCGGATCACGCTACGTCGTCGTCCGGCACCGTGCGGGTTGCGACGGTGCAGCCGGATACGTCGACGAGCGCGCCACCCCAGCGCACGATGGCCGCACCTGTCGCGACAACGGCCGAAGCGCCGCAGGTCATGCCCCCCGTCACGCTTCGTCCGGCATCGCTTCGTCCCGACGCAACGACCAACGTGCCGCCCACGGCATCGCCACCCCGTTCGAACGACAAACGCGGCGCAACGACGGCGGCACCGGCCCGGCCCTCGCCCCCGTCTCGGCTGGCCTCGCGCCCACCGGTCCGGAGCAGCACGGTCGCTCCAAGCGCGCATGATCAGTTTGCTCCCGCGTCGCCCGCAATCGCCGCACCACGCGACACGTTCGACGATCCGCTCACGCTGATCGCGACGGCAAGCACGCTGCGCGCTACCCAGCCCGCCCACGCAACGCGCACGCCCGCCGCCGGTTTCGACTGGACGGCACAACTGTCCCACCGCCGCCTGACCGATACGCCGGACGCGTTCGCGCGCTGACGGCCGCGCCATGAAAAAAACCGGCGAAGCAAGCTTCGCCGGGTTTTGCCCGTCTCTCTCCGTCCGTCTGACGAATCGTTACTTGTGTGCCGGCAGCCCCGTCTCGGTCTGCTTCTCGAGTTGCCGCACCTGCTCCTGCAGATCACGCAACTGCATCTGCGCGGCCCGCTTCTCGACCTGCAGCGCCTGTGCCTGCTCCTGCGCCGAACGCTGCCGTTGCGCGACTTCGGCCTGCTGGCTACGCGCAACGCTCAGGTCGGCCTGCAACTGCTGCGCGCGGTTTGCCTGCAGCGCGATCACGCGCTCGAGAAACGCTTTCTGCGCCTCCAGCTCGGTACGACGGATCTCGATATCGGCGAGTTGTACGGTCTGCTGAACGAAGTTCGCGTACACCATCTCCGCGCGGCTCTTCTCCTGCGACCGGATCACCCGCCACAGGTGCTTGTCCTGGAACAGCGCGACGTAGTACGTCATCTCGCGCGGATCGAACATCAGGCTCGCACCGTAGCTGCCGTTGTACGTCGTGCGCATTTCGACGATCCGGCCATCGTGCAGCATCTGCGTCAGCTCGGCGACGTTGCCTTGCGCGGATGCATCCGTCGCCACCGCGGTGGACGCCGCCGCGTCGCCGCGCAGGCTCGTGACCGCCGGGCGCGTACCGGCGGCCGGCGCGGTCGCGTCGGCGGACCAGGCCGTGCCCGCTTGCGTGCAGGCAGCCAGCGCAACGATCCACGTTGCGCATCGTGCAGGGGAAAAATTTCGGAAGACCAACGTCGAACTCCGGCGAACGAATCGGAACTCGCGATTATCGTTCAAAACGAAACGGCCGCATCTCGAATTTATCGGGATGCGGCCGGCCTTCGTACGACGCGAAAAAAGTAGCTGGCTACAGGCGGGTTTCGCGCGCCGCGCGCAGGAATGCATCGAGCAGCGGCGTGCAGTCGAGCAGCTCCGAACCGCCGGCGCGATGGAACTCGGGGTGCCACTGCACGCCGACGACGAACGGCGAACGCCGATGACGGATGCCTTCGATGATCCCGTCGCCCGCCGACACGGCCTCGATGTTCAGATCGCGGCCGAGATCGCGGATCGCCTGATGGTGAATCGAGTTGACGATCGCCTCGCTGCGCCCGGGAAACATGCTCGCGAGCGTCGACGAATCGGGAAAGCGGATCGCGTGTCGATGCTGGTCGTAATGCTCGCTCACATGCGCATTCGCGGTCGGCACGTCGGTGGCGATGTCCTGGTACAGCGAGCCGCCGAACGCGACGTTGATCAGCTGGCAGCCGCGGCACACGCCGAGGACGGGTTTGCCGGATTCGACGAACTCGTGCAGCAGCTCGAGTTCGTACATGTCGCGCACGCGATCGCCCGGCCATTCGGGGCGGGCGTCGGACGCGGCGTAGGTTTGCGGCGATACGTCGGCGCCGCCTTGCAGCAGCAGCCCGTCGAGATGCTTCGCGTAGTCGCGCAGGCGGATGTTGCTCGGGTGAATCATGCCCTGGTGTCCGACGGTCGGAATCATGAACACGAGCACGTCGCGCGACATCACCCAGTGCGCGATCGATTCCTCGAGATACTGCAGCGTCTTGCCCCGCAGCCCCTTCGCACCCGGTTCCGGATGGAAGATCCGCGCCGACACGCCGATGCGCAGCGTGCGCTGCGTGATGCGCTGGCCGGCGCGATCGAACAACCGGCGCGCGCGCGCGGCCACGATCCGGCCGAACACCGACCACGGCGTGTCGCTCTGTTTCAGGTAGGCCGGCGGCGCATTCTGCGCGCTCGCCGGCGGCGGGCGCGGAGTGTCGAAGTCGGGCTGCGCGCCGAACCCCGGCGGCGGCGCGCCATGCTTCGGCGGCGCGGCAGCAGCGCCATCGACGGGGGCGCCCGTTGCACCGGGCGCGCCCGGCTCGGACGCCGCCGTGACCGGCGACGCGCCGTCCGCGGCGACGTTCTGCGCGGCGGCCTGGGCTGCCGGCGCATCGGGCGCTTTCGCCGGATCGGTACGGGGGGAATCGGAAGAAACGGAGGAGGTGCCGGGCAGACCGGCCGGGGAAGGCGTGTTTTCGCTCATGACGATGGTCTGGTACGTCGCTCACGCGTATGGATAAACGAGGATTCATTATGCTTCAGCGCACGATCGCGCGGCAAACCTGCAACATCCTGTCGATATTGTTGCAAGTCGGCGGCAAACTGCGCCGGCAAGCGCCCCGTCCCTCGCACCGGCAAGCCGGTGCACCGCCGCCGGTACTGGACACCAGTGATATATCACAATAATATCCAGGCATCGTCCACGCTTCCCCGATCGCCCGCGCCATGATCGCGCCCCGGCCGGCCGCCGCGCCGCACCCCGCATGAATGCCCTGACCGACGTCACCCGAGACCGCCCCGCCGCACCGGTGGCCAGCCTCGCCGACCGCGCGTACGCACTGATCCAGCGCGACATCATCACGATGCGCCTGAAGCCCGGCGCCGCACTCAACGAAGCCGACCTCGTCGCCCGCACCGGGATCGGCCGCACGCCGGTGCACCAGGCCGTGCATCGGCTCGTGCTCGAAGGGCTGCTGTCCGTGATGCCGCGCAAGGGATTGATGGTGCAGCCGCTGTCGCTCGACGACATCGTCGCGGTGATCGACGTGCGGCGCATCAACGAAGCGCACTGTGCGGAACTCGCCGCGCGCCATGCGACGCCCGACGATCTGGCGCGCCTGGCCGCGCTGCTCGACGAAGGACAGGCGTGCGTCGACACGCACGACGTCGAGGGCATGATGGAACTCGACCGCGCGTTCCACCAGGCGATCGCCGCGGCCGCGCGCAATGCGGTTCTCGCCGACATCCTGCGCGCGCTGCACGAACGGTCGCTGCGCTTCTGGTTCGTCACGCTGTCCGAACCCCACCATCTCGCCGACGTCCAGCACGAACATCGCGAACTGTTCGACCGGCTGTCCGCGCGCGATGCCGCCGGCGCACGTGCGGCCGTCGAAAACCATATCGACTCGTTCCGCTCCACGCTTCTTCAACATCTTCGCCCCTGAGCCGCCATGACCACTTTCACGCCCTTTCCCCCGCTCGCCCAGCTCGCCGCCGACCTCGCCGCCGGCCGGACCACGAGCCGCGCGCTCGTCGACACCGCGCTCGACCGGATCGCCGATCCGTCGGGCCAGGGTGCGGTCGTCTTCACCGAAGTCGATGCCGACAACGCGCGTGCGGCCGCCGACGCGCACGACCGGCTGCGCGCCGCGGGCACCGTGCTGTCGCCGCTCGCGGGCATTCCCGTGTCGGTCAAGGACCTGTTCGACGTCGCGGGCCAGGTCACGCGCGCGGGTTCGCGCGTGCTCGACGGCGCGCCGGCCGCGCGCACCGATGCGGTCGCCGTCGCTCGGCTCAAGCGGGCGGGCGCGGTGCTGGTCGGCCGCACCAACATGAGCGAGTTCGCGTTCTCGGGGCTCGGGCTGAATCCGCACTTCGGCCACCCGCGCTCGCCGTACCACCGCGACGTACCGGGCGACGCACGGATTTCCGGCGGCTCGTCGTCCGGCGCGGCCGCGTCCGTCGCCGACGGGATGGCCGCCGTCGCGCTCGGCACCGACACGGGCGGCTCGATCCGCATTCCGGCCGCACTGTGCGGGCTGACGGGATTCAAGCCGACCGCGAGCCGGATCCCGACACAAGGCGGCGTACCGCTGTCGACGACACTCGACTCGTTCGGCCCGATCGGCCTGACGGTCGCCTGCTGCGCGCTCGTCGACCGGATGCTCGCGGGCCTCGAACCGCACGTGCCGGCCGCCCGGCCGCTCGAGGGCGTACGGCTCGGCGTGCTGACGAACTATGTGACGGACGGTGTCGATGCCGACGTCGCGGCCGCGCTCGACGCCGCGCTCAAGCACCTCGAAGCCGCCGGCGCGATCGTCACGGAAGTGCGCTTCCCGGCACTCGACCGGCTGCCGGACGTCAACCGCTTCGGCTTCTCGCCGATCGAGGCGTACGCATGGCATCGCCCGCTGCTCGCGCGGCACCGCGACCAGTACGATCCGCGCGTGCTCACACGCATCCTGAAGGGCGAACCCGCGAGCGCGGCCGACTATCTCGACCTGCTCGCCGCGCGCACGGCGATGCTCGACGAAGCCGCGCAAACGGTCTGGGCGCGCTTCGATGCACTCGTCGCGCCGACGGTGCCGGTCGTGCCGCCGCGCATCGCCGACCTCGAAACGGACGACGCCGCGTTCACGCGCACCAACGCGCTGATCCTGCGCAACCCGAGCGCGTTCAACTTCCTCGACGCGTGCGCGCTGTCGCTGCCGTGCCATCCGCGCGACGCGGCGCCGGTCGGCCTGATGCTCGCGGCCGCACCGCATCGCGACGACGCGCTGCTCGCGATCGGCCAGGCCGTCGAGGCCGTGCTCAATACGATCCGCTGAAGGCAGCCAGCCGAGCGCCGGCGGACAGGACCCGCGGTGCGGCAGGTTGCCGCACGCGCGCTGTCAGTTTCGTGCCAGACCGTTCGCGCTAAAATCGCGCGATTGTTTTCCGGACCGACCCCACGAGGAACCCCGCCGACATGAACGACTACACGCTCGCAATCCGCCGCGAACGCCGCCTGCTGATGCTGCTCGGCTGGGTGTGCATCGCCCTGCTGGCCGGTGCGCTCTACCTGCAGTACGTGAAGAACGAAGACCCCTGCCCGCTGTGCATCATCCAGCGCTACTTCTTCTGCGCGATCGGGATCTTCGCGTTCCTGGCCGCCGGGATCCGCAACTGGCGCGGCATCTGGGTGCTCGAGCTGCTGATCGCGGTCGCCGCGGCCGGCGGCGTCGGCACGGCCGCCCGGCATCTGTCGATCCAGATGAATCCGGGCTTCAGCTGCGGCTTCGACACGCTGCAGCCGATCGTCGACAGCCTGCCGCCCGCGCAGTGGTTCCCCGGCATGTTCAAGGTCGCCGGGCTGTGCGAGACCGTCTACCCGCCGATCCTCGGCATCCTGCTGCCCGGCTGGGCGCTGATCGGCTTCGCTGTGATCCTGGTTGCCGTCGTCGCGAGCCTCTGGCGCCATCGCCGCAAGCTCGCGGCCTGACCGGCCGGTTTCGCACCGGCCCGCTCACCCGGGCCGCACGCCGCCGGCCGGCAAGCCCGGCACCGGAGCACCCGCCGAACCGGCCCGGCCGGTCGCCCCTGACCGGCCGTACCTGGGCGGCCCCGCGTAAACACCTACTTCGCCGCCGCCCGGATAGCCGGGCGAACGCGCATCGCGCGACTTCCGCGCCCAGCCCCGCCACGCCTGCGTTTTGGCCCGATGCGCACGCATCGGCGCCCCGATCCCGAGCGGCGGGCCTATGATCGACATGATCGCCTCCTGATAGCCCGGATCAGCGCCCCGCGATGTTCCCGTCGCCGTGCGGTGCTATCTTCGGGACTGGATGGCGATCTACGTGCGCGAGGCCAGGCGGTCTCACCACCCCTGCGTAACGCGCGCCCGATCCGCAATGTCGACTGGATTCATCATGACAACGCAAACCATCCGCATCCGTCATCCTCATGGCGTCCGCGCATCCGGCGGTGCCGTCCGCACGCACCGCCCCCGCGCCGCCGCACCGCATTCGCCGTGCGGCCGGCACGCGCCGCTCCCGTCCGTCATCGTTGCCGCCACGCTCGCCAGCCCGCGCCGCGTGTCGTGCCGCGTCGTTTCGCACGGGGTGTGCTGATGGAAGCCTGGCTCGGCGATCTGCAGCAACTGCTCGCGCACGGCGAAGCGGCCGTGCTCGTGACGGTCGCGCACACCGACGGTTCCGCGCCGCGCGAAGCCGGCACCAAGATGCTCGTCACGCGCGACACGGCCCGCCATACGATCGGCGGCGGTCATCTGGAATGGAAGGCGATCGAGATCGCGCGGCATCTGCTGAAGGACGGCGCGCATGTGCCGCACGCGCGCCGGCTCGAACGGCTCGCGCTCGGCCCGAGCCTCGGCCAGTGCTGCGGCGGCGCCGTGGTGCTCGCGTTCGAGCGGCTCGACGTCGGCGATCTCGGCTGGATCATGTCGCTCGCGAAGCGTGTCGCGGCCGGCGCCGCGACCGTGCGTAGCGTATCATTCGGCCCCTCGCCGGGCGCGCCGCTGTTGAGCGAGCCCGAATCGGAAGCCGCGCGTGCCGACTGCCTGCTGTGGGAAACCGGCGGCGTGTCGCTGATGACCGAAACGATCGCGCCGTATGCGTTCCCCGTCGTGCTGTTCGGCGCCGGGCACATCGGCACCGCGCTCGTGAAGGTACTGGCGACGCTGCCGTGCCACGTGCGCTGGATCGACGGGCCCGACGCGGTGTTCCCGCCGGCCGACGCGCTCGCCGGCATCGGCAACCTCGCGATCGAGGCGGCCGCTGCCCCGGCCGACGCCGTCGACACGGCGCCGCCGCAGTCCTACTTCGTCGTGATGACGCACGACCACGCACTCGATTTCGTGCTGGCCGAGCGCATCCTGCGACGCGGCGACTATGCATACTTCGGGATGACCGGCTCGCACGCCAAGCGCGTGCAGTTCGATCATCGCCTCGCGGCGATCGGCATCGACCCGGCCCAGGTCGCGCGGATGCGCTGCCCGATCGGTGTCGAAGGCATCATCGACAAGGCACCCGAAGTGATCGCGATCTCGGTGGCCGCGCAATTGCTGCAGGCCGTCGAAGCGAACGCGGCCGCGCAGGCTTCCCCTACCTACTGACCGACCAAGAACGACGCCATGACCCCGACATTCAAGGACAAGATTGCCCGCGCGCCGAAAGCGGAGCTGCACATCCACATCGAAGGCTCGCTCGAGCCCGAACTGATCTTCGCGCTCGCGCAGCGCAACGGCGTGAAGCTCGCATACGACTCGATCGACGCGTTGCGCGCCGCCTACGCGTTCACCGACCTGCAGTCGTTCCTCGACATCTATTACGCCGGCGCGAGCGTGCTGCTGACCGAGCAGGATTTCTACGACATGACGGCCGCGTACTGCGAACGCGCGCTCGCCGACAACGTCGTCCACACCGAACTGTTCTTCGATCCGCAAACGCACACCGAACGCGGCGTGCCGATCGAGACGGTAGTCGCGGGCATCGAGCGCGCACTCGCCGATTACGAGCAGCGCGGGCTGTCGAGCAAGCTGATTCTGTGCTTCCTGCGCCACCTGTCCGAAGAGGACGCGCTCGCGACGTTCGAATCCGCGCTGCCGCTGTTCGAGCGCTATCGTCATCGCCTGATCGGCGTGGGCCTCGACTCGTCCGAACTCGGCCATCCGCCGACGAAGTTCGCGCGCGTGTTCGACAAGGCACGCGCGCTCGGGCTGAAGCTCGTCGCCCATGCCGGCGAGGAAGGGCCGCCCGCATACATCTACGAGGCACTCGACGTGCTGAAGGTCGACCGGATCGACCACGGCGTGCGCAGCATCGAGGACGCGGCCCTGGTCGAGCGTCTCGCCAGGACGCGCACGGCACTGACCGTCTGCCCGCTGTCGAACCTCAAGCTGTGCGTGTTCGACGACATGGCGAAACACACGCTGAAGGCGCTGCTCGATCGCGGCGTCGCGGTGACGATCAACTCCGACGATCCGGCCTATTTCGGCGGCTACGTCAATGAAAACTACTTCGCGACGGCCGAAGGGCTGCAACTCACGGATGCCGAGGTCCATGCGGTGATCCGCAACGGCTTCGAGGCATCGTTCATCGAACCGGCGCAGCGCGACGCACTGTACGCGCGCCTCGACGCGTACTGGCAGGCCGCCTGACGGCCCGCATCGAGGAACGCCAGACAGATGAAGCACGGCAACGGCATCCGCTTCGCAACCACCGGCCCGGCGTCACGCCGGAACGGTCGCGTGCGTGCCCGGGCAGCGCGCGCGCCATTCGTCGTCGCCCGCCCGTGCTTGCCGTGGCGGTTTGCCGCTGCGTTCGCCGCCGCACCGGTCGCGAACGCAGCGGCTGCGAGGCCCGCCGGCAACCACTCGCCGGCGGCTTCGGCCGCCACGTTCGCCCGCGCAACCGCCTCCGGTCATGCCGCATACAGCGTGCCGCTACCGCTCGCGAAGCGCCGTCCCGCCGCCCTCCGGCGTCGATCGCTTTCTTCTGTTCGCCTTACCTTGATGCAGGACCATTCGTCATGACGCAAACCGCTTTCCGTTCCCAGCTGCTGACTTTCAACGGCGACCCGGCGCAATCGAGCCAGGCCGCGAACTACGAGACCGACGGCCTCCTGATCGTCGACGACGGCAAAGTCGTCGCGGCCGGCCCGTACGCGCAGCTCGCCGCGACGCTCGCGCGCGACGCGATCGTCCATGACCTGCGCGACAAGCTGATCGTGCCCGGCTTCATCGACACGCACATCCACTATCCGCAGACGGACATGATCGCGTCGCCGGCACCGGGCCTGCTGCCGTGGCTGGACAAGTACACGTTCCCGACCGAGCGCCAGTTCGGCGATCCCGGGCATGCGCGCGAGGTGGCCGACTTCTTCGTCGACGAACTGCTCGCCTGCGGCACGACGAGCGCGCTCGTCTACTGCACGGTGCACAAGCAGTCGGCCGACGCGCTGTTCGCGGCGAGCGACGCACGCGACCTGCGGATGATCGCGGGCAAGGTGCTGATGGATCGCAACTGCCCCGAATTCCTGCGCGATACCGCGCAATCCGGTTACGACGACAGTGCCGAGCTGATCGGCCGCTGGCACGGCAAGGGCCGCCAGATGTACGCGCTCACGCCGCGTTTCGCGCCGACGTCGACCGAAGCGCAGCTCGAGGCGTGCGGCGAACTCGCGCGCCGCCATCCGGACGTGTTCGTACAGAGCCACGTCGCGGAGAACGTCGACGAGGTGAAATGGGTGGCCGAGCTGTTCCCCGGCCATCGCAGCTATCTCGACATCTACGACCGCTACGGGCTGCTGCGCCCGCGCGCGGTGTACGGCCACTGCATCCACCTCGACGACGAGGACCGCCGCCGGATGGCCGAGACGCGCACCGTCGTCGCGCACTGCCCGACGTCGAACTTCTTCCTCGGCAGCGGGCTGTTCGATTTCGACAAGGCCGGTGAATACGACGTGCCCGTCACGCTCGCGACCGACGTCGGCGGCGGCACCTCGTTCTCGATGCTGCAGACGATGAACGAAGCGCACAAGGTCGCGCGGCTGTCGGGCCACCACCTGACCGCGACCCGGATGTTCTGGCTCGCGACGGCCGGCGCCGCGCAGGCGCTCGACCTCGCCGACACGGTCGGCACGCTCAAGCCGAGCACCGAGGCCGACTTCGTCGTGCTCGATCCGCAGGCCACGCCGCTGCTCGCGCGCCGCACGAAACGCGCGGATTCGCTCGAGGAACTGCTGTTCGCGTTCGCGCTGCTCGGCGACGACCGCGCGGTGTACCGCACCTATGCGGCCGGCGAACTCGTCCACGAGCGCGGGGCAGCGCGCCGCCCCGCCGCGTAACGGCGTTCCGGGAAGTGTCCCGGCAGGCGCGGGCGTTCGCCGCCGCGTCTGCCTGCCCGTCTGCCGTACAGCCGGCGCTTGCCGAGCGCCAGGCACCGCGCCGCTCGACCGCTTTCCCGCACGCGACACGCCGTGCTAGAATTCGCCGCTCATTGGGGAGTAGCCGCTCCGCTCGATGTCCCGCGCCCCCGGCGCGCATCGTGACGGAGGCGTCCGTCAACAGACTTGGCCTTGCGGCCATGGCGGGCGCAGCCACCTAGGCCTGGCGAGACCGATGGTTCACAGTGCGCCGCATCAGGGCCCGGCGCGCCGTGGATCGTCGCTCGCACGCACAACACCGGCCCGTGGAACCCCATACGTGTCCCAAGCCTTCCTGATCTCCACCGGCGCCGTCGCCCTCGCTGAAATCGGCGACAAGACCCAATTGCTTTCCCTCGTCCTGGCCGCACGCTATCGCAAGCCGGTGCCGATCATTCTCGGCGTGCTCGTCGCGACGCTCGTGAACCACGGTTTCGCCGGCGCGCTCGGCGAATGGCTTGGCGCATTGGTCACGCCGTCGATCATGCGCTGGGCGCTCGCGTTCTCGTTCATCGCGATGGGGTTGTGGATCCTCGTGCCGGACAAGCTCGACGCCGACGAGGCCAATGCCACCCGTTCGCGGCTCGGCGTGTTCGGCGCGACCCTCGTCGCGTTCTTCCTCGCGGAAATGGGCGACAAGACGCAGATCGCGACCGTCGCGCTGGCCGCGCGCTTCCAAGACTACATCGGTGTCGTGGCCGGCACGACGTTCGGGATGATGCTCGCGAACGTGCCCGCGATCCTGCTCGGCGACCGTTTCGCGCACCGCCTCCCGACCAAGCTGGTGCACGGCATCGCGGCCGTGCTGTTCGTCGTGCTCGGTGCGCTGGCGCTGCTGGGCGTCGGGGTCTGACGGGGAAGAAAATGGCTGGCGCGGCCGGACGGCCGCGCCGAGGCGCATGCCGCGTTACTTGGCGGCGGCTGCGCCCGAAGCGGGCGCCGCCGGCACCGCGCGCTCGTTGGCGGCCGGTGCCGCCGGGCCGCCGCGCTTGTCGACCGGCAGCCGGACCGAGCGGACCGCGCCGTTCGACAGCGGGAAATCGGCGAGCGCGCTGCGTGCGAGGAACGGCATCGCATACAGCAGCGTGCCGTTGTCGCCGGTCGTGCGCGCGGACACGTTGTAGACCTCCTTGCCCGTCGCGCGCTCGGTGATGCGGATGCCGAGCGTGTAGTCGAACACCTGGTACGTCTGCGCGACATAACCGGCCGGCATCGGCCCCCAGGGCCCCCACGGGCCCCACGGCCCGCGCCGCCAGTACGGCCCCGGCCCGACGAACCACGGATCGTAATAGACGGGCTGCGGCACGGTCACGAGATCGCTGCCGACCGCATAGGTCAGCCCGACGAGATACCGTGCCTGCGCCTGCGGCACCTGCCGGAACGCATAGGTGGACAGCTCGTTCGCGACGATCGGCTCGTAAGTCGACTGCTCGATGCTGTTCTTCTGCGCGTCAGTACGGGTGAACGCATAGGTGCGTGTCGCGTCGCTGCCGCTCCAGTCGGAGAAGGCCGTGACCTGGGTCGTCACGTAGCTGGTGCAGCCGGTCAGCAGCGCCACGCACAGCACCGCCGCCCAGCCCGCACCGCGTTGAATCCATTCGCGTTTCATGTTGATCCTCGTCGATCCGTCACCCGTTCGTCGCACCGCGCGAACCGTAACGGGATGCCGATAATACGCGGACTCCCGGAACCGGTAAAAAGTTCGCCCGGCACGCAGCCGCAAGCCTTTGTACAATGGCCCGGTTCGCCCGGCCCGCGTGACGGGCCCGCCCCCCACTCCACCGATCTCGACGACCATGTCCGACAACGCCTCCTCCACCGTGATCCGCCGCGCCGACTACACGCCGCCGGCCTTCCTCATCGATTCCGTCGCGCTCGAATTCGATCTCGCGCCGGCCCGCACGATCGTCAGGAATACGATGCGCGTGCGCCGCAATCCGGACGCCGCGCCCGCGCCGCACCTGGAGCTGATGGGCGAAGCGCTCGAATTCGTCGGCGCATGGCTGGACGGCGCGCCGCATGGCGCCGTGCGCGCGCACGAGCACGGGCTGACGGTCGAGAACGTGCCCGATGCGTTCGAGCTGACGCTCGAAAGCGCATGCGCACCCGACCAGAACACGACGCTGTCGGGTCTCTACGTGTCGAGCGGCAACTTCTTCACGCAGTGCGAAGCCGAAGGCTTTCGCCGCATCACCTACTTCCTCGACCGCCCGGACGTCATGGCGTCGTACACGGTGACGCTGCGCGCCGACAAGGCCGCCTACCCGGTGCTGCTGTCGAACGGCAACCTCGTCGATTCCGGCGACCTGCCCGACGGCCGCCACTTCGCGAAGTGGGAAGACCCGTTCCGCAAGCCGAGCTACCTGTTCGCACTGGTCGCCGGCAAGCTCGTCGCGATCGAGGAGAAGATCACGACCGGCTCGGGCAAGGAAAAGCTGCTGCAGGTGTGGGTCGAGCCGGCCGATCTCGACAAGACGCGTCACGCGATGGATTCGCTGATCCATTCGATCCGCTGGGACGAGAAGCGCTTCGGCCTCGAGCTCGATCTCGACCGCTTCATGATCGTCGCGGTCGGCGACTTCAACATGGGCGCGATGGAAAACAAGGGGCTCAACATCTTCAACACGAAGTACGTGCTGGCGAACCCCGAGACCGCGACCGACACCGACTTCGCGAACATCGAGTCGGTGGTCGGCCACGAGTACTTCCACAACTGGACCGGCAACCGCGTGACCTGCCGCGACTGGTTCCAGCTGAGCCTGAAGGAAGGGCTGACGGTGTTCCGCGACCAGGAATTCTCGGCCGACATGGCCGCGGGCGACGCCGTCGAATCGGCTGCCCGCGCGGTCAAGCGCATCGAGGACGTGCGGGTGCTGCGCCAGCTGCAGTTCGCCGAGGATGCCGGCCCGATGGCGCACCCGGTGCGCCCGGAGAGCTACGTCGAGATCAACAACTTCTACACGATGACCGTCTATGAGAAAGGCTCGGAAGTCGTGCGGATGTACCAGACGCTGTTCGGCCGCGACGGCTTCCGCAAGGGGATGGACCTGTATTTCAAGCGCCACGACGGGCACGCCGTGACCTGCGACGACTTCCGCCACGCGATGGCCGACGCGAACGGGCGTGACCTCGCGCAGTTCGAGCGCTGGTACAGCCAGGCCGGCACGCCGCGCGTGTCGGTGCGCACCGCGTACGACGCGGCCGCGCGTCGTTATACCGTCACGCTCGCGCAGGGCTACGGCGACGCGTCGCCGGCCGCGCGCGAAACGCAGCAAGGGCCGCTGCTGATCCCGTTCGCGATCGGCCTGATCGGCCGCGACGGCCGCGACCTGCCGCTGCGCCTCGACGGCGAAGCCGCCGCGGCGGGCACGACGCGCGTGCTCGACTTCACCGACACCGAACAGACCTTCACGTTCGTCGACGTGCCGGAACAACCGCTGCCGTCGCTGCTGCGCAACTTCTCGTCGCCGGTGATCGTCGAGTACGACTACAGCGACGACGACCTCGCGTTCCTGCTCGCGCACGACAGCGATCCGTTCAACCGCTGGGAAGCCGGCCAGCGCCTCGCGACGCGCGCGCTGCTGACGCTCGCCGCGCGTGCCGCCGCGAACGAGCCGCTCACGCTCGGCGAGAACTTCGTGGCCGCCTTCCGCCGCGTGCTGACCGACGCGACGCTGTCGCCTGCGTTCCGCGAACTCGCGCTGACGCTGCCGTCGGAAACCTACCTCGCCGATCAGATGGCGGAAGCCGATCCGGCCGCCGTGCATCGCGCGCGCCAGTTCGTGCGCCGCCAGCTCGCCACCGCACTGCGCGCCGACTGGCTCGCCGCGTACGAGCAGCACCAGACGCCCGGCGCCTACGAACCGACGCCCGAGGCTTCCGGCCGCCGCGCGCTGAAGAATCTCTCGCTCGCGTATCTCGCCGAACTCGAGGATCCGGCCGATGCCGTGCGCCTCGCGACCGCGCAATACGACGCGGCGAACAACATGACCGATCGCGCAGCCGCACTCGGCGCGCTGCTGTCCGCCGCGGCCGCCGGCGCGAACGAACCGGCCGAGCACGCGCTCGACGATTTCTACCGCCGCTTCGAGAAGGAAGCGCTCGTGATCGACAAATGGTTCGCGATGCAGGCCGCGCAACGCGGTACGCCCGCGCAGCCGACGCTCGCGAAGGTTCGCAAGCTGCTCGCGCACCCCGCGTTCAACCTGAAGAATCCGAATCGCGCCCGCTCGCTGATCTTCAGCTTCTGCGCGGCCAACCCCGCGCAATTCCACGCGGCGGACGGCTCGGGTTACGCATTCTGGGCCGAACAGGTGCTCGCGCTCGACGCGATCAACCCGCAGGTCGCGGCGCGCCTCGCCCGCTCGCTCGAACTGTGGCGCCGCTTCACGCCCGCGTTGCGCGACCGGATGCGTGAAGCGCTCGAGCAGGTCGCCGCCGGCGCGAAGTCGCGCGACGTGCGCGAGATCGTCGAGAAGGCGCTCGCGTAACGCAATCCTCCGCATCGCTCACGCGCGAAACGGCCGGTGCCGCCAGTGGCGGCACCGGCTTTTTTATTGCGCGAATACTGCCGGCCCCGGACGCCGTCGCGGGGTCTGACCGCGCTGCTTGCCGCCGCTGCACGGCGCGTCCCGCGCGTCTTCGCCGCCGGAAACCGGCCCGGCTCGGCCGCCCGGCCATGTAACCGGACGAAAAAAGCCGGCGGCACGGGAGGCGCGACGGGTAAAATTGCGGCCATTCAAGGATTCTTTGGCCTTCTGGAGTCTGTCATGTCCATTGCCCGCCGCACCACGCTGTCGAAGTTCCTGATCGAACAGCAACGTGAGACCAACAACCTCCCCGCCGACCTGCGCCTGCTGATCGAAGTCGTCGCACGCGCGTGCAAGGCGATCAGCTACAACGTGTCGAAGGGCGCGCTCGGCGAGGCGCTCGGCACCGCCGGCAGCGAGAACGTCCAGGGCGAAGTGCAGAAGAAGCTCGACATCCTGTCGAACGAGATCCTGCTCGACGCGAACGAATGGGGCGGCAACCTCGCCGCGATGGCATCGGAAGAAATGGAAACCTTCTTCCCGATCCCGGCGAACTACCCGCGCGGCGAATACCTGCTCGTGTTCGACCCGCTCGACGGTTCGTCGAACATCGACGTGAACGTGTCGATCGGCACGATCTTCTCGGTGCTGCGCTGCCCGGACGGCAAGCAGGCAACCGAGGAATCGTTCCTGCAGCCGGGCACGCAGCAGGTCGCGGCCGGCTACGCCGTGTACGGCCCGCAGACGGTGTTCGTGCTGACGACCGGCAACGGCGTGAACTGCTTCACGCTCGACCGCGAAGTCGGCTCGTGGGTGCTCACGCAGAGCAACATGCAGATCCCGGCCGACACGCGCGAATACGCGATCAACGCATCGAACGCACGCCACTGGTACGACCCGGTCAAGCGCTACGTCGACGAACTGAACGCCGGCAAGGACGGCCCGCGCGGCGACAACTTCAACATGCGCTGGATCGCCTCGATGGTCGCCGACGTGCACCGGATCCTGAACCGCGGCGGCATCTTCATGTACCCGGCCGACAAGCGCACGCCCGATCGTCCGGGCAAGCTGCGCCTGATGTACGAAGCGAACCCGATGTCCTTCATCGTCGAACAAGCGGGCGGCGCCGCGACGACGGGCACGCAGCGCATCATGGAAGTCCAGCCGACCGGCCTGCACCAGCGCGTGCCCGTGTTCCTTGGCTCGAAGAACGAAGTCGAGCGCGTGACCGGCTATCACGACGAAGCAAAATAATTGCACTGCAGCACTAGACGGAGGTGCGATGCGCAAGTACAATCGCGCCTCTTGATGTGGCCCTGACCGGTCACATCACAGTGAAGTGAAAGCGGGAAGTCCGCCGGATCGATGGTTTCGCGAAGCAGCGGCAGCAAGCTGAAAAAATTTCGCAAAACCTATTGCCAAGATCCCGGAAATCACCATATAATTTCATTTCTCTGCTGCCGGTGTAGCTCAGTTGGTAGAGCAGCGCATTCGTAATGCGAAGGTCGTAGGTTCGACTCCTATCTCCGGCACCAAGACATAAAGGTCTGACAAGCATCGCTTGTCAGACCTTTTCTCTTTTCCGGCGCCGAAATCGTGCGCCCGCCGTCTCGCCTCACCCAGTCCGCTTGCGGGCATCCCCGGACTCCCGTATCACGCGCCGACGACTACAATCGCCGGACACTCCACCCTCGCCCCCTTCTTCATGCGCACCTGGCGTATCGAGCGAGCGAATCTCGCCGCGCAGCTGGACGTGTCCCGCGCGACGCGCCTCGTCGCCGCGATCGGCGGCAACGAGCCGAACGCATTCGCGGCCGAAATCCTGAAGCTGTTCGACGACGCGCTGTCCATCACGCAGTGCACGATCTTCGCGTACGAGTTCGGCAATCGCCCGCGCACGATGTCGGTCGCCGATCATCGCGGAGGCCGCTACCTGCGCGACCTCGCCGACACGTACGCACGACATTTCTACGCACTCGACGGCAACCAGCAGATCGTGTCGACCGCCCATCTCGGCACACGCCGCCACGATCTGCTGCTGCACCAGCAGGCCGGCGACGAGATCGATCACGAAGCGTATCGTGCCGCGTGCTACCGCGGCCCCGACGTATCCGACCGGCTGGCGCTGCTGATGCAGCCCGGCGATGCAACGTGGCTGTCGATCAACCTGTACCGTGCGCATCGCAGCGGCACATTCCAGCCGCGCGAGATCGCCGCAATCGAAGCGCTCGCGCCGCTGATCGCGCAGGCCGCAAGGCATCACTACGCGCTCGCCGGTGCGGCGCAGATCGGTATCCCGCAACGGATGCTCGCGCGACTGCGCCATGCATGCCCCGATTTGTCCAAGCGCGAGCTCGACGTGCTGCGCGGCGTACTCGACGGCCAGACCGCGCACGAGATCGGCGAGACGATTGGCGTGAAGGCATCGAGCGTCGTCACCTACCAGAAGCGCGCATACCGGCGCCTCGGCATCTCGACCCAGCGCGAGCTGTTTGCGCTGTGCATGCAGCCGTGAAACGTCGCGGCCTGCGTTGAGCCCCTCGCTGTACCCGAATTGGGGACAACCGACGCACGACCGGCTTCCATACTGTCCCGACCTGTTGCGCGCATCTTTGCGTCGATGCGCGCACGTCGAACCGGACTCCCCTGGAAGCCAACGATGGATATCGACTTCAAGCCCTACCCGTTCGTCGCCGAGCGCCATCCCGCGCATCTGCCGGCCTGCGACGACGGTATCGATACGCACCGGCATCGCGTTGCGATCGTCGGCGGCGGCCCCGTCGGCCTGGCCGTCGCGCTCGGCCTCGCGAACCACGGCATCCGCAGCGTGCTGATCGAGGCCGACGACGCAGTCTGCCACGGCAGCCGCGCCATCTGCATCTCGCGGCGCAGCCTCGAGATCATCGAGCGGCTCGGCGCGCTCGACGACTTCCTGCGCAAGGGGCTGCCGTGGACCGGCGGGCGCAGCTTCTACCGTCGCGACGAAGTGCTGCATTTCACGATGCCGCAGGACGAAAACCAGAAGCTGCCGCCGATGGTGAATCTCGCGCAGTATCACATCGAGCAGTTCCTGCTCGATGCCGCGCTGCGCCGCCGCGAACTCATCGAGATCCGCTGGCAGACGAGAGTCACCGGCGTGACCCCGCAACCGGACGGCGTGCGCCTCGACGTCGACACGCCGCTCGGCGGCTACGCACTCGACGCCGACCGGGTCGTCGCGTGCGACGGCGGGCGCAGCACGATGCGCGACGCGCTCGGCCTGTCGCTCCAGGGCACGAGCTACGAGGGCCGCTACGTGATCGTCGACATCGCGCTCGACAGCGACCGGCCGACCGAACGACTGGCGTACTTCGACCCGTCGTCGAATCCGGGCTCGACGGTGCTCGTTCACAAGCAGCCCGACAACGTGTGGCGGATCGACTATCAGTTGCGCGACGATGAGGATGCCGAAGCCGCCGTGAAACCGGAGAACGTGATCCCGCGCGTGCAGAACCTGCTCGACATGATGGGCGAGCGCGGCGACTGGTCGCCGATCTGGATCACGATCTACAAGGCGAACGCACTGACACTCGAACGCTATCGGCACGGGCGCGTGCTGTTCTGCGGCGACGCCGCGCACCTCGTGCCGATCTTCGGCGTGCGCGGCGCGAACTCGGGCATCGACGATGCCGACAACCTGGCATGGAAACTCGCGTACGTGACGCGCGGGCTCGCATCGGACACGTTGCTCGACAGCTACTCGGACGAACGCGTGTTCGCGACGCACGAGAACCTCCGCTACGGCACCAAGAGCACCGAGTTCATGGCGCCGCCGTCATTCGCGTTCGAACTGATGCGCAAGGCCGTGCTGTCGCTCGCGGTCCGCCATCCCGCACTGCGTTCGCTGATCAATCCGCGCCAGACGACGGCCATCGCGTATGCGACGTCGCCGCTCAACGCGGCCGAACGCGACACGTTTTCGGCCGGCCCCGCGCCCGGCACGGTGCTCGCCGAATGCCCGCTGATGCTGTACACGGCACACGGCAGCGACGTGCGCCGCGGCCATCTGACCGACCTCGTCGCTCCGCGCTTCAGCGCGTTCTGCTTCACCGCGGACGGCGTGCCCGATGCGACGCTGGCCGATCTCGAACGCCGCCTGCAGGCTGCGCGGATGCCGTTCGCGCTCGTCACGCTCGCGCGGCATGCGGCACCACGGCAACCGGCCTGCGGCGGCCATGACGTCGACGGCCGGCTGTTCGACATGTACGGCGCGCGCGACGGCACCGTCTATCTCGTGCGTCCGGACGGTCACGTACTCGGCCGCTGGCACGACGCGCGCGCCGGCGACGTGGCCGCCGCACTCGAACGCGCACTCCATCCTTGCGCATCGACCGATCCTCAGGAGACCACATGATGACGGATACCGAACGCGACATCCTCTACACCGACCTGTGCCGCACGATGACGCGGATCGGTGAAGCCGATGCGTCGCTCTTTCTCGCCCGCTTCGCACTGCTGTCGATCGAGGCGATCGGCGACACCGCGACCGTCGCACGGCTGATTGCCGACGCAAGCGACGGCTTGCCCGCCGCGAACATGCAGGCTCCGACGCCCGGACGGTGACGCTCACGGCCGACCGGCTTCACCGGCGGCCATTCCTTACAGATTCATTTCGCCGCGCATCGCCCGTGCGCCAGCCTCGCCGTATGCAGACGAATTCCCTGGAAAATCCCGTTAAGGGTGCATAACATTACTTAACGATTCCGACCCGTCTATCGCGTTACATTGCGTGGGCGGCGCGGCGGGTCGCAATGCCGCCTTCATTCAGCTTGCGGCGACACAGCCGACGTCCGGTCATTCGACACAACACAAGGAGAGGATCACCATGACTCATGGCTTGATTATGTGGCTCATCATCGGCGCGATCGCCGGCTGGCTTGCCGGCTTGCTCGTCAAGGGCGGCGGCTTCGGGCTGATCGTCGACATCATCGTCGGGATCGTCGGCG
The DNA here is from genome assembly GCF_001043615.1 of Burkholderia sp. LK4. Classification (NCBI taxonomy): domain Bacteria; kingdom Pseudomonadati; phylum Pseudomonadota; class Betaproteobacteria; order Burkholderiales; family Burkholderiaceae; genus Burkholderia; species Burkholderia sp. LK4. The sequence goes on from NZ_LDUL01000090.1 coordinate 54,230, forward strand.
CAGTGATCGGCGGCTGGCTCGCCGGGCTGCTCGGCATCAGCATCGGCAGCGGTTTCATCGGATCGGTGATCGTCGCGGTCGTCGGTGCGGTAATCCTGCTGTTCGTGATCCGGCTATTCAAGCGAGCGGCCTGACGCTTCTCTCCACGCGCCTTCGGGCGCGTTTTCGCATCAGGCCGGCGCGCTGCAACCCGCCGTCGAGCACGTCGGCCGTCAGCAAACCGCTGCGCGCTTCGCGTGCGCCATCGCGCACGATCCAAACGGTGCGCGGCACGTCCCCTCTCCATCCCGCATCGAGCGCCGGGCGCAGCCGCTCGGGCATCGGCTCGGTGTTCGCGTACTACGCGACCTGCGGTGGCGGATTCATCTGCGCGAGTGCCCGGGAGATCGTCGGGCCGTTGTCGTCGTACACATCCATCGCGAGCTGCACGTCCCGACTCGTCGCGATCTTCGGGCGATTCTCGGCGCTCGTGTAGATCGGCTCCGGCATCGCGTCGACGGTGACGGGTGCGGACAGCGTGCGACCTGCGTCGTCGGAATGCGCGACGACGACATGCGCGCCTTCGACCCACGCGCCCCACGGCCGGCGATGCGTGTCGAATGCCACCCCCGTCGCGAGCGGCTGCTTGTGCTGCGCGGGCGCGGCCTGCATGCTCATGTGCACGGCACGCGAATCGGCGGCCTTCGGCACGTCGTGGGTGTCGTGCGCACCGGCAGTCGACAGCAACGCGCACCACAACGCGCCGTCTGCCGCGAGCGACTTCACAGCGACCATTTCAGTTCTCCATAGAAAGTACGGCCCGGATATGGATGGAACACGTAGTAGCGGCGGTCCGTCAGGTTGTCGATGCCGACCGACGCGGTCCAGTGACGGTCGAAGCGGTAGCGCGCCTTCAGGTCGACGATCGTGAACGAGCTCGTGCCGCCGTAGACGTCCGGGTTCACGTCGCTGTTGTCGAGCGTGTTGAACTGGCGGCCCGAATAGCGCACACCGACGCTCGCGAGCCAGTGTTCGTCGAAGCGATACGACGCGAGCAGGTTTGCACGCATGCGCGGAATACGCGGAAAGCGCGAGCCGACGTACGCGGGATTCGCGGCATCGGCGAGGATCTGCGCGTTGCTCGCCGACACGTTCGCGTCGAGACCGAGGCCGCGCAGCCCGACGTTCTCGCCGCTGAACGCCAGTTCGACACCGCGCACGCGCACGCGATCGACGTTCGAGATGTTGGTCACAGTCGTCGCACCCGACACCGTCGTCTGGCTGTAGATCGAATCGCGCAGATCGCTCTGGAACACGCTGGCACGCACGACGCCGACACCCACGTCGCGTTCGGCCGTGAAGTCCCAGTCGATCGCCTTTTCCGGCCGCAGGTTCGGGTTGTTGTTGACGATTGCGTTGTTCGAGATCGTGCCCTGGAACAGTTCGCCGACCGTCGGGTAACGCGTGCCCGTCGCGAACGACAGCCGGAAGCGCCAGACGTCGGTCGCATCCCATTGCAACGCGACTTTCGGCGACAGTGCATTCGCGCTGCGATCCGCGTAACCGAGCGTGCCGCTCGCGTTACCGAGCGCACCGCCATACGCATCCCAGCGTTCGTAGCGCAGCCCCAGCGTCGCGAGCCAGCCCGGCGCGAAGCGCCACGCATCCTGCCCGAACAGCGCCTGCGTGCGCGTGTCGCCCCGATAGGTGCTCGCGAGCGACGTGGTCGGCCCGGCCAGCCAGTCGGCCGTGTTGTACGTGACGTTGCGCAGGAAGTAGTTGTCGTAGTGATAGCCGAACGTGAACGTGTGGCCCTTCACTTCCGGCGCCTCGGCCTTCAGGTCGAACGTGCGCCAGCCGGTGCCGTCTCCCTGGAACAGCGTGCCTGCCCCGCCCTGCACGGTCGACGCCGAGCGCTGCACGTCGCGCGACACGTCGTACGCGGACACGACGCCCGACAGGCGCCAGCCTGAATCGAGCCGGCCGTTCAGCCCGAGCGCGTACAGCCAGTTCTCCTGGTCGCCGCGCTGCGGCGCGAACGCATTCGGCGCAACGGTCATGTTCCGGCCACCGATCGACACGTTGCCGCCGTAGACCGGATTGCCGGCCGCATCGCGCAGGAAGGTTTCGCCGTGCTGCCGGTAATGGTTCTCCCAATGCCCGAGCGTGAGCGTCGCGTCGACGTGGTCGGTGAACGCGTAGCCCATCCGGATCGTCTCGTTGAGCTGTTCGGTCCGCTCGATCGTCTGCGCGCCGACGATCGTCCGCGGCTTGCCGTTGGGCCCGATGTCGGTCGCGGCGCCGCTCACGGGCACGGCGGCGCCAAGCTTCGGGTTGTACGCCGAATTGGGGCTTGCATATTGCATCGGCTGACCGTTGTTCTCGAGCCGGTCGAGCGACAGCGCGAACCAGAACCGCCCGACGCGGTTCGCGATCCGCGCGGTCTGGTGATTGCCGCCGAAGCTGTCCGCGAATCCGTAGCCGTCGTGGTAGCGCTGCGTAAAGAACTGCGTCGACAGCGACGCCTCGAGCTTTTCCGGCCGGCGCGTCGTGAGCAACACGGTCGAGCCGATCGAGTTGCCCGGGTACAGCGCGGAAAACGGGCCATAGAGCACGTCGACGCGCGCGATATCGTCAGGCGGAATCAGCGACCAGCGCGGCGGGTACGCGTAGCTCGAGCCGAGCAGGTTCGACAGCAGCACGCCGTCGGCGTAGACGAGCCCGCGCGCGCTCTGCAGTTCGTTGAAGTCGCGACCGGCGAACACGCTGTTGCGGTCGCCGATATAGCGCTTGCGGACCATCAGGTTCGGCGCGTACTTGAGCGCGTCCTCGGTGGTGACGTTGGTATGCGATTCGATCTGCTCGCGCGTGATCGATGTGACGACGGCCGGCGTATCCGGATCGACCGGTTGCCGCTGCGCGGTCACGCTGACCGCGGTCAGCGTACTGCCGGCCGGCACCGGCGAAACGGTTGCGGTGGCGGATGCCGGCGCGACGGTCTCGGCGGGACGCTCGACACCACGACGGGCAGTGTCGACACGCGTATCGTCAGTTGAAGCTGCATGGGCGACAGGCCACGCGAAAGCGGCCGCGCATGCGAGCGCGAGCCGCCCGCGCGATGGCCGCGCGGCGAAGGAGGTGGACATGAAGGGATTCCTGAAAACGTGATCGGACGCCGCCGGACACGAGCACGCGCACCGCGCACGGACGGCGCGGCACGCGGCCCGGCCGCGAGCGGCACGCGCGCCACCGGGGCGCGCGGACGACATCAATCAGATCGGAGCGTTTTCAGGCGGCGCGCGAGGCTGCGCGAGACGGATACCCTTGCGGGGGCAATCGGGAATGACGGGTGCTGCCGCGCGGTAGGCAAACGTCCGCACGAAACCCGGCAGCGCGGGCAGGCTCGTACCGAGCGCCACGTTCGCCGCGAAGCCGGGGCAGTACACGCAGTGCGGCACGCCTGCATGGTCGAACGACGGCGCATCGTGGTCGCCGCCGGCCTGCGCGAGCACGATCTGGCGGGCGCCCGCTGCACTGCACAACTCGAGGGTGAGCTCGCCGGAGCCGCTCGAGGCGAGACGCGCATAGCCGACGACGGGCGACAGTACGTTCAGTACCAGCGCCAGCCATACGAGGCCGATCCATCGCGTCGTTCGTTTCATCGCGGTCCAGGAAAAAGTGCGCGCAAGTATAACAAGCGGCCCGATTGTTGCCGATTCCGCACGACTCGATAGTCGGCATCGCAGCGCGCGTCCGAGCGCATGTGCCGTTAATACAACAGAGACAAAATCTAACGATTCGCCACTGGCATAAATCCAAGCGTGAGGATGATAATCATCGAACCTGCTGGAGAAATGACCATGGACGAAAGACCAACTCGCATGCCACCGCCCGAGCAAGTGATGAGCCCGGATCCGGAACCCGTCGGCGTGGAATTCCTCGCCGAATTGCCCGACCACGTACGGGCATTCTTCGACGAGCAGCACAAGCTGTACTCGCCGAAGTGAACGCCTGTTCGGTTCTGTAACCGCCACGTGTCGATCATCGCTATCGTGCGGTTCATCATTGCGCATCGCGCGCAACTCGCCTCGCACCCGGGCCGCAACAGCCTGACGGTGCCGGATCAGCTCGCCTGCTGATTCCTCTGTCGCGTCGCTACGCCGCGCGGCTGTCTTCGTCTATCCTTCTGGTTTTCCACGTCCGGCCCGCCCGGCTCTCCCGATCGTTCCGATGAAGCAAGCCATTCGTGCCAGCGTCGCTGTCGCCGCGCTCGGCGTCGCCCTCTTTTCGTCCCCGCGCATCGCCGTTGCGGACGGCGACGACACCGCCCTCACCAACATCGTCGCGCTCGCGTCGCAGCGCCTCGCGCTCGCTGAGCCGGTGGCTCGATGGAAATGGGCAAATCACAAGGCAATCGAGGACCGGCCGCGCGAAGCGGCGCTGCTCGAATCGGTCGGGAAGCGCGCGGCACAGGCCGGCGTCGATCCCGCGTTCGCGCGGACGTTCTTCGAGGATCAGATCGCCGCGAGCAAGGATGTGCAGAACGCCCTGTTCGCAACCTGGCGCGCGACGCGGCCGCCGGAAGGCACGCCTCCCGATCTCGCGACCAGCACGCGCCCGGCGCTCGACCGGCTGACGCAGAAAATGCTCACGGGGCTCACGCAGGTCGCACCGCTGCGCGATGCGCCTGATTGTCAGGCGCGGCTCGCGCGCAGCATCGCGAACTGGAAGACGCTCACGCGCTACGACTCCACGCAGACGCAGGCGCTCGACACCGCGCTGTCGCACGTCTGCTCGGCCGGCGGCGCAAGCGCGATCGGCTGATACGACGGTCGCGCCGGGTCAACCCGCCTGGCCCGCGGGCGTGAGTGCGGCGAGCGGAATCAGTTGCAGGCCGCGCGCGAGATGCGTCTGCAACAGGCGGTGGGTGAAGGGTTCGAACGCGCCGGCCGCCCCGTCGGCCGCGAGCTGCGCGGCCGCGTCGAGCGATTCCGCGACGCCGAGATAGCGCCACCCATCGATCACATGAAACAGGCGGCGCTCGCCGCTCGCCTCGAACGCCACGGCGCCTTCGAACGGCCAGGGTGCGTTGCCGACACGGGCCGTGTCGGCCGCAGGGCGCCGGTTGTACGACGGACGCAGCCCGGCGATCCATTGCGCTTCCGCGAGCATCGCCCCCAGTTCGTTACCCGTCTCGCGCCATTCAACGCGCCGCACCTGCTGCGCAAGCCGCATTTCCTTCGACGACCGACGCTCTCCCGTCAACAACGCGCGCAACCGCTGCCGCACGCGTACGCTGCGGCCGACGTACAGTGGCGCGTCGCCCTCCCCGAACAGTGCGTACGCGCCGCAACCGGCCGGCGCGGTATCGAGCCACGCTTCGGTCAGGTCGCCGCCCAGACGGAAGTGGCGCGTCGTGCGCGCGATCTGATCGCGCAGCCGCTCGAGCGGCACGATGTCGTGCAACTGGCGCCAGAACTGCCACAGGAGATCGGCATCCGCCAGCGCCCGGTGGCGCGCAGCCGGCACGAGGCCGTGGCGCTCGATCAACGCGTCGAGCCCGTGCCGCGTTTCACGCGGGAACAGCGCACGCGACAGCCGCACCGTACACAGCACGTCGGGATTGAACGCGAACCCGGCGCGCTCGAATTCGGCCCGCAGGAAACCGCGGTCGAAGCTTGCGTTGTGCGCGACGAAAAGCTTGCCGTCGAGCCGCTCGAACAAGGCCGGCGCCAGCGATGCGAACGACGGCGCGTCGCGCACCATCTCGTCCGAAATACCCGTCAGTTGCTGGATGAACGGCGGAATCGACTGCCCTGGATTGACGAGCGTCGTCCACGTCGACACGCCGAGCGGGCCGATTTCGACCACGCCGATTTCGGTGATGCGGTGTTCGGCGGGCGAGCCGCCCGTGGTTTCAAGGTCGACGAAAACGAGCGGCTGTTCGCTGGCCGGATCGGACGGACGGGGGAAATCGGACATGAAAAGACTGGGAAACGATGCTTCCGTGAGTATGCACCGGCATCCCTGTTCGCGGCGAGCCCGAACCGTATTGTTCCGTCCCCGAAAAATGAAAAGCCCCCGCCATGCGGGGGCCGGACGTGATCGGCAATGCGTGGCGCGTCAGACCGCCTGGATATTCGCTGCCTGCTTGCCTTTCGGCCCGACTTTCACGTCGAACGAAACACGCTGGTTTTCCTTCAGCGTCTTGAAGCCGTCCATCTTGATTTCGGAAAAGTGCGCAAACAAATCTTCACCACCATTGTCCGACGTAATAAAGCCGAAACCTTTAGCATCGTTAAACCATTTCACGATACCGGTATCCATGTCTTCGTTCCCCACTCGATTAGATCAAAAAAGCTATTTTTATAGCCGTTTCCCGAAATCCCGAAACATCGCGCCAGCAACTGCACCAGCACCAGCACCAGCACGCCGCCCGAGGACGGAGTGCTCACTTTATAAATTGGACAATCCGGGTGCGTCAAGAAAATTTTTGATGATCGTTTTATCAAAAAAGTGCTAATGCCATTGGAATCGGTACACCACCGCCCTTTATTAATTGATTCGAGTCAAAAACCTGTCAACATTACCGGGGTGGGAGTTCCAATAATCTCGACCCTGAAATTTCTACCGGGGACAAATCGCCTCGGTAAAATCCTCGGGTTTTTTCCGGGTTGCGGAAATGCGGGGACATTGCGATGCTCATCCAATGCCGGAAGGAAGGAGAAGGTCATGTGGCTGGACGGAATCAAGCGCTTCGCGAGCCGACTCGGGCGCGTACGCCGCAAGTCCCGCGCTCTGGCAGAGTCCGCGCGCGAAGCGCCGTGCGACACCGAGTTCGATACGACCTGGCACGGCGATCACTGGCAGAACCTGCTTGCATCGCCTCTCGATGCCCGTCACTACGTGATGGAAGACTGGACATACACGCCGCCCCCGAACGAAGCCGAGGAGGCCGCGCCTGCGGCCAAGCGCAAGCGGCGCTCGTACACGCAGTAGTGCGCAGCGGCGGGGCAAAAAAAAAGCGCGACTGGGAAGTCGCGCCGACAAAGGTTTGGAGATCTTTTCCGTCAACGAAAAAGTCTGCTTCGGAAAGCAGAGATCGCAGTATAGCGAGAGAACAACCTTTCATTATCCATGCTCCACACAAACCTCTATTGCCGATGTGTCAATAATCGCGCTATGACCGCCGTCGCCTGCCGCTGATTACCTGTCGCGATCGCGCAACATCCGTTACGCAGTCCTGAGGGCCATTTTCTTTCGCTGCATCGCCGCAAACCCTTGCTGGACAACCGTTTGCACTAGCCCAACGATCTTTGCGGATTCCAAAATATATTATTGCTTAAAGCGCATCCCTCCCCCGCTGCGCGCACTCCTTACACTGCAGATGGCTTTTTGAAAACCGCACCGCCGCTCTGCCGGATCGGCCGCAGCGTCAAGCAGAACATGCCAGTCCGCAGCAGGTTCGATCGACATCATCCTGTTTGGAGACAGATCCATGAAAAAAACCCTGATCGTCACCGCGTTGTCGGGTGTATTCGTTACGGCAGCCCATGCCCAGAGCAGCGTGACGCTCTATGGCCTGATCGACGCCGGCATCACCTACACGAACAATCAGCACGGCCACAGCGCCTGGCAGGAAACGAGCGGTTCGGTCAACGGCAGCCGCTGGGGCCTGCGCGGCACCGAAGATCTCGGCGGCGGCATGAAAGCGATCTTCACGCTGGAAAATGGTTTCGGCATCAATAACGGCGCGCTGAAGCAGAACGGCCGCGAATTCGGCCGGCAAGCGTTTGTCGGCCTCGCACACGACAGCTACGGTTCGCTGACGCTGGGCCGGCAGTACGACAGCGTCGTCGACTATCTCGGGCCGCTGTCGCTGACCGGCACCCAGTACGGCGGCACGCAGTTCGCCCACCCGTTCGACAACGACAACCTGAACAACTCGTTCCGGATCAACAACTCGGTCAAATATCAGAGCGCGAACTACGGCGGCCTCAAGTTCGGTGCGTTGTACGGGTTCTCGAACTCGACGTCTTTCGCGAACAACCGCGCCTATAGCGGCGGCGTGTCGTACAGCTACCTGGGCTTCAACTTCGCCGCGGCCTACTTGCAGTTGAACAGCGACGTGAACGCGCTCGCGCAGGCAGCGACTGATCCGGGCGCGGTGACCGGCGACTGGACCTTCGCCTCGCGCGTGCAGCGCACCTGGGGCGCCGGCCTGAACTACGGGTTCGGCCCGGCCACGGTCGGCTTCGTGTTCACGCAGACGCGCCTCACCGGCATCCGTGCAATCAGCGCGGGGCAGTCCGGCGTGTCCGGTGGCATCACGGGCCTCGGCGGAACCGCGCGCTTCAGCAACTACGAACTCAACGGCCGCTACGCGCTGACGCCGGCGCTGTCGCTTGCCGGCTCCTACACGTACACGCAGGGCCGCCTGGCCGGCGACAAGCCGACCTGGCACCAGTTCAACCTGCAAGCCGACTATGCGCTGTCCAAGCGCACCGACGTCTACCTGCAGGGCGAGTTCCAGAAGGTCAACAACGACGGCCTCGACCTCGGCGCCAACATCAACGGGCTGGGCGCCGCGTCATCGACCAACAAGCAGATCGCGGTCACGGCCGGCATGCGCCATCGCTTCTGAGCGACCGGCACATCCGCTGCACGCCGGATGACGAAGCGCCCCGTCGGGGCGCTTTTTCTTTGCCGGACTGCGCCGGGTATCGCTCAGGCGTTGTCCCGCGGCGGGTAGCGAACGTCGAGCACGTCGATCGGCTGCGGGCCGGCCGGCGTCATCAGCATGACGGTATCGCCGATCTTCGCCTTGATCAGCGCACGCGCGACCGGGGAAATCCAGCTGACGCAGCCGCGATCCAGATCGACCTCGTCGATCCCCACGATCGTGATCGTATGATCCTCGCCGTCCGGCGTCTCGTAATCGACCGTTGCACCGAAAAACACCTGGTCGACATTCTCCTGCCGGCTCGCATCGACGACTTCGGCAAGATCGAGCCGCTTCGTCAGGAAGCGGATGCGGCGATCGATCTCGCGAAGCCGCCGCTTGCCGTAGATGTAGTCGCCGTTTTCCGACCGGTCGCCGTTCGATGCGGCCCAGGACACGAGCCGCACGACCTCGGGACGCTCGACGTCGATCAGGTTCAGCAGTTCGTCCCTCAGCCGCTTGTGGCCGTCCGGCGTGATGTAGTTCTTCGCGCCCGCCGGAATCGCCGGCTGGGCCTGGTCGAGATCGTCGTCGTCGCCGTCCGACTCTTTGACAAACGCCTTGTTCATGATGCAGGTTCAACGTGGATGACTGATGCTCCAAGGGTACACGATGGGGGCCCCGGCAAGGCTGCGCAGAACAATTCGCGAATAAGGCTTCCCTTTTTATACAACCCTGCTATAATTTCGCTTCTGCGTGCGGCTGTAGCTCAGTTGGATAGAGTACTTGGCTACGAACCAAGGGGTCGTGGGTTCGAATCCTGCCAGCCGCGCCACTTTTTTCGAGGGCCTTCCGAACCGAAGGCCCTTTCAGTTCGAAGCAGTAGAAGTTTTGTTTTGCGTGCGGCTGTAGCTCAGTTGGATAGAGTACTTGGCTACGAACCAAGGGGTCGTGGGTTCGAATCCTGCCAGCCGCGCCACTTTTTTGGGGGCCTTCCCATCGCAGAAGGTTCCGACAGTCAAGCAGTACCGTTTTGCGTGCGGCTGTAGCTCAGTTGGATAGAGTACTTGGCTACGAACCAAGGGGTCGTGGGTTCGAATCCTGCCAGCCGCGCCACCTTAAAAGGGCTTTCCTCCGGGAAAGCCCTTTTTCTTTTCCGCCTGACCCGTCCTGAAATAGGTTGAC